>NZ_CP018725.1:2016428-2352500 GCF_001908725.1 Xanthomonas vesicatoria ATCC 35937 | reverse complement strand
GAAAAGCTCCTAAGCTTCAGCTCACGAAGACCGTACCGTAAACCGACACAGGTGGGTAGGATGAGAATTCTCAGGCGCTTGAGAGAACTCGGGTGAAGGAACTAGGCAACATGGCACCGTAACTTCGGGAGAAGGTGCACCCTTTTTGGTGGCTCATGCGAGCTATAGCTGAAGAGGGTCGCAGAAACCAGGCCGCTGCGACTGTTTATCAAAAACACAGCACTCTGCAAACACGAAAGTGGACGTATAGGGTGTGACGCCTGCCCGGTGCTGGAAGGTTAATTGATGGGGTCAGCCGCAAGGCGAAGCTCTTGATCGAAGCCCCAGTAAACGGCGGCCGTAACTATAACGGTCCTAAGGTAGCGAAATTCCTTGTCGGGTAAGTTCCGACCTGCACGAATGGCGTAACGACAGCGGCGCTGTCTCCACCCGAGACTCAGTGAAATTGAAATCGCTGTGAAGATGCAGCGTTCCCGTGGCAAGACGGAAAGACCCCGTGAACCTTTACTATAGCTTTACACTGAACGTTGAGTTCGTCTGTGTAGGATAGGTGGGAGGCTATGAAACTGTGGCGCTAGCTGCAGTGGAGCCATCCTTGAAATACCACCCTGTCGTGCTTGACGTTCTAACCTAGATCCGTTATCCGGATCAGGGACCGTGTATGGTGGGTAGTTTGACTGGGGCGGTCTCCTCCTAAAGAGTAACGGAGGAGCACGAAGGTACGCTCAGCGCGGTCGGACATCGCGCACTGTGTGCAAAGGCATAAGCGTGCTTGACTGCAAGATCGACGGATCAAGCAGGTACGAAAGTAGGTCTTAGTGATCCGGTGGTTCTGTATGGAAGGGCCATCGCTCAACGGATAAAAGGTACTCCGGGGATAACAGGCTGATACCGCCCAAGAGTTCATATCGACGGCGGTGTTTGGCACCTCGATGTCGGCTCATCACATCCTGGGGCTGTAGTCGGTCCCAAGGGTATGGCTGTTCGCCATTTAAAGTGGTACGCGAGCTGGGTTCAGAACGTCGTGAGACAGTTCGGTCCCTATCTGCCATGGGCGTTGGAAGTTTGAGAGGGGCTGCTCCTAGTACGAGAGGACCGGAGTGGACGAACCTCTGGTGTTCCGGTTGTCACGCCAGTGGCATTGCCGGGTAGCTATGTTCGGAAGCGATAACCGCTGAAAGCATCTAAGCGGGAAGCGCGCCTCAAGATGAGACTTCCCGGGGCACAAGCCCCCTAAAGGAACCATATAGACTATGTGGTTGATAGGTCAGGTGTGTAAGTACAGCAATGTATTGAGCTAACTGATACTAATGATCCGTGCGGCTTGACCATATAACCTCAAGTTGCCTTGGTCCCAACGAACGTTGGTAGATCATCAAACGCAAGCTACGTCACAAGTTAACTATGCGAGGCTGAGCGCCGTAGGTGCTTCCACACGCAAACGCTTGCACACCCGTGCTCACGTTTGAGGAAGCAGCAACTGGCGACGCTCCAACCGTCTCCCTGGTGAAATTAGCGCTGTGGAACCACCCGATCCCATCCCGAACTCGGAAGTGAAACGCAGCTGCGCCGATGGTAGTGTGGCTCAAGCCATGCGAGAGTAGGTCATCGCCAGGGGCTTTACCCGAAACCCTCTATCCGAAAGGATGGAGGGTTTCTTTTTGCCTGACATGCGGCTACACCAATCTCAACACCGTCGCAGCCAGCCGCTGCCTCGCCTCGTTGCAGGTGCTCCGGTACCCAGCAGCAAGGCCACTTCCTGCCAGGCAGGAGCTTGCGGCCGCTGGCCGGTTGCGCCATCGCATGTCGCACCGCCATCGCGTCGCCGTCGCAGTTGCCACCAAGCCTTGCCGCGGCTTCCCTAAAGGTGGCAATACGACGAGATGGCGGATGAGCGGGCCACAGCGTCCTTGATGGGCTGTAAACACGTCGAGGTGTCGTAAGCGTCAACTCTTCCACATGCCGCTGCGCTCCCTTATTCAAGGCATCAGGGCCGTCAGTACGTTGATTGTGATGTCTTCTGACTCACACGAATGTGGGTTACTGCTAGCTCTCAACATCCAGCAAATGGAAAGTCACCAGCGCCAGCGTTGCGCGGCAATGACTTATTAGGCTTTGCGTTACGACAGTACCGATACCCAAACAGCTTGCCTTATTGGCATGTGGATGCAACAAAAACCCCGCCTTAGCGGGGTTTTGCTTATCAGCACCATTGCACCCGTCGAACAGATGTTCAGTCGCCCAGGGTCAGTAGCGAGGCGTTGCCGCCTGCTGCGGTGGTATTGACGGTGACGACCTTCTCGGTGGCAAACCGCAGCAAGTAGTGCGGGCCGCCGGCTTTCGGGCCGGTGCCGGACAGGCCTTGGCCGCCGAACGGTTGGACGCCGACGACGGCACCAATCTGATTGCGGTTGACATAGACGTTGCCAACCGCGACGCGCGATGTAATACGGTCGATGGTTTCATCGATGCGCGAATGGACACCCATCGTCAAGCCGTAGCCTGTCGCGTTGATCTGCTCGATGACAGCGTCGAGTTGGTCCGCTTTCCAGCGGATGACATGCAGGACCGGGCCAAACACCTCGCGTTGCAGCTGGCCTAGCGACGTCAGCTCATAGGCGCGGGGGGCGAAGAAGCTGCCATGCGCGATACTGTCATCCAGCTTGGTACTTCCGATCAAGCGCGCTTCGCGATCCATTCGTGCTGCGTGATCGTCCAGGATCTTGAGAGCATCTGCATCGATTACCGGGCCTACGTCGGTGGAGAGCAGACCGGGGTCGCCGATCTTCAGCTCGCCCATCGCACCGGCAAGCATGGTCATGACCTTGTCGGCGATGTCGTCCTGGACGAACAGCACACGTGCCGCCGAGCAGCGCTGTCCGGCGGAGATAAAAGCGCTGGAAATTGCATCCTTCACTACCGCTTCGGGCAGCGACGACGAGTCGGCGATAAAAGCATTCTGGCCACCGGTTTCGGCGATCAACACGCCGATCGCGGCATCACGCAAGGCAAGCGTGCGGTTGATGGTACGTGCGGTTTCGGTGGAACCGGTAAACGCCACGCCCGCCACGCGCGGATCGTTGGTCAGTGCAGCGCCCACGGTAGCGCCATCGCCGGGCAGGAATTGCACAACAGCCTCCGGGATGCCGGCCTCGTGCAGCAGCTTCACCGCGGCGTAGCCGATCAGATTGGTCTGCTCGGCGGGCTTAGCAATCACACTGTCACCGGCAGCGAGCGCGGCGGCGACCTGACCAAGGAAGATCGCAAGCGGAAAATTCCATGGACTGATGCAGACGAACACGCCACGACCGTGCAATTGCAGTTCGTTGGACTCGCCGGTCGGCCCCGGCAGGCGCTCGGGTGCGCCGAATTGCGCGCGCCCCTGGCCTGCGTAATAACGCAGGAAATCCACCGCCTCGCGCACTTCGGCCACGGCGTCGGGCAGCGTCTTGCCGGCTTCCTTGACGCAAATCGCCATGAACTCAGGCATGCGTGCTTCGAGCAGGTCGGCGGCGTGTTCCAAGATGGTGGCGCGGCTTGCCGCCGGGGTGCGGTTCCAGCCCGGCTGGGCCGCAGCTGCCGAAGCAAGCGCCTTTTGCACCGTCGTGGGATCGGCTGGCTGCCAATGTCCGACCGTCTCGCGGCGATCTGCCGGGTTCAGGACTGCTTCGCTCGGCGTGCTGATCACCGCGCCGGGTACCAGCGGCGCTGCCTTCCACGGTTTGACGGCAGCATTGAGTTGCTCGGCCAGGTGCCGCAAATCGTTGTCGTTGGCGAGATTGGCGCCCATGGAGTTCTTCCTGTTCTGGTTCTGGCTGCGCAACAGGTCGGTCGGCAGCGGGATCTTGGGATGCGGGATGGAAGCAAACGACGACACCGCTTCGACCGGATCGCGGATCAGGTCTTCGATGGCGACGTCCTCATCGGTGATGCGATTGACGAAGCTGGAGTTGGCGCCGTTTTCGAGCAGGCGACGCACTAGGTAGGGCAGCAGATCTTCATGCGAGCCGACCGGTGCATACACGCGGCATGGCAACCCTAGACGATCGGCAGGAATTACCTCGGCATACAGGTCATCGCCCATGCCGTGCAGTTTTTGATGCTCGTACGTCTTTCCTGCAGAGATGGCACGTACCGCGGCAATGGTCTGCGCGTTGTGGGTAGCGAACATCGGATACAGCGCATCGCTGTGCGCAAACATGCGTCGAGCGCAGGCCAGGTAGGACACATCGGTGTTCTGTTTGCGCGTAAACACCGGATAGCCAGGGTGACCTTCGATCTGCGCGCGCTTGATCTCTGCATCCCAATACGCGCCCTTGACCAAGCGCACCGGGATACGTCGGCCGACGCGCCGCGCCAGATCGGCCAGGAAGTCGATCGTGTAAGGCGTGCGCTTCTGATACGCCTGCACTGCCAAGCCATAGCCTTCCCAACCATCGAGCGACGGGTCGGAGAAGGTCGCTTCGATGATGTCCAGCGACAGCTCCAACCGGTCGGCCTCTTCGGCATCGACGGTGTAACCAATGCCGTACGACTTGGCCAGCTGCGCGAGCTCCAGCACGCCAGGTACAAGTTCGGCCATCACGCGTGCTCGCTTGGCGTGTTCGTAGCGCGGATACAACGCGGAGAGTTTGATCGAAATGCTCGGCGCTGCGAATACGTCGGTGCCAACGAAACTACCGCTGCGGCCGATCGCATGGATGGCATCGCGGTACGCCTGCAGATAGCGCTGCGCGTCCTTCATGGTCAACGCGCCTTCGCCGAGCATGTCGAACGAATAGCGATAGTCGGCATTGTCGCCTTTGCGCGAACGCGACAATGCTTCGCCGATGGTGCGGCCCATGACGAACTGATGGCCCATGATCTTCATCGCCTGGCGCACGGCCAGACGAATCACTGGCTCGCCCACGCGGCCGATCAGGCGTTTGAAGGCACCGGGCACATCCGCGCGGGTGAGGTCGTTGAGTTGCACCAGCCTGCCGGTGAGCATCAGGCCCCAGGTCGATGCGTTGACCAGCACCGAGTCGCTGCCGCCCATGTGCTTTTTCCAGTCCGCATCGCCGAGCTTGTCGCGGATCAGCTTGTCAGCGGTGTCCTGGTCAGGAATGCGCAGCAACGCCTCGGCCACGCACATCAGCAGTACGCCCTCCTCGCTTCCCAGATCGTACTGGCGCATGAAGGCTTCGATCGCGCCCTGATCCTGTGCCCGTGCACGCACGCGGGCCACCAAGTCGGCAGCAAGCGCCTGCACTTTGGCCTGCTCTGCGGCCGGCAGGCGCGCCTGGTCCAGCAATTCGTGTACATGCTCGGCCTCGTCCTTGAGCCAGGCAGCGGTGATGGCAGCGCGCAATGCACCGGGCGCGACCGGGAGTTCGGGCGCGAGCAATGAGCGCGCAGCGGGGGTGGAGGCAAGCGAGTCGAGTTGAGCGTTCATGCGAAAGGTGCCTGGGAATCCTCGCGTATTTTAGAGAGCGGGAGTCCCCGCACACTTGTGTGGATACGGCAGCTTTACTGCCGTTTTGTGCAGGTGGGCCGAGCGGGTGATGGTGAAAGCATTCGAGGACGCGCGCGCGGTTGGCCATCTCGGGTGAAGTATTTGATTTCCACGCATTTTTAGCTGCACTGCAGCAAATTTTTGATCGGCGGAAATGCTTGCTGCATGCGTTCGCACGGGTCTACCATCGGGCTGTTCCCGCAGTGCGCTGCGTGTTGCCAATGATCGAAGTGCTGCCGTTGATGTCCGAAGGGGTCGGGACGCAATTGCGGTTGCAGCCTCCGCGGGCGCTGTCGGCCAGGCAGTTCGTGTTGTTGTTTGCAGTCCTTGCGGGAACGATGTGGTTATTTGCGGGCCTGGGGTGGTGGACCGGCAATGCATTCGCGCCGGTATTCGCCCTGTTGCACAGTGGTGTGGTGGCGCTGGCGCTACGGCAGTTATGGCGAAGTGGCGAGCGCGAAGAAGCGATCCGGGTCGGGGAGACCGCCGTTGAGGTGTTTCCGTCCGGGCACGCGCCACCAGCGTTTCAGGCACATCCGCATTGGGTGCGGCTATGCATGGAACGCGACGACAGGGTGCTGTTGGTGAGCAGTGGCAGGCAGATCGAGATTGGGAGTTTTCTCGGGCCGGCCGAACGTGTGGAACTGGCAGATACGCTAAAACGCTTGCTCGCGGCCGCCAATGGCCGTCACCGATGACGTAAGGGTCTAGGCAATGACGCAACGCAGCAGCTGGAATTCGACGTACACAAGATTGGGCCTGGCGATGGCAGCGCTGGTCGGCGCCCCCGCCGTGTGGGCGCAATCGGCCGATCCCAAGGAATGGCAGCTCAATATGGGCCGCGGCGTCACCCAGACTGCGCGCATGGCCTACGAGGCGCACATGGTGGCGCTGTGGGTCTGCGTGGTGATCGGTGCGCTGGTCTTCGGGGCGATGGGCTATGCGATTTTCAAGTTCCGCAAGTCCAAGGGCGCCGTGGCTGCACAGTTCAGCCACAACACGCGTGCCGAAGTGCTGTGGACGGTAATTCCGGTGTTGGTGCTGATTGCGATGGCATGGCCGGCGACGGCCAAGCTGATTGCGATGTACGACACCCGTGAGTCGGAAATGACCGTCAAGGTGACCGGGTACCAATGGATGTGGAAGTACGAATATCTGGGTCAGGGGGTAGAGTTCACCAGTCGCCTGGCGCGCGAATCGGACCGCATCCGGCAGAGCGGTGAACGTCCTACTGCTGCATCGCAACCGCATTATCTGCTCGATGTCGATAATCGCCTGGTACTGCCGGTCAATACCAAGATCCGTTTCGTGATCACCGCCGACGACGTCATCCACGCGTGGTGGGTGCCTGCACTGGGTTGGAAGCAGGACGCCATCCCGGGCATCGTCAACGAGGCGTGGACCAATATCGAGCAGCCGGGTGTGTACCGGGGACAGTGCGCGGAACTGTGCGGCAAGGATCATGGCTTCATGCCCATCGTGGTCGAAGCACTGCCCAAGGCCGAGTTCCAGCGTTGGTTGGCGTCGCGTCGAAGCAGTGCAGGTACCGCGCCCACGGCAGCGCCTCCGGCACCTGCGGCACCAGCGACAGCACCCACCGGTGAGGCTGCGCCTGCAGCGTCACCTACCCCGGCAGCACAACCTGCCGCGCCGACCGCCGCTCTCTAACACCGCTCGCAACCGTACCGCTTCGCAGAGGTCGTTCCGTCATGGCGCATACCGCAGTCGATCACCACGGACACCACCAGCCCGGCTTTGTCGAGCGCTGGTTCTTTTCGACCAATCACAAGGACATCGGCACGCTGTATCTGCTGTTCTCCTTCGTGATGTTCATCATTGGCGCGGCGATGAGCGTGGTGATCCGCGCTGAACTCATGCAGCCGGGGCTGCAGTTCGTCAAGCCCGAATTCTTCAACCAGATGACCACCGTGCATGCGCTGGTGATGATTTTCGGTGGGGTGATGCCGGCCTTTGTGGGTCTGGCGAACTGGATGATTCCGCTGCAGATCGGCGCGCCGGACATGGCGCTGCCGCGCATGAACAACTGGTCGTTCTGGTTGCTGCCGGTTGCCTTCACCTTGTTGTTGCTGACGTTGTTCCTGCCCGGAGGCGCGCCGGCCGGTGGCTGGACGCTGTATCCGCCGCTGTCGCTGCAGGGCGGTTACAACGTGGCCTTTAGCGTGTTTGCGATTCACGTGGCTGGCGTCAGTTCGATCATGGGCGCGATCAATATCATCGCCACCGTGCTCAACATGCGCGCGCCCGGCATCGATCTGCTCAAGATGCCGATCTTCTGCTGGGCCTGGCTGATCACCGCGTTCCTCTTGATCGCGGTGATGCCGGTGCTCGCCGGTGCGGTCACGATGTTGCTGACCGACAAGTTCTTCGGCACCAGCTTCTTCAACGCGGCCGGCGGTGGCGACCCGGTGATGTACCAGCATATCTTCTGGTTCTTCGGGCACCCGGAGGTCTACATCATGATCCTGCCGGCATTCGGCGTGGTCAGTGAAATCATTCCCACCTTCAGCCGCAAGCCGTTGTTCGGCTATCAGGCGATGGTCTATGCGATCGCGGCAATCGCGTTCTTGAGCTTCATCGTATGGGCGCACCACATGTTTACCGTGGGCATGCCGCTCGGTGGTGAAATCTATTTCATGTTCGCCACGATGTTGATCTCCATCCCGACCGGGGTGAAAGTCTTCAACTGGGTCAGCACGATGTGGAAGGGCTCGCTGACGTTCGAATCACCGATGCTGTGGGCTGTGGCATTCGTGATTCTTTTCAGTATCGGTGGTTTTTCCGGTCTGATGCTGGCAATCGTGCCGGCGGACTTCCAGTATCACGATACTTATTTTGTGGTGGCGCATTTCCATTACGTGCTGGTCACCGGTGCGGTGTTTGCGTTGATTGCAGCGGTCTATTACTGGTGGCCCAAATGGACCGGGCGGATGTACAACGAGGCCTGGGCCAAGTTCCATTTCTGGTGGACGATGATCTTCGTCAATCTGTTGTTCTTCCCGCAGCACTTCCTCGGCCTGGCCGGTATGCCGCGGCGCATCCCCGATTACAACGTTGTGTTTGCCGACTGGAACCTGGTCAGCTCGATCGGTGCGTTCGGCATGTTTGCCACGCCCTTCCTGATGGCCGCCATTCTGTTGGCATCGCTGCGCGGTGGCGCCCGTGCCGATGCGCGTGCCTGGGAAGGTGCAAAGGGGCTGGAGTGGACGGTGCCGTCGCCGGCGCCTGCGCATACCTTTACCGTGCCGCCGGTCATCAAGCCTGGAGATCTTGCCCATGAAGACATCGGCCACTGAGTCGGCGTCGGAGCCGGCGGTGACGCGTCTGCTCTCCGCTGCCGAGCGACAGGCGCAGCAGCGCCGTGCGGTACGCCGCACGGCAATCACGGTGGGAATCATTGCGCTGCTGATCTATGCCGGCTTCATTGCCTCGGGCGTTATCGGCCGATGACTGCGCGCGCGCCCACGCATGCGCCGACTGCTGGCTTGTTCAAGCTGCTGGGCGTGGTGCTGGGCGTCTTCGTGTTGACCTTTTCGCTGGTGCCGCTGTACCGCATTGCGTGCGAAAAAGTCTTCGGGATCCGCATGGAGCGCGCACCGGGCAGCGCCCGCGAAGGTGCGTCCAATGCGGTGGGCGGTGGTAAACGCACGGTGCGCGTCGAATTCGATGCCGGGGTCAATTCGAAATTGCCGTGGACCTTCCATCCTGAGCAGATGACGATGGACGTGGTGCCAGGCGAGCTCAATGAGGCGCTGTATTTCGCGCGTAACGACAGCAAGCGCGCGGTGGTAGGAAGCGCCGTGCCATCGGTTGCGCCGGCGCGTGCGTCGGGCTATTTCAACAAGACCGAATGTTTCTGTTTCACCGCGCAGACGCTGCAGGCCGGGGAGACGCGCGACATGCCGCTGCGTTTCATCGTGGACCCTGCATTGCCCGCGGAAGTCACCACGATCACCTTGTCCTACACGTTTTATCGCAACGACGCGCTGACTTCGGAACTGCAGGGCGGGGGCGTGTCCGGCACGCCACGCGCGGCGCCATAACCTTCATCCACCCGTACCACGACACGGAAGCAACGCCATGGCCGATCACAGTCCCAACGCCGATGCGTATTTCGTCCCGACACAAAGCAAATGGCCCTTCGTCGGGTCGATTGCGATGTTCGTGATGATGATTGGCGTGGCCAGTTGGCTCAACGACGCGGCATGGGGGCGCTGGACATTCTTTGCCGGCATGGCGATGTTGCTGGCGACCTTGTTCATGTGGTTTGGAGACGTCATTCGCGAGTCCAACGCCGGCAACTACAACCGCCAGGTAGACGGTTCGTTCCGCATGGGGATGGTGTGGTTCATTTTTTCCGAGGTGATGTTTTTTGGAGCGTTCTTCGGTGCGCTGTTCTACACGCGCGTACTGACACTGCCCTGGCTGGGCGGCGAAGGCGATGGCGTGATGACCAACGAACTGCTGTGGAACGGCTATTCCGCCGCCTGGCCGACCAACGGCCCGGGAACGATCGGCGGGCAATTCCAGACCATTCCGGCCTGGGGATTGCCGCTGATCAATACGCTGATCCTGCTCAGCTCCGGTGTGACGCTGACCATTGCCCACCACGCGCTGAAGGGAGGCCGCCGCGGCGCGCTGCTGTTATGGCTCGGGTTGACCGTATTGCTGGGTTGCGTGTTTTTGTTCCTGCAGGCGGAGGAGTACATCCACGCCTATACCGAACTCAATCTCACCCTGGGCTCGGGCATCTACGGCTCCACGTTCTTCATGCTCACCGGCTTCCACGGCATGCATGTGCTGCTGGGCACGATCATGCTGGCAGTGATGTGGCTACGCTCGGCGAAGGGCCACTTCAGCCGCGACAACCACTTCGCGTTCGAAGCGGCCGCGTGGTATTGGCACTTTGTCGATGTCGTCTGGCTGGCACTTTTCCTGTTCGTGTATGTGCTTTGAGGGCAGGGGTTCGGGATTGGTGATTTGCAAAAAAAAGTGTTCCGTTTTTGCTCTTGCCAATCCCTAATGTCGAATCTCAAATCCCGCCAGCCGCGTCAGCGGCCGATGCCATGCGGCTTGATCCAGCCGGTGTAGATGCCGATGATCACGATGGCGATCAACGCGACTGACAATCCAATGCGCCAGGTCAGTGCGTTGACGGTGCGTTTGGTCTGGCCGCGGTCGGTGAGCAGGTAGTAGAGGCCGGCCCCCAGGTTCCACAGGATCACGATCAGGAAGGCGACAATCAGCAGCGTCTTGAGCGAATCGTTCACAGCAGCCCCGGTGGTCGTCGGCGTGGTGGTCCAGGCATTGCACGCTTTTTTGCGTCGCTTGTCATGACGCGCAAGCACACGGCGATCTTGGGGTGGGGGCTGGCCGTGCTGGTGAGCGCGGGGTTCGTTGCGCTTGGGCAATGGCAGCTGCAGCGCATGCACGGCAAGCAAGCATTGCTTGAACGCGCAGCGCACGTGCGTGAGACACCGTTGACCTTGGCACAGGCACTCGCCGCGCAGCAGGAGCTGGCATGGGTGAGCGGACGCGTGCAGTTCCTGCCGCAGCAGGTGCTGCTGGACAACCAGTTGCACGCCGGGCGAGCCGGTGTGCGTATCTACCAGCTTGCCGCCGCGCAGGGCACATCGCGCACATTGCTGGTCGATCTGGGCTGGGTGCCGCTGCCGGCGAATCGGCAATTGCCAGCCATCGCTGCGCTCAAAGGTGCGCGTGATCTGCGAGGGCTGCTGAGCGCGCCGCCGTCGTCCGGCCTGGCGATCGGGCCGGCGCTGGCGCCCGCTGTTACGCCCAACACCTGGTTGGCGACACGGCTTGACGCGCAGGCGCTGCGCAGCACGCTGAAAAGGCGCGACATTTCGTCGCAGGTATTACGCCTGGATCCAGCCATGCCGGTCGGTTATGCGCGCGATCTGGAGATGCTGCCGAATACGCTGCCGCCCGCGCGGCACTTGGGTTACGCGGTGCAATGGTTCGGCCTTGCCGCGGCGGTGCTGACCACGGCGACGCTGCTGACGTGGCGTGCGCGGCGCCGTCGGCAGCGCGGGCACTGACCGGCGCGGCATGAGAAAATCGCCGGCATGACCTCTCCTACATCGGCCACGCCGCACTCGGTCACCCGCGGCCGCAGGATGCTGATTGCCCTGGCAGCGCTGTTCTTCGGCTCGATGTTGCTGGCCGGCGTCCTGCGCTTCTCCGGCTGGCAGCCGGCGTCGATGCGCAACAACGGACAATTGCTCAATCCGCCCGCCGACCTGCGTGCGCTGGTGCCGGTGCGCGCGGACGGGAAACCGTACGCATGGGCGCCTGGCGAGCGCATCTGGCGGATTACGCTGGCGCCGCCGGCAGGTTGCGCCCAGCAATGCGTGGCATTGGCCGCGGAACTGGACAAGGTCTGGCAGCTGCTGGGGCATCGCGCCGACAAGGTGGAGGTGCTGTGGATCGGCACGCCGCCGGCCGGCCTGCCGCCGATGCCGGCCTTGCGCGTGCTGCGCGACGATGCCGCGCTGCGGAGCGCATTGCCGCGTAGCAACGATGCCGCCGGCGTGCCGGTGTATGTGATCGACCCCAACGGCTTCGTGATCCTCCGCTATGCCCCGGGTTTCGACCCGGCCGGCTTGCGCGCGGATCTGGTCAAGCTGCTGAAATTGATGTGAGCCTGTTCCGATGAATCTGTTTGCACCACCGGCATTGTTCCGCCACTTCCACCGCATGGCCTGGCTGGCGGCGCTGTTCACGGCGAGCACGATCCTGTTCGGGTCGTTCGTGCGCCTGTCCGACGCAGGCATGAGCTGCCCGGACTGGCCGACCTGCTACGGCCGCGTGACCTGGCCGCAGACCACCGACGAAGCCAACACGCACGTGGCCAGCAAGATCCGCCCGCTGGAATCGCACAAGGCCTGGCGCGAGCAGGTGCACCGCTTCCTGGCTGGCGCGCTGGGCGTGGAAGTGCTGGTGCTGTCGCTACTGGCCGCGCGTCGCCGTCGCATGGGTATTGCGCAGGTGGTGTCGGCCGCGGCGCTGGTGGCGCTCTCGATCCCCCTGTACATGTCCGGCTGGCACACGCTGGCGATGGGTGTGGCAGTCGCAGGCGAGGCGATCCTGCTGCTGGCCGCGCTGCGCTGGAGCAATATCGATCTGGCGCGCGCCGGCGTGCTGACGCTGGCGGTGGTGATCTTCCAGGCGCTGCTGGGCATGTGGACGGTGACGCTGCTGCTCAAACCTATCGTAGTGATGGGCCATCTGCTCGGCGGCATGCTGATGTTTTCGCTGCTGGTGTGGATGGCGTGGCGTGCGACCCACCTGCCGATCACGCTGGCCGACGCCTCGCGGCTGAAGTGGCTGCTGCGCCTGGGCGTGGCGGTGCTGGGCCTGCAGATCGCGCTGGGCGGCTGGGTCAGCGCCAATTACGCGGCGCTGGCCTGCGGCGGCGGCAGCTGGTCTGCGGACAACTTCCCGCGTTGCGTCAGCCAGTGGTGGCCGACGCATGATTTCCGCGAAGGCTTCACGCTGTGGCGCGGTATCGGTGTGGATTACGAAGGCGGCGTGCTCGATGGCGCAGCGCGTATCGCCATCCAGATGGCGCATCGGTTGTGGGCGATCGCGACCGCGCTGTACCTGTGGTGGCTGGCGTGGCGGTTGTCGCGTTCGCCCGGGATGCGGGTGTGGGCGAGCGCGCTGGCGGTGCTGGTGGCGGTGCAGGTGACGCTGGGCATGCTCAACGTCAAGCTGGCCTTGCCGCTGGAAGTGTCGGTGCTGCATAACGGGGGCGCGGTGGCCCTGCTGTTTGTGCTGGTGTCGCTATTGGCGCGGTTGCGCGCGCCGGAGTGAGCATGGCTGTCAGCGCACGCGATTATTGGGATCTGACCAAACCGAAGGTGGTGGCACTGATCGTGTTCACCGCGCTGGTGGGCATGTTCCTGGCCATTCCCGGCGTGCCCACCTGGGCGCAGGTGCGCGCGGGCATCCTGGGTTTTGTGGGGATCTGGTTGGCCGCCTCGGCGGCGGCGGCGATCAATCAATTGCTCGATGCCAAGATCGACGCGCAGATGGCGCGCACGTCCTGGCGTCCGTTGGTGGTGGGCAAGGTACGACCGTGGCAGGTGATGGTCTTTGCCAGCGTGTTGATCGCGATCTCCATGACCATGCTGGTGGTCTGGGTGAACGTCATCACCGCGGTGCTGACCTTCGCCTCGATGATCGGCTATGCGGTGATCTACACCGTCTACCTGAAACGGGCGACCTCGCAGAACATCGTGATCGGTGGGCTGGCCGGCGCCACGCCGCCGATGCTGGGCTGGGCGGCGGTGACCGGTCTGCCGACCACGGCCGATTGGATCAATGCTTCGATCCTGGTGCTGATCATCTTCATCTGGACGCCGCCGCATTTCTGGGCCTTGGCGATCTTCCGGCGCGCCGACTACGCCAAGGCAGCAATCCCGATGTTGCCGGTGACCCACGGTGTGCCACATACGCGCAAGCAGATCCTCATCTACACGATCGTGCTGGCCATCGTGACGCTGCTGCCGGTGGCAGTAGGCATGAGCGGAGTGTTTTATCTGGGCGGCGCGGTGGTACTCAACGCGGTGTTCCTCTGGTATGCATGGCGCATGCTGGACCCGCCGGACGAACTGTTTTCGATGAAGATGTTCGGCTATTCCATCGTGTATCTGATGGCGCTGTTCGCCTTCTTGATGGTCGATCACCTGCTGTTGCCCTGGGTGCGCTAACACCAGGCGCCCTTATCGGCGAGCCGCGTCGCGCGCGTGCCCGCCATGGCGATGATTCCTAGCCTAGCCAGGTGAGGCAGACGGTCTTGGTGCCGCATAGGGTCTGCGCTTTCTGCTGCAGGCGCCTAAGCATCGCGCTGCCTTGGGCAGGGTGTTGCTTGCTCCAGGTTTGCAGTGCGGCAGCCACTGGTTCGAAGTGGCCGCGATTGTCCTGCAGGTAGCCATCGGTCTGGCGCGCCAGATCGCCTATCACCTGGGTCGCCAGCGTCTCGATGCCTGCAGCATCGTCTGGACCAAGCCGGATCAGGGCCTCCAGATAGGTCATGCCTCGATAGACGATGGTTCCCTCGCTGCCGGGGGTTTCGTAGGCCTTCTTGTACCAGGACAGCGCGGTTTTGCTGTCACCTCGGTCTTCGGCCAGGTGGCCGAGGTATGGCATGTAGTAAGACGGCGTCTTGGTGCGCGCCAACTCTGCCATCAGCAATTGTTCTGCGCCACCGTTGTCGCCGACGTCGACCAACAGATACATGGCACTGGAGATGGTGGACTGGCGCTCCTCGGCGGTCTTGGCCGCGGTCACGGCCCACTGCACGCGTTGATGCACCGTCTCGACCACGGAGGGCGGCAATGGCGGCTGCGGTTTCTTTCCGTTGGCCTCACTCGTCTGCCCCTGGGCCAGCCGTGCAAGCGCGATCGTCGCAGACGCAGTGCTCAAGCGATCGACAATCGGCAGCGTAGGGTCGGCATAGGCGCGCATCAGCGCTTGATCGAATGTCTGCGACAAGCTGGCCCGCTTGCCTGCATCGGCTGTGGCTGCAGCAACCAGCGTGGCGGCATTGCCGACCAGAACAGGAAGATTGGCCCGGACCTCTGCTGGCTCGGCGAGCACAGCTTGCAGTAACGCGTACGTGGCGGGGTGGGCGACCGGCTTTTGCTTGGCGATGAGTATGGCCAGGAGCTGGAACTGCCGTTGCAACGCCGGCTGTGGTGCTGTTTTGGCCAACGCAGTGAGAACGCGAGGAGCTTGCTTGGCATCGACCAATTGATTGTCCAAAAGCCAACCGTAGTTGGCGAGCAGAGCCCATTCGTCCTGCTTCAGGGCTGCTGGCTGCTTGAGCGCCAGCTGCAGCAATTGTTGGGTACCAACGGTGAGCCGGGTTGCCGTGCGCAGGCCGTCAACGAGTTGCGCAGTGGTGATATCGCCGATCAGGCGGGTGATTTCGCTACCATCCGGCCGCAGCATGATGAGGGTGGGGTATCCCTTGACATTGAAGCGTTCGGCAGCTCCCTGGGCTTCTTCCAGGTCTGCATCGAGGTGCACCGCCACGAACTGCTGGACCTGCGCGATGAACGCCGGATCCTTGAAGGTGGTGGCCTTGAGGCGGTTGCAGGGCGGGCACCACACCGCGCCCCAGTACAGCAGAAGCGGTTTGCCGGTCTTTTTGGCTTCTTCCAGGGCTTTGTCGAGGTTGCCCTCATGCCACCGAACGCTGGTCTGGCGCGGGGCGGTCTCCGCTGCGGGCGTTAAGGATGCCGCGGACGGAGCAGGTTTTTCGCAGGCCGTCAGCGTCGCCAGCACGACAGAAAGCGCAATCAGCGCCGGAGAAGGCGCACGAAACGACATTGTCATGGAAAGCCTTTGCGTGACGGAGGGTGGTCGCACGTCGTCGAGCCGTCGGTGGACGTTCCGCCGCGTACCGCCGGAAGTGTCACTTCCCTGGATCTTGAACGGACCAGACAATGCGAACCGCCGTCACGCCGAACGCATCATCGGCAGGCGGATGCGCTGTCTGGCGTAATGATTCAACAGGTGTTCGAAAGAGGGTGCGGTCACGCTGCTACCGCACCCGTGGCATCCGCAGCTAGCTTCGCCCTGCGCCCGGTTGTGCATCGCTCGGCGCGGTGCGTGCATAGCGCGCGGCCACGAAGGCACAGACGATCAGTTGCAACTGGTGATACAGCATGATCGGCAAGACGATCGCACCCAGCCCGCCGCCGGCAAACATGACCTTGGCCATCGGCACGCCGGTGGCCAGACTCTTTTTCGAGCCGCAGAAAACGATCGCGATTTCGTCGGCACGGTTGAAGCCAAGCCGGCGCGCCATGAAGGTGATCGACAGCATGGCCACTGCCAGCAACAGTGCCGCAGCGCCCAGCACCGCGAGCAACGCCGGCAGTGGGGTCTTCTGCCATAGCCCCTCGTTCACCGACGCGCTGAAGGCGGTGTAGACCACCAGCAGGATGGTGCCCTGGTCGGTATAGCGCAGCACCGCGCGATGGCGCTCGACCCAACCGCCGATCCACGGGCGCATGAAATGCCCAGCCAAAAACGGCACCAGCAGCTGCAGCAGGATCTTGCCGATGGCTTCGGCCGGATGCGCCATCGCACCCTGGCTGCCGACCATCGCGCCCATCAGCAACGGGGTGAAAAACACGCCCAGCAGGCTCGAAAGCGACGCCGCACACACCGCGGCCGGCACGTTGCCGCGCGCCATCGAGGTAAAGGCGATCGACGACTGCACCGTGGACGGCAGCGCACACAAGAACAGCACGCCGATATAAAGCTCCGGCGTCAGTGCGAGATGCGCCAGTGGCTTGAACAACAGGCCGAGCAGCGGAAACAGCACGAAGGTGCAGGCCAGGATCACCAGATGCAGGCGCCAATGCAGCGCGCCGGCCTTGACCGCTTCGCGCGACAGCCGTGCCCCGTGCAGGAAGAACAGTGCCGCGATCGCCACGTCGGTGACGTCGTCCATGATTGCGGCGGCAGCGCCGGAGACCGGCAACAATGAGGCCAGCGTGACCGTGCACAGCAGCGCGAGGGTGAAGGGGTCAATGCGCAACCGCGCCAGCAGCTTCTTCATCGAGATCCGACGGTATCGCGCGATCGTGCGCCTGGAGCGGGTCATTCTACGACGCGTGCGTGCGCTGCCTGAGAGCGGCTGACAAATCGCCGCGAGCAGTCGTCAGGTGGGTGTGGAAAGCGCATGGGAACCGGAGTGGGCGATTGGTACATGCCGCGCCAAGCACCGGCCGCGCCTGCCTGGGGAGCACAATCGTTTTGTTAGGTGTTCCAAGACTGTGTCGTTGTGGCTGCGGGGGCACCGCGCGTTCTCAGCGTTGCGGTGCAGCGTCCAGTTGCTTGCGCACCGCTGCCTCCAGCGACGGCCGCATGCCAGCATCGCGTCCGACTTGCAGAGCCTGTTCGGTGCTTGCCCCTTCGCGTGCGGCGAGCAGGGCCAGCAGCGCGCCGGCGCGATTGCCGGTGGCGCAATGCAGTAACACGGCGCCGTGCTGCTGTTGATCGAGCGCCCGTTGCAACACGCGTGCGGCTTCTGGGGTGAGTGCATCGGCATTGCGGACCGGCAGGCGCACGTAGCGCAGGCCCAGTGCCTCGGTGGCTGCGATTTCGTCGTAGCCGCGTGGCTCCTCCGGGCCGCGCAGATCGATCACCGTGGTGACGCCCTTGGCCGCAGCAGCGCGCAGGTCTGCCTGCGTGGGCTGGCCGGAACTGGAGAGATTGCCGGTGCTGCCTGCGTGCGTTGCCTGCGCCAACGCAGCGCTGCTGAGCAGCGCAATGCACCAGGCCGCATGGCGCAGGCGGTGGGGCATCACAACGCTGCAAGCGCCTTGAGCAACTCGCGCATTTCGTATTTGTCGGTGTTGTCCAGGCCCTGCGCGCGCTGCTTGGCCTGCAGCTCTTCCACGCGCTGGCGCAGTAACTGCTTGTCGAGCTGGGCGACGACGTCGTGCAACTCGATTGCCCAGCTATGCTCGTCGCCGGGCAGCTCCTGCGCGGCCAGCTTCTGCAGCGCAACCAGTTCCTCGCGCTCGGCGAAGTGTTCCAGCAACGCGCCGGTGCTGATTTCCGGCCGTTGCCGTACCAGCGCCAGCAGCTCCATCAACAGCTCGATGCCGGGCAGGCGCAAGCCGGAAAAATCGTGGTCGCCTTCCAGGCTCATCGCCAGTGAGGGTTGTTGCAACAGGATGGCGATCGACGCACGCACCAGGCTGCGTTTCTGCGTGGGTGCACCCATGCGCACGGGCGGCCGTGTCTTTGGCGAGGACTGTTGCGCGGACATGCTCGCGCCGACGCCGGTCATGCGCGCCAGTTCCTGCTTCATCAGATCGCCGAACGCGCCTTCGGGAATCTGCGCCAGCATTGGTTTGGCACGCTCGGCCAGGCGCGCCTTGCCGTCCAGCGTGTGCAGATTGATCTCGCGCGACATTTCGTCGAAAAAGAACTGTGACAGCGGCGTGGCCTGTTTCAGGCGCTGGTCGAAGGCCTGCGCGCCTTCCTTGCGGACGATGGTGTCCGGGTCTTCGCCATCGGGCAGGAACAGGAAGAACGCCTGGCGGCCATCCTTCATGCGCGGCAGCACCGATTCGAGCGCGCGCCAACCGGCCTTGCGCCCGGCATTGTCGCCGTCGAAGCAGAAGTACACATCCGGCGCATTGCGGAACAGCAGCTCGGCATGCTCTGGCGTGGTGGCGGTGCCCAAGGTGGCCACCGCCTGGGTCACACCAAACTGGAACAGCGACACCACGTCCATGTAGCCCTCGACCACGATCAGCCGCTCGATCTTCTGATTGGCCTGACGCACCTGCCACAGGCCGTACAACTCGCGGCCCTTGTGGAACAGCGTGGTTTCCGGCGAATTGAGGTATTTCGGGCCCGGGTCGCGGCCATCGGCCGGGGCGCCCATGATGCGGCCGCCGAAGGCAATGACGCGGCCACGGCGGTCGAAGATCGGGAACATCACCCGGTCGCGGAATTTGTCGTAGACATGGCCGCGGTCGTTCTTGGAAAATAGCCCGGCGCGTTCGAGCACGCTCATGCGACGCGCATCGGTGCCCAGGGTGTCCTTCAATGCGCTATAGCCATCGGGCGCATAGCCGATCTGGAAACGCGCACGATTGTCGGCGTCCACGCCGCGCCCATCCAGGTATTCGGCCGCGCGTGTGCTGCCTTCGAGCTGGCGCTGAAAGAACTTGGTGGCCGCTTCCAGTGCCGAATACAGCTCGCGGCTGTCGTCTTGCTGCTGCGGGGTGCGCTGCTGCGTGTCGCGCGGAATCTCCATACCGGCGCGCTTGGCCAGCTCGTCGACCGCATCGAGAAACTCGAGGCGGTCGTAATTCATCAAAAAGCTGATCGCCGTGCCATGCGCGCCACAGCCGAAGCAGTGATAGAACTGCTTGGTCGGCGAGACCGTGAACGAGGCCGAGCGTTCGTCATGGAACGGGCAGCGCGCCGAATATTCCTTGCCCTGGCGCTTGAGCGGCACGCGGCCGCCCACCACTTCGACGATGTCGGTGCGTGCAAGCAATTCGTCGATGAATGCGTCGGGGATGCGGGCCATCCCGCTAGGATATCGCAGCGGCCCGCGGCCGCCCTGTTTTAGAAGGCGCCCGCCGGCGCTGCCGCTGCCTGTATCAGCTGACGCTCAGCTGTGCTGCGTCGGCGTCGGAGCTGCGGAACCTGCCTGCGCATCAGCTGGCGGCACGACCACCGGTGGGTGCTCCGGGTCCACGCCGGCCTCGCGCAACTTGCGGTGCGAGCGGACACGCTCGTCGATCACCGCGGTAATCAACGCACCGACGAAGAACACCACCGAGGCGTAATACATCCACACCAGCAGGATCACCAGCGTGCCCATCGAGCCGTAGGCGCTGCCGGGCGCCGCGGTGGCGATGTACACCCCAATGGCATAGCGGCCCAGCGCAAACAGCAGCGCGGTGATGACACCGCCCAGAAACGCTTGGCGCCAATCGACGGTGCGGTCGGGCAGGTAGCGATACAGGAAGGCAAACGCCAACGAATACAGCGCCAGCGTGGTGACATAGCCCACGGCCGGCAACACCGATGGCAGGCGCGCAAACACCACCTGCAATGCAGTGGTGGCGATCATCGACACGATCAGCAAAAAGCCCAGGGCCAGAATCACGCCAAACGAGAACACGCGCTTTTTCAGCCACGCCATCAGGCCGTCCAGGCGTTGCTTGTCGGTGCGGAAAATCAGGTTCAAGGCGTTCTGCAGCTGCGCAAACACCGCCGTGGCGCCGATAAACAACAACAGCGTGCTCCACAATCCTGCCAGTGAGCCTACGCCGGGCTGATCGGTCGCATTACGGATGATGGTCTGCGCAACTTCGGCCGCGCTGCCGCCGGCAAGTTGTGCAACCTGCTGCACCAACGCGTCCTGCGCAGGCGGATACAGCGAGGCCGTCAGCCATAACAGCAGCACCAGCAGCGGTGCCAGCGACAGCAGTGCGTAAAACGACAACGACGCAGCCTGCGTCATCACGTCGATTTCGATAAAGCGGTTCAGCAGTGCCATCGGGACGCTGCGCTGCAGGCGGCTCACATGCTTATGCAGATAGGCGGTTGAAAGCGTTGTCACCGGCGGAAACATCCTTGGCGCATACCGTTGTTTGCGCAGGTGGGTCGGAACAAGGTCGGTATGCGGGAAAACCTTGTCCACGCCTGCGCTGGCTTACCCGTTCTAGCAGGGCCAAATCGAAGGAGGGGTGAAAGCACGCTTGGCGAGCCGGGATGCGTCAATGGGTAAGCGATGCGCTCGCGCAGTGCGCGATGCGGTTGCCGTATCGCGACTTTGGATGAGGCGTTGCGTCTTCGGCATGCGAAGCGTTTTCGTAGAGCGTGCGCATAGCGGCGCTGCCCTGCGGAGTGCCGGCGCGCTTCGGCAATGCCACGGGCGCTGATTTTTCAGCGCGAACACCTCACGCTGTCCGCAGCGCCCCGGCTTTTTGGCGCAGGGCCGTGCGGACGCGTGGATCAGCCTGCCAGGTGCTGCTTGACCAGGGTCGAGACCAGGCCCATGTCGGCCTGACCGGCCAGCTTGGGCTTGAGTGCGCCCATCAGCTTGCCAATGTCGGCCGGGCTGCTGGCACCTGTTTCGCTGATCGCGGCCTGGATGGCGGCCACGATCTCGGCTTCGCCCATCTTGGCCGGCAGATAGCGCTCGATCACCACGATTTCCGCGCGCTCGATCTGGGCTAGGTCGTCGCGTGCGGCCGCTTCGAACTGGGTCACCGAATCCTTGCGCTGCTTGACCATCTTGTCGAGCACGGCGATCACCGCGGCGTCGTCCATGTCGATGCGCTCGTCCACTTCCTTCTGCTTGATCGCGGCGTTGATCAGCCGGATCACACCCAGGCTGTGCTTGTCGCCGGACTTCATCGCGGCCTTCATGTCATCGGTGAGCTGCTGCTTCAGGGGCATGCGGTAACTCCTGGTTACGTAGTGAAGGGGCCGACGCGCTGCGCTGGCAACGTGCGTCGGCGAAACAGAGGGGAAGGGCGAGATGGTTGCGCGCGGGCAGGGCCGGCGGCGTCATATCGCCAATGACGCGTTAGGCCCGTTCAATGGACCAATACAAAAAGCCGGCGACGCTTGCGCGTGCCGGCTCCTGGGTTCTGTTTCGATGGGCCGCGCCTACAGCGCAGACCCGTCGACAAGAACCGCGTTCGATCAGTACAAGCGCTGGCGCTTGGTGACGTCGCGCGAGGAACGACGCAACTGACGCTTCACAGCAGCGGCGGCCTTGCGCTTACGCTCCTGGGTCGGCTTTTCATAGAACTCGCGCTTGCGGGTTTCGGCCAGCACGCCGGCCTTTTCGCAGGTGCGCTTGAAACGGCGGAGCGCAAATTCGAAGGGCTCGTTCTCGCGGACTTTAACGCTGGGCATGTGTTCTCCAGAAAATGGGATTTCCGTCCGGGAGCCCCGGGCGGGTGCGAGCGGACTCGCGTGACGGAATTTCCGGGTTGCCCCGGCGAGCCGCGCATTATAACGACTTGCCAACGACCTGCAAGCCCCTGCCGACATTTACCTTCACAAGCCCGCCAGGGCGTGCGTTTGCGCCCGATTCGGTGCCGTGGATGCGGGCGCGTAGCAGATCGCCGCCGGCGCATCTGCGCAGCCCAAAAGCTGCGAAAATGGACACTTGTTCTATGTGCCGAGCTACCGTGAAAGTCCTTGGGATCGAATCATCATGCGATGAGACCGGCGTGGCGGTCTACGACACTGCCCTGTCCGGCGTGGCGGCGCTGCGCGCCCATGCGGTCTACAGCCAGATCGCCCTACATGCCGAGTACGGCGGGGTGGTGCCCGAGCTGGCCAGCCGCGACCACGTGCGCAAGCTGCTGCCGTTGATCCGCCAGACCCTGGGCGAAGCGGGGTTGCGCATCGACGAACTGGACGGGGTGGCGTATACCGCCGGCCCGGGTTTGGTCGGCGCACTCCTTGTAGGCGCCGGAGTGGCGCGCTCGCTGGCGTGGGCACTGGACGTTCCGGCGATCGGGGTGCACCACATGGAAGGCCATCTGCTCGCCCCACTGATGGAAGACGACCCGCCGCAGCCACCGTTCGTGGCGCTGCTGGTCTCCGGCGGCCATACCCAATTGGTCTCGGTGAAGGCGCTCGGGCGTTACGAAGTGCTGGGTGAAACGCTGGACGACGCCGCTGGCGAGGCCTTCGACAAGACCGCCAAGATGATGGGTCTGCCGTATCCGGGCGGCCCGCAGCTGGCCGCGCTTGCCGAAACCGGCACGCCGGGGCGCTACAAGTTCGCGCGGCCGATGACCGACCGGCCGGGGCTGGATTTCAGTTTCAGCGGGCTTAAGACCCAGGTGCTGCTGGCCTGGCGCGGCAGCGACCAGTCCGACACGACGCGCGCGGACATCGCGCGCGGTTTCGAAGATGCGGTGGTGGAGACGCTGGCGATCAAATGCCTGCGCGCGCTGGATGCCGCCGGTTGCAATACGTTGGTGGTGGCCGGCGGGGTGGGCGCCAACAAGCGCCTGCGCGCGCAATTGCACGAGGCGACGCAGCGGCGTGGTGGCCGGGTGTGCTTCCCGCGCCCGGCCCTATGCACCGACAACGGCGCCATGATCGCCTTCGCCGGCGCGCTGCGCCTGGAGGCCGGCGAGCGTACCGGAGCCGAGGTGCATGTGACGCCGCGCTGGGATATGGCGGGCTTGCCGCCGTTGGCGGCGGCGCGGGAATTGGGAATTGAGAATCGGGAATAGGAAAGCGTTACCCCGACCCTGTCCGTGCCTGTGTTGTCGCCCTGGCTTCTCCCCATTCCCTTTCCCGACTCCCTATTCTCTATCCCATGGACAAAGTGTTTATTGAAGGTCTCGACATCGATGCGCTGATCGGCATCTACGACTGGGAGCGGCGGATCCGGCAGACCTTGCGGTTCGATCTGGAGATGGGGTTCGACAACCGCATTCCAGCCGCCAGCGACAACATTGCCGATACCTTGAACTACAAGGCGGTGAGCAAGCGTCTGATCGAATTCGTGCAGGCGTCCGACTTCGGGCTGGTCGAAACGCTGGCCGAGCGCTGCGCAGCGATCGTGCTGGACGAGTTCGGCGTGCACTGGTTGCGGCTGAAGCTGAGCAAGCCTGGCGCGGTGCGTGGCGCCCAGGCAGTAGGCGTGATCATCGAACGGGCACGCGCTCAGGCCTGAAGATCTCAGGCCATTCGCACCGGAATCCGGGCAGGCGACCGCATCGATTCATCGCGGCATGCGTCTTCACAGCGAGCGCGACAATTCGCCAATCACGATTTTTCGCGCCCGAAACTTGCACCTCCGCGGTCGCGTCGGGCTAGAATTGCCGGCCATGTAAACGTTTTCTCAAGGATCTCATGGCTGCTGATCGCATCGAAACCCTGATTGCCCGGATGACCGTCGAAGAGAAGGTCGGCCAGTTGGGTGTGTTCGCCGACATGGTGCGGCCGTTCGCGCCGGACGTGAATCCCGAGGCCAATGTGCTCAACGCCGACGAGGTGTTGCAGCAGGTGCGGCAGGGCCGGGTAGGCTCGCTGTTCAATGGGGTGGGCGCCGCGCTGGGCGTGCAGATCCAGAAGGTGGCGGTGGAAGAGAGCCGCCTGGGTATCCCGGTGATCCTGGCCGCCGACGTGATACACGGCATGCGCACGGTGTTCCCGATCCCGCTGGGCGAAGCGGCCAGCTTCGAACCGGAACTGGCCGAGCGCACTGCGCGCGCCACCGCGATCGAGGCCACCGCCGCCGGCCTGCACTGGACCTACGCACCGGCGGTGGATATCGCACGCGACCAGCGCTGGGGCCGTGGCGCCGAGGGCGCCGGCGAAGACGTGGTACTGGGCATGGCGTTTGCCGCCGCGCGCGTGCGCGGTTTTCAGGGCAGCGACCTGACCGCCGACGATTGTCTGCTGGCCACGCCCAAGCACTTCGCCGCCTATGGCGCCGTGGCCGCAGGCATGGAATACAACACCGTCGACATCGCGCCGCAGACGCTGCGCGATGTGCATCTCCCGCCGTTCAAGGCTGCCTTCGATGCCGGCGCACTGACGGTGATGTCTTCGTTCAACGACATCAACGGCGTGCCGGCCAGTGCCAACCACGAGCTGCTGACCGAGATCCTGCGCGGTGAATGGCAGTTCCCGGGGGTGGTGATTTCCGACTACACCGCCGACATGGAATTGATCGCGCACGGCTACGCGGCCGATGAGCGCGACGCGACCAAGAAGGCGTTCCTGGCCGGGCTGGACCTGAGCATGCAGAGCGGCTTCTATGCCGCGCACCTGCCGTCGCTGGTGGAAAGCGGCGAAGTGCCGATGGCCACGCTGGATGCCAGCGTGCGCCGCATTCTGCAGTTGAAGGATGCGATTGGCTTGTTCGACAACCCGTATCGCTCGCTGGACCCGGCGCGCGAAGCCGACAACGCCCACCTGCCTGCGCACGACGCGTTGTCGCGCGATGCGGCGCGGCGCTCGATCGTATTGCTGAAGAACGACGGCGCGGTGCTGCCGCTGAAGAAGAGCGGGCAGCGGATTGCGTTGATCGGCCCGTTCGTGCAGGACCGCGAGAACATCGAAGGGTGCTGGACGTTGTTCGGCGACAAGGCGCGTTACGTGACCCTGGAGCAGGGCGTACGCGCCGTGGTCGGCACCGAATACCTGAGTGTTGTGCCAGGTTGCGGCCTGGAAGAGGCGCTGCCGGGCGGCATTTCTGCCGCCATCGATGCAGCGCAGGCCGCCGATGTGGTGGTGCTGGCGCTCGGCGAGCCGCAGCGTTTCAGTGGCGAAGCGCAGTCGCGCACCGAAATCACGTTGCCGCCGGCGCAGCAGGCGCTTGCCGAAGCGGTTGCCGCCACCGGTACGCCCATCGTGGTGCTGTTGCGCAATGGTCGCGCGTTGGCGCTGCATGGCGCGGTCCGCGACGCCGAGGCGATTGCGGTGACCTGGTATCTAGGCACCCAGACCGGCACCGGTGTGGCCGATGTGCTATTCGGCGACTACAACCCGTCCGCGCGCCTGCCGATCAGCTTTCCGCAGGTCACCGGGCAGCAGCCGTATTTCTACAATCATTTGCGTACCGGCCGTCCCGAGCTGCCGACCTTGTCCGAATACAAGGCGCGTTGGCGCGAAATGCCCAACGAGCCGCTGTATCCATTTGGACATGGTCTGAGCTACACCACGTTTGCGTATGCGCAGCCGCAGTTGAGCGCCGCGCAACTTGGTTGGGACGACACGCTGACCATCACCACGCGCGTGACCAATACCGGCGCCGTTGCCGGCGAAGAAGTGGTGCAGCTGTATGTGCACGATCGGGTGGCAAGCCGGGTGCGCCCGGTGCGCGAACTCAAGGGCTTCCGCAAGGTGTTGCTGCAGCCGGGCCAACAGATGGATGTGGTGTTTACGCTGACGCGCGAGGCGCTGGCGTTTACCAATCCCAAGAGCGTGTTCGGTGCAGAGCCCGGTCTGTTCGATGTGTGGGTCTGCGCATCGGCCAAGAGTGGCGACGCGGTGACATTCGAGTTGCTCGGCGCCTGAGTGTGCTGGTCAACGCGGTGGAGCACCATCGCGTCGAGGGAGTCTGTTGCATTGAGGTCGCGTGCAAGGCGCGATCACGTTGCCACTGGCTGCCTCTTGTGATTGCAGGGGCAGTTGTCGCGTGATGATGCAGGTGAGTAGGCCTGGCTTGCTGTCGCACCGCAGATGCGGGCCGAAATCATGCAAACACGGTGACGTCATCATTGCTGCGAGCACACTGCACGCGACAGCGCGGAGGCTTACGTGGGCAGCATCGACTTTGTAGCGCATGCGCCTCTCCGGCGAGAGGACATCGCTGGCGTCGATGCGTCTATTCATGCAAGACAGCGCACGCACCGATCTGCCACTGTGCACTGCCTGCGCATACCGATGCGCAGGCAGTGCCGATAACGGGCTATCTCACGCCGCTCACGCGTCGTTTTCGACCGCAGCCTTGCTCTTGGGCGTCAGCTTGAGCAGGCGCCCGGTGCTGCCGCTGGCCTCGTCTTCAAGCAACCACAGCGCGCCATCGGGGCCTTGCTCCACCTCGCGGATGCGTGCGCCCATGTCGTAACGGGCCACCTCGCGCGGCTGATCGCCGATCGACACCTGCACCAGCGCCATCGACGACAGTCCGCCGATGAAGCCATTGCCGCGCCAAGCTGGGAACTGCTTGCCGTTGTAGATCACAAAGCCGGCTGGCGAAATCACCGGCGTCCAGCTGATCTTGGGTGCGGCAAATTCCGGACGGGTGTTGTGGTCGGGAATCGGCGTGCCTTCGTAGTGGTCGCCGTTGGAAACGATAGGGTAGCCATAGTTGGCGCCGCGTTGGATCAGGTTGAGCTCATCGCCGCCGGCCGGACCCATTTCGTGTTCCCACAGCCGGCCTTTGCCGTCGAACGCGATACCTAGAATATTGCGATGGCCCAGCGACCACACCTGCGCGGCCACGCCACCCTGCGCGGCGAACGGGTTGTCGGCCGGCACGCTGCCGTCGTCGTTGAGGCGGATCAACTTGCCGAGATTGGCTTTCATGTCCTGTGCCGGATCGAACTTCTGGCGCTCGCTGGAGGTGATCCATAGCTTGCCGTCCGGGCCAAATGCGAGTCGATGACCGAAATGCCCATTGCCAGACACTTTTGGATTCTGTCGCCAGATCACCTTGAGGTCGGACAAGGTGCCGCCACCGGTGGCATCCAGCGTGAGTTTGGCGCGCGCGACCGCCGCGCCGCGGGTGTCGCCCTCGCCCGGCTCGGCGTAGCTCACATACACCAGGCCGTTCTTGGCGAAGCGCGGGTGGGCTAGGACATCGCCAAACCCGCCCTGGCCGCCGTACGCGACTGCGGGTACCCCGGTCACCGCGCTCTTGCGCTTGGTTTTGGGGTCCAGACGCATCAGCGCGCCGCGTTTTTCGCTGACCAGCAGCGTGCCATCGGGCAGGAAGGTCATTGCCCAAGGCTCGTCGAAATCGGCAACGGTTGCGGCCTGAAAGGGCCATTGCGCTTTGGGAATGGACGCCGCGGGGGCGGCAGGTGCTGCCCCCGCGGCACCGGTGGTGAACAAGGTGGCCGAGCAGGCCAGAGCAAGCAGACGACGGATAGACATGAGGTCCTCCAGGGAAAGGGCACGGTCACGCTGCAGCCCTCCCACAACGTGTTCCGTGTCGGGTTTTCAAGTACCTTACACGACGCCAACGGGGCCGCTCTTGTCGCAGATCACTCTCCGCAGGCCGGCCGCGTCTCACATCGTTGTTTCATCATGCAGTTTCACCATGAAAAGGAGTTTCCATGGCCACGCAAAAAACCTCGCCTGCCTTTATTGCAGCCTCATGGGCCGCCTTGTTGGCGGGCAGCGCCGCGTATCTGATCGGCTTATGGAACGCGCAGATGTTACTCAACGAAAAGGGCTATTACTTCACCTTGCTGCTGTTTGGCCTGTTTGCATCGGTGTCGCTGCAAAAGAGCGTGCGTGACCGCGCAGACGGGATTCCGGTGACAGGACTTTATTACGCCATTTGTTGGTTCTCGCTGATCATCGCACTGGTCCTGCTGGCGATCGGCTTGATCAACGCCACCTTGCTACTCAGCGAAAAGGGCTTCTATGCAATGGCCTACGCGTTGAGCCTGTTCGGCGCAGTTGCAGTGCAGAAGAACACGCGAGACGCAATGGATGCAGACGCGACCCACACCCCGCGTGTCGTACCGCCGCCGCTGGACTGAGCGGCCATCGATCCTGATGCGACAACGCCACCTCGACGGTGGCGTTGTGGTTTACGGCTTGGACTTGCTGTCACCGGAGACAAAATCGGCTGCATTTTCCCAAGCACGCTTGACGGCGTGACGGGCCTTGCTCCAACTCAGGCCATCGGTGCCGCGCTTGGCTTCCCAGTCGCGATGCAGCTCGGCTTCCACCTGATCATAGGCGCGCGCATTTTCACGGATGCGTGCTTCATGCCCGACCAGATAGGCGCCTTCGTAATCCTCAAAACGGTCGCCTTCGGTGTAGTACGGCTCTTCGGTGAAACGTTCACGCCAATAGCTGGATACGTTCTGCCTGCGGTCTTCGTCCGGTGCGCGGCCTGGAATCTGGTACGGCACGTTCATGCTCGTCTCCATCGTTGCGAATGTGCAGGTCACGCTAAGTAGCGACGTGTTAACACGGCGGCACGCCAGGTGATGATGGGATCAAGACGTTCGCGGCAACTGCAGTCGTGCCTTCTCAGGCTGCCGCTACACGTAGCTCCTCAGGCGATGGGTTTCACACAGCTGCTGACGCAGCCTCGTACGGCAGCGGTTTGGCCCCTGCAGCAAGAATCGACGATTCCGCAGCCTGCAAGGCTTCTTCGTCGGCATCGATGACGACCAGGACGCGGCCAGCCTGGATCTCGTCTTCGAACTGACGGCGCACCGGGTCCGGTACGGTGGCGCCAACCAGGGCCGACGACCAGCTGCCCACCAAGGCGCCTGCCAGTGCCATGACACCGACACCTGCCAGGGTCAGGCCGATCGGCGGCACCGCCACTGCCACCAGGCCTGCCACCAACCCGGCCGCGCCACCGGTGGCTGCGCCACGCGCGGCGGCTGGCACGAAGTCGGTCTTGGCATCCTTGCGCTCGTCCGGCACGTCGTGCAGTTCGATATCCGAGCGGGCGATCAGCGACAACGCGTCGTTATCGATGCCGGCGCTGCGCGCCGATTGCAGCACGCGCTGTGCGCTTTCCAGATCGAGTGTGCTGTAGACGCGGCGCAATTTCATCGCAAGCTCCCAGGCAGGTGAGAGCGCAGCGTTGGACGTGCCCGGTTAGAGGTGCGTGAGCGCCGCGCGAGCGTGCTGCGAAGCCGCTAGGACGCCTTGCGCGGGAACAGGTAAAACGCCCACCCCACCAGCAACGCCACGCCTGCCGCTGCCAGGTTTTGCCAGCTGGCACTGGCCAGCAAACCGAGCGACAGCAGCAACGCAGCGATGGGAATGAGCGGGCCTCCCGGCAACCGCAGTGTGTCGGTGCGTTGCCGATAACGGCGCGCCAGCACGATCACCGCCGCTGCGGTGCCGATATAGGCGAACAAGCGCGTGACCATCGACAACAACGCGAGTTGAGTGAACGAGCCCGACAGTGCGAGCGCCAGCGACAACACGCCCTGGGTGAGCACCGCTGCTGCAGGCGTATGAAAGCGCGGATGCACGCGTGCCAAAAATGCCGGCCCGTAGCCGTCCTGCGCAAGCGCAAACAAAAACCGCGGCCCGAGCATCACCGTGTTGCTGGTGGTGCCCAGGATGGAAATGGTGGCGCCAACGGTGAGAATCAGCGCCAGCGCTTCGCCGCCGAAGCCGCTGGCTGCATCCGCCAATGGGGTGGGCGACGCCGCCAGATTGGGCAGCGTCCCCTGCGCGACAACCTGCACCGCGGCATAGATCAGGGTCACCGTGACGATCATGGTGATAAGCGCAAAGGGCACGTCGCGGCGTGGGTTGCGGTATTCGCCGGCAGCCGCAGGAATATTTTCGAAACCTGCGTACGCAAACAGCAGCAGCAAGGCGGCTTCGCCGAGATTGCCCAGGTCGCGCAGGTCAGGAGATGTGCCGGCAAACGCCCATGACCAGTCCACATAGAACAGCCCGATCACCACGAACAACAGCAATGGCACCAGTTTGCCGATCACCAGCGCGATGCCTGTGCGCGCAGCCGATTTGACGCCGATGACGTTGATCGCGGTCAACACACCCAGCGAGCCGACGACCACCAAGGTGCGCGCCCACGCATCGGTGGAGGCGGTGGGCCAGAACCGCGCCACCGCATCGGCCAGCCCGTTACTCAAGGCCGCCGCCGAGCTGATCCGGGTGAGCCAGATCATCCAGCCGATCTGAAACCCGACGAAGGGGCCGAACGCCTCACGCGTGTAGAGGTAACTCCCGCCGGGCGTGTCGAAATAACTTGCTGCCTGCGCGTAACACAACACCAGCAGGGCTACCGCCAGGCCGGCCAGCATGACTGCCCACAGGCTCATCGGCCCCAGCAGTGCCGCGGTGGCGGCGGGCAACAGATAGATGCCGCTGCCGATGACATCGTTGATCGACAAGCCGACGATCTGCCAGCGGCTGACCACGCGCACCAGGCCGGTGCTGTCGGGTGGGGGCGTTGGTGTGATCATGGCGTCGCCTCGGCCAGGTCAGGCAGCTGCCACTGCGCTTGCAGGCGCGCATAGTCGGCGCGCGGCAACAACACGAATAGCGGTTTGTCCGCAGGTTTCAGCCACGCCAGCAGGCGCTGCATGTCGGCAGGCTCCATCGCCGTGCAGCCTGCGGTGAACTGTCCCGGCGTGCGCCACAGATGCGCAAAGATGCAGCTGCCGCGCCCGGCAACGTTGTTGGGGTTATGCGCGATGACAAATCCTTCGCGATATCGCGCATCGCCGGGATGGCGCAGGTCCAGGCGCATCGGCTCGGTGGAGCCGGCCACTGCGGCTTCACCGACTTGGGCAGCATCGACGATGCGGTTGTACAGCGGCGAGCTGGGCACATCCATGCAGTAATGCGTGGCGCTCATCGCCTGGTACGGCATGGCGCTGTCGATGCGTGCAGCGTAGCCAAAGGCCGGGCCGATGGCGAACACGCCGGCCGGGCTGCGTCCGTCACCTTCGCGTTTCTGCGGGCCTTGCGCCTGCGCCGGATGCAGGCCCTCGCCCCAGGCGCTGCCATGGCGGCCAAGCGCGACTGCAAATCCCGGCGCGGCCGGAGCCCATTTGCCATCCACACGCACAAAGGTCTGCAGCCGGGCCTGGGTATTGTTCCAGTCTGGCGTGGTCACCACGATCAGTGCGCGCGCCTGCTGCAGCGCCTGGATCGGTTCATCTGCGGCAGCGCCATTGCTGCACAGTGCCAGCGCCAGGAGCAAGGTGGATTGCAACAGGAGGACGAGGCGCATGCGGGCTCCGGACGGCAGGGGATGAGCTGGTGGGGATGCGGCGTATCGGTGAACGACGGCGTGCTTACCGTAACCGATGGTGTCGGTCGGGCAGACCTACTGTACCCAGCAATGCGGGTGTGTGGCGCACGGCGATACCACCTGCACGTAGGGCGTTGCAGTGCTGCGCAGGAATCGCGATCACTGCGTGCGTCGCCGTTCCAGATGGATCGCGCAAGCAGGCGGCAAAGGGCATGCAGACGTTGCCAGCGGCTTGCTCGGTTGCTTGCCGCCCGACATGCCGCCTCTGCAGCGGCCACATCAGTCGGGCAGCAGCTCCAGCCCGCGGATACGACGGATCCCCAGGCCCGGCGAGTCGTCGATATGGATCTGCGCCTCATCGAACTGCACGCCGCCCTCGGTTGGGTCGAACTGCCCCAACGCCGGCGCATCCAGATCGGCCAGGGTGATGCTGTCGGCCTTGGCCACGGCCAGGTGCACGGCTGCGGCGACGCTGATGCTGGACTCGATCATGCACCCGATCATGCACGGCACACCGTACAGCGCCGCGATATCGGCGATGCGAATGGCATTGGACAGGCCGCCGGTCTTCATCAGTTTGATGTTGACGATGTCGGCCGCGCGACGCTGGAGAAGGTCGATCACCTGCGCTGGCGAGAATACGCTTTCGTCGGCCATCACCGGTGTGTCGATGCGCGCGGTGACGAAGGCCAGGCCATCGATGTCGGCGGCTTTGACCGGTTGTTCGAGCAATTCCAGCACGATGCCTGCGCCTTCCAACGTGCGCATGCTGCGCACCGCCTGCTTGGGTGTCCAGCCCTGGTTGGCATCCAGGCGCAGCGATGCGCACCCATCGACGGCTGCGTGGATCGCCCTGACGCGTTCGACATCCGACGCGCTGTCCTTGCCCACTTTGATCTTCAGCGAGCGATAGCCGCGCGCCAGTGCCGCCTGCGCTTGCGCGACCATGACGTCGATGCTATCGGCGCTGATGGTGATGTCTGTGGTGATGCGCGGCGTGCCGCCACCGAGCAGCTGATAAAGCGGCGCGCCGAAGCGCTGCGCCCACAGATCGTAGAGTGCGATCTCCACCGCGGCCTTGGCGCTGGTATTGCGTTCCAGCGCGTGTTGCACCAGCCCGCACAGCCGATTGAGTTCGGCCACATCCTGGCCGATCAGCTGCGGTGCGATGCACTGCCGGATTGCGGCGATGATGCTGCCGTGCGTATCGCCCGTGATCGGCGCAGTGGCCGGCGCGGCGCCATAGCCGATATGGCCGCTATCGGTTTGCAGCAACACCACCACGTCTTCGATCGCCTGTACGGTACGCACTGCGGTCTTGAAAGGAGTTTTCAACGGCACGCGTAGCATGCCAAGGCGGAAGCCAGTGATCTTCATTTGGAACCGATCGGTGCGATGCGCTGGATGCGCGTGATGTGATCAATGAACGGCGTGCCATCGGTGGCCAGCAACGGCAACAGCGGCGTCACCGACACGCCGTTCAGACGCGCGCGCTGCACACTGCCATCGGCGGCGCGATAGTTGGCGCCGGCCACATCGTGGATCACCCATGGCGCGCCACGCTCATGCCCGATCACCAGCATCACGTGGCCAGGGATGTAGATCAGGTCGCCGAGACGCAACTGCGCCAGCTGTTGCAGACGTTGCGGTTGGGGCGCGCGCGCATCGAATGCAACCGCGCGCAGCGCCGGGCTGCGCGCCTGATCTCCGGTATTGCGCGGCAGCGCAATGCCCAGGCTGCGGTAGAGATCCAGCACAAACCCGCTGCAATCGCGCGCATCGTAATCGTTGCCCCAGCCATAACGTTCGCCGAGGAACTTGAATGCCTGGCGCAGCAGCGCAGCATCGGTTGCCGGCAAGGATTCGGCGCGCACATCGGCCCCGCGCGGAATCAAGGCCGGCACCAGCTGCACGTGGCCATCGGCATCGCGCAGCGGCAATTGCACCACGTAGGCAGCCAGCGGCAGTTGTCCGTTGACCGGCTGCTGCGATGGCCAGTCATGAAGCAGCGGCAGGCTGGTGCCCATGTCCAGCGACAATGCCGAGAGGGCGGGCAGCTCGGGGGTGTATACCGTCTGGACGCGGGCGCCGGTGACGAGCATGCGCGGGCCACGTTGTGCGTACTGCAGCACCTGCTCGCGACTGGCCTCGGCGATCTTGTCGGCAGCGATCCACGCCGCGTAATTGGCCGCAAGCACAAACCGCCACGCGCCATCGGCGCTGCTGTGCAGCACGGCGACCGGCGTACCTGGATACAGCGCCGACTCTTGAAAACGGTCGATATCAAGATCGTCGGGACTGCTAAACACGCGCTGGGTGGTAGGGAAGGTGCGCAGCGCCGCGCGCTGGACCACCAAGGCAAAGTGCGGTGCCACCGTTGCAGGCAGTGCATCCAAGGCCAGCATGCGGCGCAGATCCGCCAGCCGCGCTGCGTCGATGCGATGCCCATCCGCGCCGTAGAGCGCACGCAGCGGTGGCGCCGACAATGCCTCGATCCGCGCACGTACCGCATCGCCGGGCATGACCTCGGGTAGCTGCGACAGATCGTGCATGGACGCGTCGTCGCGCAACAAGCGGGCATTGAAGGTGGCGATCTGTGCGGCATTCAAACGCGGCACCTGTGCAGTGCGGCTGCGCTGGATCCAGTAGCCGGGGGTCAGTTGCGCTTCGCTGACCGCAAATGGCGCGGCTGGCGGCGCAGGCGTGCTCGCGGATGCCGCGCTACCGGGCAGCGCAAGTGCAATCAAGAGCAACATCAGCAGGCGGCGCGACACTGGCATGAGAGCCCTGGATGAGTACACGTGGGTGCGGTGCAGCGTGGATGGGACAACGGCGTTCCGACGGCCACCCGTTGCGGCTGCGAGCGTGATGACAAGTGTACGCGGGGCGGCTTGCGGCGCGCAGACCGCGAGCGGCGACGCTGCCTAACCATATAAGTCCTGCGCGCGATCAGGTGCTGCCGCGATGGCAGTCGTGTTGATCGGCTGGTCGTTGCCGTGCGCCCGATGCCGAGGCCGGCATGTCGCCTTGCCAGCCGCAGAGCCGGTAGCAGGAAAGGCCATGAGATCGCGGGAGCTGTGTGGCGCGCGAGGTTCCCCAGGGGCGCCTGCGACCGGACACGCGCCACTGCAGCCGCCGTCAGCGGACGCGGCCATGACTCGGAGTCTGCGTCCGCTCTCGTACACTGCAGCCGTCAGCGTCTGTACCGCGTTGGCGACGCCTCGCCAGTTGTGGTCAGCCGCCCCGAGCGCCTTCAAGAGAAAACTGATGCGGCCTATTCTCCATCCGAATTCATCGGCCTGGCTGCGGGCAATGGTCTGCGTGGTCGTGCTGTCGCTGGGTGCCTGCGCGCATGCGCCGCCGCGCAATCCGCTTGCGCAATGGGTGCCCTCGCCCAATTACGACACGCGGCGGCCGATCCTGATCGTGCTGCACTTCACCGACCAGCACTCGGTGCAGCAGAGCCTGAGTACGCTGCGTGGGCGCAACAGCGGCGGCCGCGTCAGTGCGCATTACCTGATCAGCGAGGATGGGCAGCGCTACCAATTGGTCAGCGACACGCAGCGCGCCTGGCATGGCGGTGCCGGCCGCTGGGGCACCATCACCGACATCAATTCGGCCTCCATCGGCATTGAACTGGACAACGATGGCAGCGAACCGTTCGCGCCGGCGCAGATCGACAGCCTGCTGGTGTTGCTGCAAGACCTGTGCACGCGTCTGCGCATCCCGCGTACCCAGATCGTCGGTCATGAAGACGTCGCCCCCACGCGCAAGAATGACCCTGGTCCACTGTTCCCGTGGAAGCGCCTGGCCGATGCCGGCTTCGGCCGCTGGCCCGCACCCGACGCGCCGCCAGCACCGGAGGGGTTCGATCCCTGGCAGGCGCTGGCCCTGCTGGGTTACAGCCTCGACGACCGCGCCGCCACGCTACAGGCCTTTCATCACCACTATCGCGGCAATAGTGCCAACACGCTGGATGCCGAGGATCTGCGGATGTTGCATGCGTTGACACGACTAACGATTTCACCGGCCCTGCCGGTTACTCCGGGCGAGCTCGAAGCCAAGTGACGCGATGCATGGTGTGGGAAGACCGGCTGCACTTGCGGCAGCACGGGCCGCGTTCTGTGTGGAAGTTGTTCGCTGCCTTTCTTGATCGACGCGCTTTCGCAAATCCACTGGGCCGCATCGCACTTTTGATCGAATTGTCCACTGCCAACCATTGCAAGGATGTCGCGTGATGCGTGTCAGCAAGACAGCACTGTGGGCGGCAACGATGCTGGTCTCGGGTGGTCTTCGCGATCCATCGGATGATCGGCCTGCACGGAGCGCATCAGCCATACATTGCGCAGGCGTTGCTTGCTGCGGCGATCGCCTATGCTTTGCACATGACACACCCACGCCCGGTCCAGACTCCCGCGATTCCTTCGAGGCACCGGAAGCCCGCATTGCCCTGGTTGTTACTTGCAGGGGCATTGGCAAGCACATGCTTCGCTGCTACCGCGGTTCCCGCAATGTCGCCAGCTTCCACGGCCGCAGAAGCGGGCCTGATCGACGTGCGCACGCTTGCGCCGGAGATCGCTGTCGACATGCGCTATGCGGGACCCAATAACTTCACCGGGCGCGTGGTGCCCGGGTATCTCGCACCGCGGTGTTATCTGTTGCGGCCGGCAGCCGAGGCGTTGGCACGGGTGGCGCATGCGCTCAAGACGGCGGGCTATCGCTTGCAGGTGTTCGATTGTTACCGGCCGGTGCGGGCGGTGCATGCATTTGTGGCATGGGCAGCGGATCTGCAGGATCAGTCGACCAAGCCGCAGTACTACCCGCGTGTGGACAAGCAGGCGCTGTTGGGCGACTACATCGCCGAGACCTCGGGGCATAGCCGCGGCGCCACCGTTGACCTGGGGTTGCTGGATTGCCGGCATGGTGCGTGCCATGCGGTGGAGATGGGCACCGACTTCGACTTCTTCGATCCGCGAGCGCATACCGATGCACCCGACATCAGCGGCGTGCAGCGTGCGCACCGCCAGCACCTGTTGCGCGCGATGGCGATCGAAGGCTTTGCCAACTACCCCATGGAGTGGTGGCATTTCACCTTCCGCCCCGAGCCCACACCGCAGACCGCCTACGATGTGCCAGTGGACTGAGCGCTGCCATGCCCGACCGGCCGGGTTGGCAGCTGGCTGATGCCAGGCATGCAGTCGCTCGCTCGTACACTGCAATCGCTGGTGCGGCCGTTGCCTCTTCGCCGGCTATCTGCCACGGTGTGCCCGCTGCTTGAGGAATCGTCATGTCCGACCCGGAACGCTTTTTGGATGTCGCCTGCCCGTATTGCGGGGAGTGGATCACGCTGACGCTGGACCTCACCGGCGGCGACCAGCAATACATCGAAGATTGTCAGGTGTGCTGCAAGCCGATCTCGGTCAGCGTGCAATGGGACGAGGATGGCGAGGCGCAGGTGAGCGCACGCGGTCAGGACGATTGAGGCAACGTTGCCGACCCGGCCGGTGTGCAGCGATGCGGCAAGTCGCAGACCATGCCGGCCCATTGCTGCCCGCATCTGGCACGCCGCCGCTGCGTTCGCGTGCTCGTCCACCGATTCGGCTAGCACCCGGATCCCTGGGCGTTAGCCGCTAGACTGGCATGCCTGCTGCCTGGATCGTCACGATGAACCTGCCCCTGCACTTCGGCCTGCTAGGTTCGCTGGAGGCCGGCCTGATTGCGCTGGTGCTTGGGGTGCTGTTGTTCGCGGCGGTCGAGTACTCCGGCCGACGTCTGCAGTTCACTCATGGCCACACGCTGGGTATCGCCTGCCTGCTTGCCGTGGCCATCGGTGCCGGCTACGACATCTGGAATCTCGTCTACACCAGCATCGTGCGGCTGGAGTCGCCCCTGTATGCGCGGCTGGCGCTGGCGAAGATCCACGACCCCAACGAACTGGGCTCGCGCGTGATCCTCGAAGTGGCCGGTGCACTCGCCGGTGTGGTCGTGGGTTGGAAACTGTTCAGCTCCGGAAGCTGGGACGACGACGTATCGAGCACGTAAGACGCCGCTGAAAAATGCGGCGTGTTTCGCAAAAAACTGCGTGCTGAATGTTCTGCTTCTGTGTAGCTCACCAATGGCTAACAGTCGACTAAACACAGCAGCCGGCGCTGTGGTTAAGAGGATGTTTGGCGCGAGATTGCAGCGGGTTGAGCGTTCATTTGTGATTGGTAGGGTAAGGCCATGTGCGGCGACACCGCGCATTCCAACGCCTAAGGAGACCACCCAACGAAGAATCGCAACCGCACCTCACTGCTTGCCGCCACCGCCGCTCTTGCTGCCGCTCTTGCGCTGCCGGCGATGGCGCAAAGCACCTCACAGGATGCTGCGGCGCAGTCGGGAAGCTCGGCCACCAGCGCACAAAGCGGTAGCGCCGCTTCCAGCGGGGGTGGGCAGACTTGGGCCAGCGTCGATACCGATAGCGACGGCGCGATCAGCAAGCCGGAAGCGCAGGTCAACGCCGGGCTGGCGCAGATCTTCGACCAGGCCGACGGCGATCACGATGGCAAGCTGACCCCGGATGAGTACAAGGCCTTCGTTGCGACGCAACAGAGTGGTGGCGCTGCAAGCGGTTCGCAGGGCAACTGATTGGCATCTCGCTGCGCTAAATAGGTTGCATGTCTACAGACCACGAATACCCCCAGAGAGGAGTCAGGTGTAGGTGAAGTAGATCGATCGCTTTTTTGCCTTGAATCGGGATGGACACACGGGAGCGGCCTGCCAGGGCCGCTCCCGTTTTCTTTACGCCGCAAGCGCTAGGGTAAAAAGATTCCCGAACGTCGGCTTTCGTCCATGGTGCAGCTGCGTCTTACCTTATTGGCGGCTCTGTGCAGCCCGATGCTGGCGTTTGCCGCGCCGCCGGAGTTGCCGCCGGCAACCGCACAGCAGCCGCTTGTGCCACCCGGCACCAGTGCGCCAGCCATGGCGCCGCTGCCGATCGAGCCGCCGTCACCTGCAACGACCCCGCTGGTACCCTCCGATCCTGCTGGCCCGGTGCATTCCAGGAGCGGCGCCGAGTCTTCTGTGGCAGCGCCGGCCGGGACGCTGGCACCGCGCAGCTTCCGCAGCCTGGATAGCGATGCCGATGGATCGCTGACGCGGGAGGAAGCCGGGGCCGACCCGATCCTGCGCGAGAACTTCGCCGACTTCGACAGCAACGGCGACGGCCGTCTGTCGCGCGATGAATTTGCCAGCTATCAGCCGGGGCCCGGCGATGCCACAGGCGATTGACCCAGCAGCGTGTCGGCACGCTGCTAGACTTGCGCAATGACCTCTCTTGCACAGCGCGACGGCCAGGCGATCCAACTGGTCGGCTTTGACGGCGACGATACCCTTTGGAAAAGCGAGGATTATTACCGCAGTGCCGAAGCGGATTTCGAAGCGATCCTGGCCGGTTATCTCGACCTGGGCGATAGTCGCATGCAGCAGCATTTGCTGGCGGTGGAACGACGCAACCTCAAGGTGTTCGGCTACGGCGCCAAGGGCATGACGCTGTCGATGATCGAAACCGCGATCGAATTGACCGAGTCCCGCATCGATGCGCGCGACATCCAGCGCATTGTCGAGATCGGACGCGCCACGCTGCAGCACCCGGTGGAAGTGATCGCAGGCGTGCGTGAGGCGGTCAGTGCCATCGCTGCCGACTATGCGGTGGTCTTGATCACCAAGGGCGATCTGTTCCATCAGGAGCAGAAGATCGCCCAGTCCGGCCTGACCGACCTGTTTCCGCGGGTCGAGGTGGTGTCCGAGAAAGATCCCGCGACCTATGCGCGCGTGCTCGGCGAATTCGATCTGCCAGCCCAGCGCTTCGTCATGATTGGCAACTCGTTGCGCTCGGACGTGGAGCCGGTGCTGGCAATCGGCGGGTGGGGCATCTACACCCCCTACGCGGTGACCTGGGCGCACGAGCAGGAACACGGCGTTGCTGCCGACGAACCGCGCATGCGTGAAGTGCCCGATGCTGCCGGCTGGCCGGCCGCCGTGCATGGCCTGGATGCACTGGCCAGGCAGCACGCGCTAAGCTGAGCGCCGCGGCACGCGTCTGCTGGGAAACGGGGTGCGGCCGCGGTCGCTTTGGAGTAAGCGCTCCGTACCGACACGCCTCGGGTCGCCGCACCGCCGTGGTTATCGCTGGATCTTCCACGTCGGCTGCAGAAGCCAGGGTGCAGTCGTTCCTGAGGCGCCGCTTCGCGGATGCGATGAATCAACATGCGGGCGTATCGCAGCGCCTGCCAACAGGACGTTCCGGCCACCAGGCGTGCGTGGCCGACCTTGGAGGGATTGCCCATGAACATGTTGTCCGTCGTCCATCGTGCAGCGCTGGCCGTTGCGCTCGGGCTCGTCGGTACGCCGCTTGCGGCGGCCGAGCTGGAAGAGGAAATCATCAACCCCAGCGAGGTGACCTTTCGCGAAGGGCAGCCGTACTACGACGATGCGGGCGACTACGTGCGTCTTCGCACGCGCAAGGTGGATGGGGAGATCGTGTATTTCCGCACTGTCCGCTTCGACCGTGAGCAAGGCTATGTGGATGCGCACGGCGAGAGCATCGCAACATTGCACTCCTCCCCGACTGCGAGCGATCGCGGTTCGGCGTTTTCGGCAGATCGATATACCGATGTCCGCTACGTCGGTGCCTATGGTGGTTACGGCGATGGCGGCGAGCTATGGTTTGGCGCATCGCGCAACCGGCCGTCTGGGCAGGTCTACTACGGCAATGGCCTGTATGGGCCGGACCCGTACAGCAGCCCGCACAACCGCGATGCGCGCCAGCGCTATATCGGTCCCGGCTACGTCGGCTCCTGCGATCTGAGCGGCTGCCGTGAAGTGCATGCCATCGGCTTTTACGAGCTGCGCTGACACGCGTGTGGCCTGACAGCAGCGCGGGCATGCGGCATCATCGGGGCATGCCTGTCTTACGCTCACGTCGGTTGCGATCGCTGCCATTGCTGGCTGCCCTGCTGGTTCCGGTGCTGGCGGCGGCACAGGGCGTGCCGGCACCTGCTGCTGGCACCCCGGCGGAGGCTGCGCCGGCGGTGATGCCCGGTACCGGCGATGCGTGGGTGGACCAGCATCTGGCCGATATGGGCAGCTATGCGCAGCGCTATCCCGGCAGTTTTATCGCTGAGGTTGCCCGCTACACCGAGACCCCGCGCGGCTACGTGCAGGCGCTGTTGCAGGTGCATGGCTGGCATGCCGGCGATATCTACTTCGCCTGCGCGTGGGCGCACTCGGTGCAGCTGTCGTGCCGCGACAGCGTGCGTGCCTACACGCGCGACCATCACGATGGATGGGAGGGTGTGATCACGCGGCTGTCGGTGGCGCCGGATAACGCGCATCTGCGTGCGCTGCGGCATGCCATCGTCGCCAGTTACGACCGCTGGGAACGGCCGATCACCCTCGACGCATTGCTGCGTCGCCAGCTCGGCGATCGTGCGCAGCGGCTGGAGGCTGCGCGCGAGGCCAGCGAGGCGGCCGACGCCGCAGCGCAGGCGGGGTTGTAACGTGCCAGACATGTCGCTTGTCCCAGGGGGCTGCGGCTGTCTGCGCGGCAACGCGCGCGCACGATGCTGCCGTGCAGCTGGTCGCCGCAGGGCGCGGTCGGCGAGAATGCGGTAACGCTGGCGTCGGCCGGCCTCTGCCAAGACCACGCCATGCGCGATACCGCATTTGTTTCTCCCGATCACATCCGCAGCCTGTTTGCGCAGGCGATGTCGGACATGTATCGAGCCGAGGTGCCGTTGTACGGCGACCTGATGACGCTGGTGGCGCAGGTCAACACGCACACGCTGGACGCCGATCCGGCATTGGCGATGCGGTTACAGCGCAACGACGAGCGCGCCCGGCTGGATCTGGAGCGCCATGGAGCCATCCGGGTCGGCACGGCGGCGGAACTCGCAACGTTGCGCCGCCTGTTTGCGGTGATGGGTATGCATCCGGTGGGCTATTACGACCTCTCGGTGGCGGGCGTGCCGGTGCATTCCACGGCGTTCCGCCCAATCGACGACGCCGCGTTGTCGGCCAATCCGTTCCGCGTGTTCACCTCGTTGCTGCGGCTGGAGCTGATCGAAGACACCGCGCTGCGTGCGCAGGCCGCGCAGATCCTGGAGCAGCGGCAGATCTTCACCAATGGTGTCGTGGAGCTGATCGACCAATGCGAGCGCGTCGGCGGGCTGGACGCCGGGCAGGCGCAGCGGTTCGTGGCCGAAGCGCTGGAAACCTTCCGCTGGCATGGCGATGCCACGGTGTCGCTGCCCACCTACCGCGCGCTGAGCGATGCGCACAAATTGATCGCCGATGTGGTGAGTTTCCACGGCCCGCATATCAACCATCTGACCCCGCGGACGCTGGATATCGATGCGGCGCAGGCGCAGATGCAGCGCGCCGGCATCGATGCCAAGGCCGTGATCGAAGGGCCGCCGCGTCGGCGCGTGCCGATCCTGCTGCGCCAGACCAGCTTCAAGGCGCTGGAAGAGCCGGTGCGCTTTGTCGGCGACGGCGGGCAGCCCGAGCACGGCACGCACACCGCGCGCTTTGGCGAGATCGAACAGCGCGGGCTCGCGCTGACGCCCAAGGGCCGCGCGCTGTACGACGCGTTGCTGGCGCAGGCGCGCGATGCCGAGGGCGCCGGCAGTACCGGTGCCGATTACGCCACCCGGCTGCAGACCGCATTCGTCGCCTTTCCCGATGACGAGGCGCTGCTGCGTCAGGAAGGGCTAGGCTATTTCCGCTATCGGTTGACCGATGCCGGCCGCGCCGATCCGGCACAGGTGGCCGCAATGCCGGCGGAAACCGCCATCGCGCTCGGCCTGGTCAGTGCCGATCCGATCATCTACGAAGATTTTCTGCCGGTCAGTGCGGCCGGCATCTTCCAGTCCAATCTAGGCGGCAGCGAGCAACGCGCCTACGCCGCGCATTCGAGCAAGCGTAGTTTCGAGCAGGCGTTGGGTGCGCAGGTACACGACGAATTCGCGCTGTATGCGCAGCTGGAGCGCGAGTCCTTGCAGGGCTTGCTGGTGTAGCACGCGCCGCGCGCGGTACGGCGGCAATAGCACGGCGTCACCGGCGCGCGTCAGCCCGGCGCGCCGCTGCTGCGGAAGACCTGCTAGAGGTGGCCGTCCGGGTCTGAGCCGTGTCGATACACGACGCCATCATTTTGCTTCGCCGCAGACATGCCCACCGGCTGCGCGGGTCTTGCTCCCAGCGCATCGACCACGGCGGAGCTACTCACCGCCAAGGCAGTGACGCTTTCTGCAGCATTGGCCGTATCGCAAATGCCTTGGTGACTGAAACCCTGGAAGAATGGCTTGGCCAGCAATATCGCGAAGATGTTCTCGCCGAGATTCAGGCAAGTGGCATTCTCGTTGGTGTAACAGGATCGAATTCAAAGCCCATGGCGGTGAAGAATGCGATCTGACGCGGCAGCGGCTCCACCGGCAGGTTGATGAAGATTTGCGTGACCATGCGGGTCTCCTGCGGGGTGGAGTAGCGTGTAATCAGAGGCTCCGGTCACGGCCGTTGACCAGCCATTGGATGCCGAAGCGGTCGGTGCACATGCCGAAGCCCTCCGCCCAGAAGGTCTCGCCGAACGGCATCTGGACCTGACCGCCTTCCGCCAAGGCCGCATACGCGCGCTCGGCTTCAAGGGTATCGTCGAACCCGAGTCCGACCGATACCGGCTTGGCACCCTGCAGCCGCTGGCCGGGTGGCATGTCCGAGCCCATCAGCCGTGGGCCATCCGATCCAGCGAGCGTCACGTGCATCACCAGGTCCGCAGCGGCAGCGTCGATCGCGACTTGCGATCCAGCGTGCGGCGGCATTTGTGCGTAGGTGGTCAGCATCAGTTCGCCGCCCAGTACGCGCTGGTAGTGCGCAAAGGCTGCGCAACAGGTGCCTTCAAAATACAGATAGGGCGTGATGTGCATGGGCAGTCCTTTGGTAAGCAAGTGGGCGACGGCGCGGAGTCCTGTATGCGGTCCTGTCCAGTTAAGACCAGGCCTCTGTCGTCGGCCATCAGGTCCGGTTACAGGTCGAGATCGCTGCATGCATTGCCGGGCGGCTGGCATGCACCGCAGCAAACGCTGCCTACCTCTCCGCGCGGCGGCATGCAGTAGTCGCGATCGCTTGAACGCCGACGGTGAAGCGGCCGCGCCAGGCGGGTATGGGGATATCCACAGATATGCGCAATGCCGGCGCATGCGCTTGCTTGCGCACGCGTCGTAGTACCAGGCCATGAGCGACACGCAGACGGCGCCTCTGCGTTGCCGCTGCCGGCGCGCACTGAAGGCGCAACGCCGGGCCATGCGGTCGGTCGTTGCGAAACCTCAGTGCGCTTGTGCCGCCGGACGACGCGCCGCAGCGCGTTCGGCACGGCGTGCGCGCGCACGTGCGCGACGTGCCTTCCAGCGTTCGCTCAGGCACGAGAAGATTACATACAGCGCCGGGGTGCTGAGCAGGGTCAGGCTCTGCGAAAACACCAGGCCGCCAATCATCGCGATGCCGAGCGGGCGGCGCAGTTCGGAGCCTTCGCCCAGGCCCACCGCCAGCGGTACCGCCGCCAGAATCGCCACCATCGTGGTCATCATGATCGGGCGGAAGCGCACGATCGAGGCCTCGCGAGCGGCTGCGCGCGCATCCATGCCGTGCACGCGCTGCGCCACCAGCGCGAAGTCGATCATCATGATCGCGTTCTTCTTGACGATGCCGATCAGCAGCACCAACGCAATCATCGAGATCACCGACAGCTCGGTGTTGGTCAGGAACAATGCCAGCAGCGCGCCGACACCGGCCGCCGGCAGCGTAGACAAGATGGTCACCGGGTGGATCAGGCTCTCGTAGAGCATGCCGAGCACGATATAGACGGTGAGCACCGCCGCCAGCAACAGGATGCCCATCGAGTTGGGGCTGAGCTGCACGTTGAAGCCGCCGCCATCGCTGATGCGGATGCCGTCCGGCAAGCGCAAGCCCTCCACGGTGTTCTTGATGATCAGATCCGCCTCGCCGGTGCTCACGCCCGGCGCAAGGTTGTAGCTCAGATCCATCGTGGTGTACTGGTTGTCGTGGGTGATCTGCGGCGGCGCCAGCCCGGGCATCTGCGTGGCAACCGCGGTGATGGGCACCATCTGTCCGGCGCGATTGGGCACGAAGATTTGATCCAGTGCCTTGGGCGTGGCGGTCTGCGACGGGAGTGCGTTGACCACCACGCTGTACTGGTTGAGGTCGGAGTAGATGGTGGAAATCGAGCGCTGGCCGAACGCGCCATACAACGCACCATCGATCGCACCGACCGTGATTCCCAGGCGCGCAGCCTTGGCCCGGTCGATCACGATGTTCTGGCGCAAGCCGGACGTGTCCACATCGGTGCCGACGTCGCGCAAGCGTGGGTTCTTCTTCAGTGCGGCCTGCACCTTGGGCAGCCATTCCTGCAGCTGCGCCAGGTCGTTGCCTTGTAGCGACACCTTGTATTGCGCGCCCTGGCTGGTGCCGCCGCCGCCGTCGCTTGGCAGGTCCTGGATGGCACGCAGGCGCAGGTCCAGATCCGGGTAGCGGTCGGCCTTGGCGCTGAGGCGTGCGACGACTTGTGCGGTGGTGTCGCGGCGGCCCTCGGCGCGCTTTTTCAGCTCGATATTGAATGAAGCGCTGGACCCCTGACGACCGGAGCCCAGGCGTGCGCCGACGGTCTTCACTGCCGGGTCGGCCATCAGCATATCGGTGATGCGACGTTGGCGGCTGACCATGTCTGCAAACGACACCGTGGCGCTGGAATTGGCGCGCCCCCAGATCAAGCCGGTGTCCTGTGCGGGAAACGACCCCTTCTTGACCGCACCGCCGAGAAAGATGGTGGCGGCGATCAAGAGCAAGGGCGTCAGCGACAGTAACAGCGCGTGCCGCAACGAAAAGTCCAGCGCCACCGTATAGACCGCCAACATGCGCTCGTGCATGCGGTCCAGCCAGGCGCCGAAACGGCTCGGGTTTTCCGGCGCGGTATGCGCGGACAAAAAACGGCTGCATAACGCCGGGGTCAAAGTCAGCGACACCAGCATCGACACCACGATCGCCGCCACCAGGGTCACGGTGAACTCGCGGAAGAACGCGCCGATCATGCCGCTGGCAAACAGCATCGGAATGAACACCGCCACCAGCGAGGCGGTGATCGAAACGATGGTGAAGCCGATTTCGCGCGCACCGGCCAAGGCAGCTTCCAGACGCGGCATGCCTTCGTCCAGATGGCGCATGACGTTCTCGATCACCACGATCGCATCGTCGACCACAAAGCCAATGGCGATCACCAGGGCCAGCAGGCTCAAATTGTTCAAGGTGAAGCCCAGCACGTACATCACCAGCGCCGAGCCGGCCAACGACAACGGTACGGTAACCGCAGCAATCAACGTCGGTGCCAATCGGCGCAGGAACAGCGCCATGGTCAGCACCACCATCGCCAGGCTGATCATCAGCGTGGCCTGCACCTCGTGCAGCGAGGCGCGAATGGTGGGCGTGCGGTCGAAGTAGGGAGTGAGCTTGGTGCCGGGCTGCAAATACGCGCGCAATTCGGGAATCTGCGCCTTGACCTGGTCCACGGTCTCGACGATGTTGGCGCCGGCGCGGGTAAAGGCATACATCACCACCGCCGGTTTGCCGTCGAACCAGGCGGCCTGATACGCGTCCTGCTGGCCGTCGTAGACGGTGGCCACATCGCCCAGCCGCACGATGCGTCCGTTGGATTGGGTGGAAATGGCCAGCTGCGCGAAATCGGCGGCCTTGGCCACCGCATCGTTGGCGACGATGGCCATGGTGGTGTTGCCGTCGGATAGAAATCCGGTCGGCGAGGTCACGTTGGCGGCGCGTACCGCGTTACGCAGATCGTCGGGGGTTAGACCCAGCGCGTTGAGCGCACGCAGATCCACATCCACACGCACTGCCGGCGTCGATGCGCCTGCGATATCCACCGAGCTGATACCGGTGATCTGCCGTAGGCGCTGTGCCAGCAGCGAATCGGCGACGTTATAGAGCTCATCGGCCGATTGCGTGTCCGAGGTCAACGCAATGGCAATCACCGGGTCGTCGTTCGGATTGGCTTTTTGGTACATCGGCGTCCCGAGCCCGGACGGTAGATCCGATTGCGCCGCATTGATTGCCGTTTGAACATCCTGCGCGGCCGAGTCGATGTTGCGGTCGCTCTGGAACACCATGAACACCATGCTGCTGCTCTCCGAGCTGGAAGAGCGCATGCGGTCGATGCCGGGCAGCTGGCCCAGGTGGCGTTCCAGCGGTGCGGTGACGGTGGAGGCCATGGTGCTGGCATCGGCGCCGGACTGCGTGGCGTGCACGAAGATCACCGGGATCTGGATGTTTGGCAACGCCGCCACGCCCAGCCGCAGATAGCACATCACTCCGATCACGAACAAACCGATCGCCAGCAACGAGGTGCCGATCGGGCGCTTGATGAAGGGCGCGGAGATGTTCATGGGCGGGGCGCCGGGAATCGGGAGTCGGGAATCGGGAATCGGTAAAGGCCAAAGCCAAAGCAGATGTCACTGGCGCAGGCGCGCCGGCGACGCTGCGGGCCTGCGTGCCGGTCGGCGATGACGCTACCGGTCCTCATGCCGGGCGCTCCGAGGTCGGCGCCGGGTTCATGCCGTCACGGCGTGCCGCACGGCGCGCGCGCCAGTCGCGCAGCCGCTCGCCGGCGCGTTCCATGTACAGATAGATCACCGGGGTGGTGTACAGCGTCACCAACTGCGACAGCAGCAGGCCGCCGACGATCGCGATGCCGAGCGGGCGCCGCAGTTCCGAGCCGATTCCGGTGCCCAGCGCCAGTGGCAAGGCGCCCAGCATGGCGGCGGCGGTGGTCATCATGATCGGGCGGAAGCGCAGCAGGCAGGCACGGCGGATCGCCTCATGCGCATTGGCGCCTTCGCGGCGGGCGTCGATGGCGAAGTCGATCATCATGATCGCGTTCTTCTTGACGATGCCGATCAGCAGCACGATGCCGACAATGCCGTCCACCGACAGGCTCAGCCCGCACATCATCAACGCCAGCAGCGCGCCGACGCCGGCCGGCGGCAGCGTGGAGATGATCGTCAGCGGGTGGATGTAGCTCTCGTACAGCACGCCCAGCACGATGTAGATCACCACGATCGAGGCCAGCAGCAGCCACACGATATCGGTCTGGCTGCCGGTGAATTCGGCCGCCTTGCCGACGAATTGCGCATGCACCTGACTCGGAATCTTCAGGTCTTCGCGTGCCTTCTCGATCGACGCCACCGCCTGCGACAACGAGTGCCCCGGCGCCAGATTGAACGAGATGGTCACCGCCGGCAGCTGTTGCTGGTGGCTCACCACCAACGGGGTGTTGGTGACCTTGGCTTCGGCCAGCGAGGCCAGCGGAATGATGCTGCCGGCGCCGACCACGATGCCGGTGTTCTGCGCGCCCACGCCGGTGGCGGTGGACGAGTTGGACGAGGTCACCTGGCCAAAACTGGTGGCATTGGTGCCGGTCAGCGCGCCGCTGCCGTTGCTGGCCACCGCCAACTGGTTCATCAGCGCGGTGCTGCTGCGGAATTCCGGCGCCACTTCCAGCACCACGCGGTACTGATTGAGCTCGGTGAAGATGGTAGAAATCTGGCGCTGGCCGAACGCGTCGTACAGCGTGTCGTCGATGGTCTGCATCGGCACGCCGAGCATGCTGGCCTTGTCGCGGTCAATGCTCAGTTCCAGCGCACGTCCCTGGTTGGCCAGGTTGTTGTCCACATCGGCCAGCTCGGGCAGCTTGCGCATCGCCTCGGTCATGCGCCCGGCCCAGGTGGCCAGCTCGTTGCTGTCCACGTCCGAGAGCGAATACTGGTATTCGGTGGCCGCCACGCGGGTGTCCAGGGTGACGTCCTGCACCGGCTTGAGGAACAGCGCCACGCCCGGAATGCCGGCCACCGCCTTCTGCAGGCGTGGCAGCACCTCGTCCAGGCCATCACGGTCGCCGCGCGTCTTCAGCACGATCGACAACTGGCCCTGGTTGAGGGTCGGGTTCATGGTGCCGGCACCGATGAAGGCGGCCACGCCGGTCACTGCCGGGTCCTTTTGCAGGGCGGCAGCCACTGCCTGGGTGCGCTCTTCCATCTGCGGGAAGGCCACGTTCTGATCGGCCTGCACCACGCCGGTGATCAGGCCGGTGTCCTGTTCGGGCAGCAGGCCCTTGGGGATCGCCACATACAGCACCACCGTCAATGCCACCGCGCCGATCGCCACTGCCAGGGTCAGCGGCTGGTGCGCCAGCACCCAATCCAGGCTGCGCTCGTAGACGCCCACGGTGCGCGTCCACAGATTGGTCTTGCCGGCCGCCGCGGCGCGTTCGTGCGCGTCTTCGCCTTCGGGCAGGGCATCGGGCTTGAGCAGGTAGGCGCACATCATGGGCGTCAGCGTCAGCGACACCAGCATCGAGATCACCACCGCAATCGACAGCACCCACGCAAACTCATGGAACAGCCGCCCGGTGACGCCGGGCATCAGCAGCAGCGGCAGGAACACCGCCACCAGGGAAACGGTCAGCGACAACACGGTGAAGCCGATCTGCTTGGCGCCGATTTCGGCCGCCTCCGGCCCGCTCTTGCCCTGTTCGATGTAGCGCACGATGTTTTCGATCATCACGATCGCATCGTCGACCACGAAGCCGGTGGCCACCACCAGCGCCATCAGCGACAGGTTGTCCAGCGACATGCCGGCAAACGCCATCACCCCGAAGGTGCCTGCCAGCGACAACGGCACCGCGACCGACGGAATGATGGTGGCCCACAGCCGGCGCAGGAACACGAAGATCACCGCCACCACCAGCGCGATGGTCAGCACCAGGGTGAACTTCACCTCGTGCACCGAGGCGCGGATGGTTTCGGTGCGGTCGGAGAACACCTCCAGATGCACGTCGGCCGGTAGCACCGACTGCAGCTGCGGCAGGATGCTGCGGATCTGCTCTACCGTCTGCACGATGTTGGCACCGGGCTGGCGGCGGATTTCCAGCAGCACCGCTGGCTTGCCATCGGCCCAGGCGGCGAGCTGGTCGTTTTCCACCCCATCCACGACGTTGGCGACATCGGCCAGGCGCACCGGGCGGCCGTTGGCGAAGCTGATGATGGTCTCGCGATACTGCGCCGCATCGGTGAGCTGGTCGTTGGTGCCGATGCTGTAGGACTGGGTCTTGCCGTTGAGCGAGCCCTTGGGTGCGCTGACATTGGTCTGGGTCAGCGCGCTGCGCAGCGACTCCATGGTCAGGCCCATGTTCGACAGCTGCGCCGGGTTGACCTGGATCCGCACCGCAGGGCGCACGTTGCCGGCGATCGACACCAGTCCCACGCCAGGCACCTGCGACAGGCGCTGGGCCAGGATCGCATCGGCGTAGCGGTTGACCTCGCGCAGCGGCAGCGAATCGGAGGTGAGTTTGAGGGTAAGGATCGCCGCGTCGGCCGGATTGACCCGGTTGTAGACCGGCTGGTATGGCAGCGACGAGGGCAGGGTGGCCTGGCGGATCGCCGCCTGCACGTCCTGCGAGGCGATATCGATGTCCCGGTCCATCGAGAACTGCAGGATGATCGTGGACAGGCCCGCCGACGAGTCGGAGGTCATCATCTGCAAGCCGGAGATCTGCCCGAACTGGCGCTCCAGCGGCGTGGTCACCAGCGAGGCCATGGTGGTCGCGTTGGCGCCCGGGTACTGGGTGGTCACGACCAGGCTGGGCGCGTCGATTTCCGGCAAGGCCGACACCGGTAACTGCCGGTAACCCAGGATGCCCAACAGCAGGACGCCCGCCATCAACAACGAGGTGGCGATCGGACGGCGGATGAAGATGGTCGAAAAGCCCACGGGGGTGTCCTTGCTGAAGACGTCAATCGATGCCGGCGCACGCAGCGCCGACGCGCGCTGGCGACGGAGGTCCCGTCGCCAGCGGTTATGCGTTAGCGCGGACCGCCACCGCGACGGCCGCCGCCACCGCGGCCCTGCTTGTCCTGCGCGGCCTTGAGCTCGGCCTCGGTCGGCTCGGGCGGGGTTTCGCCGGGCTTGAGCGCGCTGACCTTGCTGCCCGGCTTGAGCCGGAACTGGCCTTCGGTGACCACGCGTTCGCCCGGCTTGAGGCCCTTGGTGACCTGCACATGGCTGTCGTCCACTTCCACGCCTTGCACCACGGTGCGCATCTGCGCGGTGTTGTCGTTGCCCACCACGTAGACGTAGTCCCCGTCGGGGCCACGCTGCACCGCCTGGGTCGGCACCACGGTGCCGCCGGAGATGGTGCGCAGCTGCAGCCGCACGTTGACGAACTGCCCCGGCCACAATGCGTTGTCGGTGTTGTCGAAGATCGCACGGGCCCCGAAGGTGCCGCTGTCGGCGGCGATGCGGTTATCGATCACATCCAGCTTGCCGTTGCCGCTGATCACATGCGCATCGCCGCGATCCAGCGCCGCCACGCCCAGCGGCGCCGCCGCCTGGCCGCTGCGCACGGCCTGCAGCTCGCGCTCGGGCAGGTTGAAGGACACGTAGATCGGGCGGATCTGGGTCAGGGTCACGATGGTCGAACTGCTGCTGACGATGTTGCCCACGTCCACGCCACGGATGCCGGCGATTCCGTCGATCGGCGCGGTGACGCGGGTGAACTGCAATTGCACCTGCGCCGAGCGCATCTGCGCATCGTTGGCCGACACCGCGGCCTCGTACTGCGCCACCTGGTTACGTTGGGTATCCAGGTCTGTCCGCGAGACGTACTGCTTGTAGGCCGGGTCGTTGGAGCGCTGGTAATTCACCCGTGAGGTCGCCAGCAGTGCCTGGTTCTGCCGCTTGGCTGCCAATGCCTGGTCGTAGCTGGCCTGCAGCGTGCGCGGGTCGATTTGCGCCAGCAGGTCGCCCTTCTTCACCTCCTGGCCTTCCTTGAAATTCAGGCTCATTAGCTGGCCGCCGACCTGCGGGCTGACCGTGACCGTATTGAGCGCGGTCACCGTGCCCAGCGCGCTGGCATAGACCGGCACGTCCTGGGTTGTTGCCGCCACCACCGTCACCGGCACCGGGCCGCTGTTTTCGGTGCCATTGCCATCCGGCGCGTCCGCCCGCTTGCCGTGATCGCCCCCGCCCATCATCCGCATTGCGACAAACACCACGACGAGCACCGCTACGACCAGCAGTGTGATCTTCCAAAAACGCGACATGCGACAACTCCTGAGGGCGGGCCGGGCGCCTGGGGCGACCGTGGGGCGGCTTGCGAAGCATATCGTTGCGTCCGGGCAATTGAGCGTTACTGAAGTAACGGCTCATCGAGCGAAACGACCGCATCGTTCAGTGATGCGTGCAGCGGCAACGCGTCAGCGCCGCTGCGGTTGACCGCGGGGCTGAATCGGCCCCTACCACTGGCCGGCGCACACGGGCGTTGCCTACCGTGACATCGGCGTTGCCCATGCCGCGCTCCGGCAGTGTGGGTGCACTACAGTAAAGGCCATTCATTGGAGGATTCTCGATGCGCCATTCCCGTCTGCTGACCAGCACGCTGCTGCTGGCCCTGCCCACGCTTGCCGCCGCACAGGCCGCGCCGCGGCCCGACGTTCAGGCCGTCGCCGGCGCGCTGCAGCCCAAGGTGGTGCAGTGGCGTCGCGACTTCCACCAGCACCCGGAGTTGTCCAATCGAGAGGAGCGCACCGCCGCGACCGTGGCCGCGCAGCTGCGCAAGCTTGGCCTCAAGCCGCGCACCGGCATCGCCCATCATGGCGTTGTGGCGATCATCAAGGGTGGCAAGCCCGGCCCGAAGATCGCCATGCGCGCAGACATGGATGCGCTGCCGGTGAAAGAGCAGACCGGGCTGCCGTTCGCCTCCAAGGCCACCGCCGAGTACCGCGGCGAGCAGGTCGGGGTGATGCACGCCTGCGGCCACGATGCCCATACCGCCATCCTGCTCGGCGTGGCGGAGGCGTTGGTAGGCATGCGCGACCAGCTACCCGGCGAGGTGATGCTGATCTTCCAGCCCTCCGAAGAGGGAGCGCCGGGCAACGAGGAAGGCGGCGCCTCGCTGATGCTCAAGGAAGGTCTGTTCACCGACTTCAAGCCGCAGGCGGTGTTCGGCCTGCATGTGTTCTCCAGCGTGCAGGCCGGCAAGATTGCGGTGCGCAGCGGCCCGCTGATGGCGGCCTCGGACCGCTTCGCGATCAAGATGATCGGCCGGCAGACCCATGGCTCGGCGCCGTGGAACGGTATCGACCCGATCGTGGCAAGCGCCGACATGATTTCCACCGCGCAGACGGTGGTCAGCCGCCGCGCCAACCTGTCCAAGCAGCCGGCGGTGCTCAGCTTCGGCGCCATCAAGGGCGGCATCCGCTACAACATCATCCCCGACGACGTGGAAATGGTCGGCACCATCCGCACCTTCGATGAAGGCATGCGCCAGCAGATCTTTGCCGATCTCAAGAACGTGGCCGAACACACCGCCGCCGCGCATGGCGCCAAGGTGGATGCGCAGGTACCTGACCAGGACGGCAACCCGGCCACGGTCAACGACCCGGCCCTGACGGCCAAGATGCTGCCCAGCCTGCAGGCCGTGGTGGGCGCCGACAACGTGTACGAACCGCCGTTGCAGATGGGCGCGGAAGACTTCTCGTTCTACGCCCAGCAGGTGCCGTCGATGTTCTTCTTCGTTGGTTCCACCGCCAAAGGCGTCGACCCGGCCACCGCGCCCAGCAACCATTCGCCGCAGTTCTTGCTCGACGAGTCGTCGCTGGATGTGGGCCTGCGCGCGTTGTTGCAGGTGTCGCTGGATTATCTGCAGCAGGGGTGAATGGGGATCGGGAAATCGGGATCGGGGATTGGGGATTCGCCTGCGGCTGGGCGGATCCCCTTTTTCGATGGCAGATGGGTAGGCCTGGCCTTCCGGCAACCCGCCGTGCTTTTTGCTCTGTGTGTCCGCATTGCCATACACCTCACGGCCAGCACTTGCGGCCTAAAATGGCGGGATGAATACCCCAGAAGATTCCGCCCTCGGTCGTGAGGTCGCCTACCCCAGTGGCTACGACCCGTCGCTGCTATTTCCCATTCCGCGCGCGGCCGGCCGCGAGGCGATCGGCCTGACCGGCGCCTTGCCGTTTATCGGGCGCGATCGCTGGCACGCCTACGAGCTGAGCTGGCTCGATGCACAGGGCAAGCCGTGCGTTGCAACAGCCACGTTGCACGTGCCCTGCGATTCGCCGTCGCTGATCGAATCCAAATCGCTCAAGCTGTATCTCAACTCGCTCAATGCCACGCGCTTCAACAGTGCCGAAGCGGTGCGCACGCGCATTGCCACCGACCTGTCCACGCGCGCTGGCGCGGATGTGTCGGTGGAGTTCGGCTTGCCGCCGATCGATACCGTGGGCGAGGGCGAGTCGATCGATACGCTAGATATCACCATCGACGATTACGGCCCGCCCAATGCGGCGTATCTGCGCGCGCAGGCAGGCTCCGCAGTGGAAGAAGTGCTGACCTCGGCATTGCTCAAATCCAATTGCCCGGTCACCGGTCAGCCGGATTGGGCCAGCGTCACGCTGCGCTATCGGGGGACCCGCATCGATCGTGAGGGCCTGTTGCGCTATCTGGTGAGTTTCCGCGATCACGCCGAGTTTCACGAGCAATGTGTGGAGCGCATATTCAACGACGTGCTGACCCGTTGCGCGCCGGAGTGGTTGGTGGTCGAAGCGCGTTATACCCGGCGTGGCGGGCTGGATATCAACCCGTTGCGCAGCTCGCCCAGCGTACCGATGCCGCTGTCGATCTTTCGCGACCTGCGCCAGTAAGTCGCCGCCTTGGAGAATCGCGCCAGCTTCACGGTGGCGCGATCCACGCTTAACAGCGCTCCACGCACCCTGCAGTCCTCGTGATGCACGAAGGAACGCAGCAATGAGCGCAGATAAAAAAGCAGATTTTTCCACTGTGACATCGTCGGTCGACAGCACCGCCGAGGTGACGCCCGCGCCGGATTTTTCCAACGTGCGCACCAGCGTGCAGAGCACTGCAGAGCTGGTCGAGGAATCGATTACCGTGCAAGCGGGCGACAGTCTGTCCAGCATCGCCAAACGTCACCTCGGTGATGGCGCCTTGTGGCCGCGCATTTTTGAAGCAAATCGCGAAACGCTCAAGGATCCGGACAAGATTTTCCCGGGCCAGGTATTGCGTTTGCCGCATAAAGCGTAGCTGCGGGCGTAACCGTCCTTGCATTGCAGAGATACGATGCGGACGCATCGGAGTCTGCAAAACATTCCAGAAACAATACTTCTCGATCGTTGGAGATTGACCCATGCGTACCAAATCCGTTTCAAGCACGCTCGTGATCGCGCTTGCCGGCGTGCTCGCATTGTCCGGTTGCAAGAAGGACGAAGATGCAAGCGTTTCGAAGGATCCTACCTCCGGCGCGGCCACTGACGCGATGCCGGGCCCAGCTGCAACGCCACCCGCCAGCGATCAGTCAGGACAAAGCACTGCGACCGGCGCTGCCAGCACCGACACCGCAGCTGCGACCGGATCTGCCGTGACGGTCTCCAGTGTCGCCGTCGGCACCAAGGCCGCCGCCGACAAGACGGTGACCCCGGCCGCCACCATCGGCACGAAGGACACCATCATTGTGTCGGTCAAGACCGATGGCAGCGCGAGCAATGTGGCGGTGTCGGCCAAGCTCACCTATCAGGATGGTCAGGTCGCCGGCGAGCAGAACGCCACGCTGACTACCTCTGGTGCGGAGACCACCAATCTCAGTTTTAGCAAACCCGACGGCTGGCCGGCCGGTACCTACACCGCGCAGGCGATGGTCGACGGGAAGCCAGCCGGCAACCCGCAGACCATTACGGTCAAGTGATTGCCACGCAGCAAATACCTGACGAGGTGGCTATCTGATGCAACTGGACTCTGCATAGGCGGCTCTCTGTCCGCAGCGCACTGTCTGCTTGTATCAATCGACAGCAAGAAGGCGCGGTTGCAAGATCGCGCCTTCTTGCTGCGCGTCGATTCCGCAACGGATTCGTTACAGCTGCATCCATTCCGATTGGCCGTGTGGCGGGATGAAGCGTCCGCCTGTGGTCGCTTTACCCGGCCGCTGCTCAGACGCGACAATGCCGTGCTGATCCAATGCCGCGTCCACCGCGCTGGCCGACCGGCGTGCTGCCAGCGACCCCCGTCGCGCACGCCAACGTCAACGTCGCTGGGCATCGGCGCTCCTCCCGACCACAAGAGCCATCGCACCTCATGTCGAAGACACCGAAGATCCTTTACACGCTCACCGACGAAGCTCCCTTCCTGGCCACGCAGTCGCTGCTGCCGATCATCGATGCCTACACCGATACCGCCGGGATCGTGGTCGAAACACGCGATATCTCGCTTGCTGGTCGCATCCTGGCGCTGTTTCCCGAAAGCCTGAGCGAGGAGCAGAAGATCGCCGACGACCTCGCCGAGCTGGGCGAACTGGCCACCACGCCGGAAGCCAACATTATCAAGCTGCCCAACATCAGCGCCTCGGTGCCGCAGCTCAAGGCCGCGATCAAGGAATTGCAGAACCAGGGCTATGCGCTGCCGGCCTATCCGGACGAGCCCAAGGACGCTGCCGAAAAAGACACCAAGGCGCGCTACGACAAGGTCAAGGGCAGCGCCGTGAACCCGGTGCTGCGCGAAGGCAATTCCGACCGCCGCGCGCCGCTGTCGGTCAAGAACTACGCACGCAAGCATCCGCACCGCATGGGCAAGTGGAGCAACGCGTCCAAGTCGCATGTGGCGCACATGGACGCCGGTGATTTCTTTGGTAGCGAGCAGTCGACCACGTTGGCCGACGCTGGCACGCTGAAGATCGAATTCGTTGGTGCCGACGGCAACAGCACGGTGCTGAAAGACAAGGTGGCGGTGAAGGCGGGCGAGATCGTCGATGCCGCCGTGCTGAGCAAGCGCGCGCTTGCCAGCTTTATCGATACACAGATCGCCGATGCGAAATCGAAGGGCGTGCTGTTTTCGGTGCACCTCAAGGCCACCATGATGAAGGTGTCCGACCCGGTGCTGTTCGGCGTGGTGGTCGGTGAGTTCTACAAGGACACGCTGAGCAAGCATGCCGATGCGCTCAAGTCGGTCGGTTTTGATCCCAACAACGGCATCGGCGATCTGTACGCACGTATCACGTCGCTGCCGGAAGCGACGCAAGCCGAAATCAAGGCCGATATCCAGGCCGAATACGCACAGCGCCCGGGCCTGGCGATGGTCAACTCGGGCAAGGGCATCACCAGCCTGCATGTGCCCAGCGACGTGATCGTCGATGCGTCGATGCCGGCGATGATTCGCGATTCCGGTCAGATGTGGAATGCCGAAGGCAAGCTGCAGGACACCAAGGCAGTGATTCCGGACCGTTGCTATGCCGGCGTGTATCAAGCAGTGATCGACGACTGCCGCACGCACGGCGCGTTCGACCCGGCCACCATGGGCTCGGTGCCCAACGTCGGCCTGATGGCGCAGAAGGCCGAAGAATACGGCTCGCACGACAAGACCTTCCAGATGCCTGGCGTCGGCACCGTCAAGGTTACCGACGGCAACGGCAAGACGGTGTTCGAACACGCCGTGGAAGCCGGCGATTTGTGGCGCATGTGTCAGGTCAAGGACGCGCCGATCCAGGACTGGGTCAAGCTCGCCGTCGAGCGCGCACGCCTGAGCGATACCCCGGCCGTGTTCTGGCTGGACACCGCGCGCGCGCATGACGCGCAGGTCATCGCCAAGGTCGAGAAATACCTGAAGGATCACGACACCAACGGCCTGGACATCCGCATCCTGCCGCCGGTGGAGGCCACCACGTTTTCGCTGGAGCGCATCCGCAAGGGTCAGGACACCATCTCGGTCACCGGCAATGTGCTGCGCGACTACCTCACTGACCTGTTCCCGATCATGGAGCTGGGTACCAGCGCCAAGATGCTCTCCATCGTGCCGCTGATGGCCGGCGGCGGCCTGTTCGAGACCGGCGCCGGTGGCTCGGCGCCCAAACACGTGCAGCAGTTCGTCGAAGAGAACTGCCTGCGCTGGGATTCGCTGGGCGAATTCCTGGCCCTGGCCGCCTCGCTCGAACATCTGGGCAACCGCTACGACAACCCGTCGGCCGCGGTGCTGGCCAAGGCGCTGGACGTGGCCAACGGCCAGTTCCTGGACAACAACAAATCGCCGGCGCGCAAGGTGGGCGAGCTCGATAACCGCGGCAGCCATTTCTATCTGGCGATGTACTGGGCGCAGGCCCTGGCCGCGCAGACCGAAGACACCGCGCTGCAGGCCAAGTTCGCACCGCTGGCCAAGGCGCTGACCGACAACGAGGCCACCATCGTGGCCGAGCTCAACGGTGCGCAAGGCAAGCCGGTCGAGATCGGCGGCTACTACCACCCCGACCTGGCCAAGGTCAGCGAGGCGATGCGCCCGAGCAAGACCTTCAACGACATCCTGGCAACGTTGAAGGCCTGATCGGCGGCACCGCCTGTCGGTGCGTGAACTGCAGTGACACCCAAGGCCCGCCTCCTCCAGAGGCGGGCCTTGTCATTTCAGCGAAAAGGCGACAGCGCCGTGATGGCGCGCAGCAGGCGGCGCGTGCGGCGCACCATGCGCTGTTCGCGCCGGGCGCGTTGCGCCGCGTCGATGTGTTCCGCGTCGGTCGCGGGAGGGGCCGACGCGGCCTGCGGCGCTGCGGGGTCCGCCACAGCGTCTGGTTCGGCCAGCCGCTGCGCCAGTTCCACGTCGGCAATGTGCCCGTGCTGGAACAGCAAGTCGGTAAAGATGCGCATTGATTCCGCCTCCACTTGAGTGGAATCCACAGTAGGCGCAGGCTAGGGGCGGCAAAAGCGAGGCTTTTGCAAAATCGTTTTGAATTCAATTCAAGGGTCTGCCCATGTCGCGTCCGCCGCTTCATGCCTTGCAAGGCTTCGTCAGCGCGGTGCGCCTGGGGAACCTGTCGCGCGCCGCTGCCGCGATGCATCTCACCGTCAGCGCGCTCAGCCACCAGATGCGTGTGCTCGAACAACGCTTGGGCTATCCGCTGTTGCAGCGGCATGCGCGTGGCGTGACCGCCACGCCGCAAGGTCAGCAATTGCTGGAGCGCATCGCACCGCATCTGGATGCGATCGCCGAAGCGTTTCAGCCGTTCGGCCCGCGCCGCGAGGATACGCTGACCCTGAGCATCACCCCATCGATGGCATCCACCTGGCTGGTGCCGCGCCTGGGCGGTTTTCTGGCCGACCACCCCACCATCGAGATCAATCTGTTCTCCAGCGAGCGGCTGGTGGATTTCGAGCGCCAGCAGCAGGTTGATGGCGCCATGCGCATTGGCGCCGGGCAATGGCCGGGCGTCATCGCCGAACCGCTGTTCGACGAATGGCTGGTCCCGATGGCAAGCCCCGCCCTGATCGCGCGCATGGGTGGCGCGGACGCACCGCCGCTGCAGCACTGGCCATTGCTGGGCGACCCGGACGACGCCTGGCTGCGCTGGTTTGCGGCGTTCGGCGGGCAGGCGCCACGGCGGTATGTCGCAGTGCTCGACGAATCCGAGGCGCATCACCGCGCCGCGCTGGATGGTGTCGGCGTGGCATTGGGGCGCGTCACGCGCGCACGCCTGCTGCTGGCGTCCGGCCAGCTGGTGGCGTTGTCCGCGCAACGGCTCAAGACCGGTTGGTCGCACTATCTGGTGTATCCGCCACGCTCGGCTGCGCATGCTGGTTTTCTTGCGTTCCGCGCGTGGTTGCAGGTGCAGGCGCGCGAACATGTCGCTCATGCACAGCAGGCCGCCATCGCGTCGCCGGCTACACCGCCCGCCCCGCGCCGTCGCAAGCGCTCCAGGACACTGCCGCCATGAGCCAGCCACCGTTACCGCCGCAGTCCGAACGCCGCGCGCTGGCAATCGCCCACGCGGTGTATGAAGCCTTCGAGGATTATCACGCCCGCTTTTCCGAGATCACCGCGCGCGCCCGGCAGCGTTTCGAAATGCGCGACTGGAGCGGTGCGCGCGAGGACGCGGTGGCGCGCATTGCGCTCTACGACCAGTACATCACCGAGTGCATGCTGCGCCTGCGTGCAGTGCTGCTGGGACAGGCGCACGATCGCGCGCTGTGGATGCGCGCGCGCAATCACTACGCTGCACTGCTGGACGGGTTGATCGATCAGGAGCTGTACAAGACGTTCTACAACACCCTGACCCGGCGCTACTTCGGCACCCATGGCGTGGATGCCGATATCGAATTCATTGCGCTGGATATCGAACCCACCGATGCCATCACCGTGCCGGTGGCACGTCATACCTACGCGGTCTCGCCCGGCCGGCTGACCGACATGCTGGTGCGGGTATTGGGTGACTACGCATTTGCAGTGCCGTATGCGCACCGCACAAGGTGCGCGGCGGCCATTGCCGTGCGCCTGCTCGACGATCTGGCGCACTGGGGCGAGCACCCGGTGCGCAGCGTGGAGTTGCTGGAGACGGTGTTCTACCGCGAGCGCCGCGCCTATCTGGTTGGCCGCGTGTTCGGTGAACATCGCTTCTCGCCGTGCGTGATCGCATTGGTCAACGACAAAGCTGGCCTGCGCGCCGAAGCGGTGTTGACCAAGCGCAGCGATGTCGCGCAACTGTTCAGCAATTCGCGCAGTTATTTTCAAGCCGACCTGTCGACGGTCGGCGATGCGGTGGTGTTCCTGCGCAGCCTGTTGACCCACAAGCCGGTCGATGAGCTGTACACCATGCTGGGCCGCGCCAAGCAGGGCAAGACCGAACGCTATCGGACGTTTTTCAGCCATTTCCAGGCGCAGCCGACCGAGCAGCTGGTGCATGCCGATGGCACGCCGGGCATGGTCATGGTGGTGTTTACGCTGCCCAGCTATCCGCTGGTGTTCAAACTGATTCGTGATCGTTTCGCCTATCCCAAGACCATGAGCCGCGCGCAGGTGGAGGGCAAATACGAATTGGTCTTCCAGCTCGACCGCATCGGCCGCCTGCTCGACGCGCAGCCGTATCGCTACCTGCGCTTTCCCAAATCGCGCTTCTCGCCGGCGCTGCTGCAGGAGCTGCAGACCAGCTGCGCAACGAGCCTGAGCGAAGATGGCGACGATGTACTGATCGCGCTGTGCTACGTGCAACGGCGCCTGCGCCCGCTCAATCTGTATCTGCGCGAACAACTGCCCGAGGCCGCGCATGCGGCGGCGCTGGACTACGGCCAGGCCATCAAGGACATGGCGCGCAACAACATCTTTCCCGGCGACATGCTGCTGAAGAACTTCGGCATCACCCGCCACCAGCGTGCGGTGTTCTACGACTACGACGAGCTGTGCCTGATCACCGAATGCAGCTTCCGTGACTGGCCCACGCCCACCACCTACGAAGAACAACTCGCCGCCGAACCCTGGTTCCACGTCGGTCCGCGCGATGTGTTTCCCGAACGCTTCGCCCTGTTCATGGGCTTGCCGGCCTCGCAGCTGGAAGCGGTCAAGCACATCCACCCGGAACTGTTCGACCCGCAATGGTGGCGTGATTTGCAGGCCCGCCTGCGCGAAGACGATTACCCGGACACGCCGCCGTATGCGGAGTCGCGGCGGCTGGCGTAGCGGTGATCGACGCACGACGACGTAGCCGCGTGGCGGAGCGCTAACGGGATCGGTAGGCGCGTTCGCGTGCATCGTGGTGCGAGCGCACGGGCTGCCCGGCGCTGGCAACAGCGCAGCGTTGGCACAGTGCCGAACATTTCGTTTTCGGCCGCACACTGGTACAACAGGCGCTCACGTTGAAGGGAGTGCGGCAATGCAATGGAAGCAACGGGTCGGGTTGGGTATCGCGTTGGGACTGGCAATGACGGGAGGTGCCAACGCCAAGGCCGCTGCGGTCCGCCAGCAGATCGAAGCCAGCATGAATGTCAGCGGCGAGCTGACCTTGACCCCGGCTGGCGCGGTCACCGAGGTCAAGCTCGAGGACGAACAACGACTGCCCGCCGTCGTGCGCGACCAGGTCAAGCAGTCGGTTGCGTCATGGCGCTTCGATCCGGTCAGGGACGACGGCACGGCGCTGCCGACGCAGTTGCCGATGAGCCTGCTGCTGGTCGCCAAGCCGGTCGACGACAATCAGTATCGGGTGTCGATTCGCAGCGCGCATTTTGGCGGTCAGGCCGAGCAGGGGGATGCCGCACAGGCCAGGGACATGGCGCCGCCGCCTTATCCGGTCAATGCCTTCAGGGGCGGGGCCACTGGCGTGGTCTATCTGCTGCTCAAGATCGGACGCGATGGCAAGGTGGAGGATGTGGTTGCCGAACAGGTCAACCTCACCTCGCTGGTTTCCGAGTCCAAGCGTGCGCGCTGGCGCAAGGAATTTGCCGATGCCTCGATGGCCAAGGCGCGCAGTTGGACCTTCATCCCGCCCACGGCCGGGCCTGAGCGCAATGCACCGTTTTGGGAGATGCGCGTGCCGGTGACCTTCGACATCGCCGCGTCCGAGAGGGACCTGGATGCCAAGCAGAAAAAATGGCAGTCCTATCTGCCGGGTCCGCGCCAGAGCGCGTCGTGGAGCACGCAGCGCTCTGCTCCGACGACCGATAGCCCGGACGCCTTGCCGGGCTCGGGCCTGTTTTCGCTGCACGGCGAAGGCGTGCGCCTGATGACGCCGCTGCAGGAAGGCTAAAACGTACTACCACTGATACAGGCGCGCCCGGCGCAGCGTGTGGCCGGGCGCGCCGCTTTTGCCGGCACTGCGAAGGGAGGGCGCGCCAAGGCGCCTGGATGGGCCGAGCCCATCGATCACGTGCTTGGCAACGCGGATCCACCGAAGCGACGCCTGCATCAGGTCATGCCGCCCACAAAAAAGCCCCGCAATGCGGGGCTTTCCGTAGTGCTGACGCAACCGACCTCAGCGCTTCATCGAACTGAAGAACTCGTCGTTGGACTTGGTGGTCTTCATCTTGTCCAGCAGGAATTCCATCGCGGCGATTTCGTCCATCGGGTGCAGCAGCTTGCGCAGGATCCAGATCTTCTGCAGCAGCTCCGGCTCGATCAACAGATCTTCGCGACGCGTGCCCGAACGGTTGATGTCGATCGCCGGATACACGCGCTTTTCGGTGATGCGACGATTCAGATGCACTTCGCTGTTGCCGGTGCCCTTGAACTCTTCGTAGATCACCTCGTCCATCTTGCTGCCGGTTTCCACCAGCGCCGTGGCGATGATGGTCAGCGAGCCGCCTTCTTCCACGTTACGCGCCGCACCGAAGAAGCGCTTCGGGCGGTGCAGGGCGTTGGCGTCCACACCACCGGTGAGCACCTTGCCCGAGCTGGGCACCACGTTGTTGTAGGCGCGCGCCAGGCGGGTGATCGAGTCGAGCAGGATCACCACGTCCTTCTTGTGCTCGACCAGGCGCTTGGCCCGCTCGATCACCATCTCGGCGACCTGCACGTGGCGCGCGGCCGGCTCGTCGAACGTGGAGGAGATGACCTCGCCGCGCACGGTGCGCTGCATTTCGGTCACTTCTTCCGGGCGCTCGTCGATCAACAACACGATCATGTGCACTTCGGGATGATTGGTGGTGATGGCCGTGGCCACTTGCTGCATCATCATCGTCTTACCGGCCTTGGGCGGGGAGACGATCAGCGCGCGCTGACCCTTACCCTGCGGCGCCATCAGATCCAGGATGCGGCCGGTGATGTCCTCGGTGGACCCATCGCCACGTTCCAGACGGAACCGGCGACGCGGGAACAGCGGGGTCAGGTTCTCAAACAGCACCTTGTTCTTGCTGGCTTCCAGCGGCTCACCGTTGATGGTGTCCACGATCGACAGCGCAAAATAGCGTTCGCCGTCCTTGGGGAAGCGGATGCGGCCGGACAAATGGTCGCCAGTGCGCAGGTTGAAGCGGCGGATCTGGCTGGGCGAGATATAGGTATCGTCCGGGCCGGCCAGGTAGCTGGCCTCGGCGGCACGCAGGAAGCCGAAGCCGTCGGGCAGGATTTCCAGCACGCCGTCGGCGGCAACGCCTTCGCCATGGCGGGTCAGCACCTTGAGCAGGGCGAAGATCACGTCCTGCTTGCGCGCGCGCGCCACGCCTTCCTGGATGTTGAGCTGGTCGGCGATATCCAGCAGCTTCTGCGCCGGCATCCGCTTGAGATCGCTCAGCGAATAGACCGGGAAGCCCTCCGGTACGGCCGGGTGCGGACGCGCGATGAAGGGCTCGTTGCTGCCATCGGAAGACGGCATGCCGCCGCCTTCGTTACCGAACCGATCGCGCGGACCGCGGTCGCGGCGGTTGCGGAACCGGTCGCGGCGATTACCCTGCTGATTCTGCCCCTGGCCCTGCTGGTTCTGGCCGGCGTTCTGGCCCTGGCCCTGATGCTGGCCTTGACCTTGGTTCTGGCCTTGGCCCTGGCTTTGCGCCTGATTCTGGTTCTGCTGTTGCTGCGCCTGATTGAAGCGCTGCTGCTGCGACTGGCCGCCTTCGCGTGGCTCGCCGTGGCTGTCGCCGCCCTGACTGTTCCCGTTGTTGCCAGGCGAACTGCCGGCGCCATCGCCGGACGTCTGCGCCGGTGCCGATTCGGCAGCGTGCGACGGTGCCTGCGGGGCACGTGTAGCGTCGGGAGCGGGGCTGGCGGGCAAGGGCAGGTTGGGCTGCTGTGCGCCGCCATCGTCATGGGCGACGGCGGTCTTGCTCACGCGCGGTTTGCGCGCGCGCTTCTCGACGGGAGCGTCGACGCTGCTCCCGGTATCGGAGGAAGGATGATCGGACAAGTGCGTGATTCCTCGCTAAGGTGCGAGCGCCCGGCTGGGGGGCGAACTATTGGTAGATGGGAGTCTAGAAGACGTCTAGAAAAGCGACGGTCTAGAGGGGTACGGCGGCGCACGAACGTGTGCCGGACCAACTGACACTATCACCGCGGCGCGCAACCGCGCAAGCGTGGGCCATGGCAGGGTTTAACTGCCGGCGAACCGCGGGGCGCCCATGACTGGACGCCCTTTCACTCATGCGGCCGCGCCGCCCAGGGTCTTGTCGATCATCTGGGTCAGCTGGCCCTTGCCGACCGCCCCGATCTGGCTCGCCTGCACCTCGCCATCCTTGAACAGCAACAGCATCGGGATCGAGCGCACGTGGTACTTGATGGCCAAGGCGCGGTTCTGGTCCACATTGACCTTGGCAACCTTGAGCCTGCCCTGGTATGTATCGGCCAGATCGTCCAGCACCGGTGCGATCATCTTGCACGGGCCACACCACTCGGCCCAGAAATCCACCAGAACCGGTTCGCCGGATTGCAGTACTGCTGTATCGAAGTCGGCATCGCCGACATGTTGAACCTTGTCGCTCACGTTGGGTCTCCTGGAAACCAAACGGCCCACCCGGATCGGGCAGGCCGCCACATTGCGTTAAACTGGGGCATTGCGCGACTGAATCAAGTGTCAGTCCTGAAGCCGCGCTGTCCGCCACAAGAGCCGCAGTTTGCGACGCTGTCGGCATCGATGCAAGCCGCGCCCGGGCTGCCCAGGGCGCCTCACGAAGACGGAATAATGAGCGACAAACCGCTGACCGATTTGACTTTTTCCTCGTTCGACCTGCATCCGGCCTTGGTTGCCGGGCTGGAGAGCGCCGGGTTTACCCGCTGTACCCCGATCCAGGCGCTGACCCTGCCGGTCGCGTTGCCGGGCGGCGATGTCGCCGGCCAGGCCCAGACCGGCACCGGCAAGACGCTGGCGTTCCTGGTGGCGGTGATGAACCGCCTGCTGATCCGCCCGGCGCTGGCCGACCGCAAGCCGGAAGACCCGCGCGCACTGATCCTGGCGCCCACCCGCGAGCTGGCGATCCAGATCCACAAGGATGCGGTCAAGTTCGGCGCCGACCTGGGCCTGCGCTTTGCGCTGGTCTACGGCGGGGTGGACTACGACAAGCAGCGCGAGCTGCTGCAGCAGGGCGTGGACGTGATCATCGCCACCCCCGGACGGCTGATCGACTACGTCAAACAGCACAAGGTGGTGTCGCTGCACGCCTGCGAGATCTGCGTGCTGGACGAAGCCGACCGCATGTTCGACCTTGGCTTCATCAAGGACATCCGCTTCCTGCTGCGGCGCATGCCCGAGCGCGGTACCCGACAGACGCTGCTGTTCTCGGCCACGCTGAGCCACCGCGTGCTGGAGCTGGCCTACGAGCACATGAACGAGCCGGAAAAGCTCGTGGTCGAAACCGAGACCATCACTGCCGCACGCGTGCGCCAGCGCATCTATTTCCCCTCCGACGAAGAGAAGCAGACGCTGCTGCTGGGCCTGCTGTCGCGCAGCGAAGGTGCGCGCACCATGGTGTTCGTCAACACCAAGGCGTTCGTCGAGCGCGTGGCGCGCACCCTGGAGCGCAATGGTTACCGGGTCGGCGTGCTGTCTGGCGACGTGCCGCAGAAAAAGCGCGAGTCGCTGCTCAACCGCTTCCAGAAGGGCCAACTCGAAATCCTGGTTGCCACCGATGTGGCTGCACGCGGCCTGCATATCGATGGGGTCAAGTACGTCTACAACTACGACCTGCCGTTCGATGCGGAAGACTACGTGCACCGCATCGGCCGCACCGCGCGGCTGGGCGAAGAGGGCGATGCGATCAGCTTTGCCTGTGAGCGCTACGCGATGAGCCTGCCGGACATCGAGGCCTATATCGAGCAGAAGATTCCGGTCGAGCCGGTGACCACCGAGCTGCTGACCCCATTGCCGCGCACCCCGCGCGCACCGGTGGAAGGCGAAGAAGTCGACGACGACGCGGGCGACAGCGTGGGCACCATCTTCCGCGAAGCGCGCGAGCAGCGTGCGGCCGAAGAACAGCGCCGCGGCGGCGGCCGCAGCGGTCCGGGTGGCGCATCGCGCAGTGGCAGTGGCGGCGGTCGTCGCGACGGCGGCAGTGCCGACGGCAAGCCGCGTCCGCGTCGCAAACCGCGCGTTGAGGGCGAGGCTCCTATTGCAGCGGCTGCATCGGTTCCGCCGGTGGTTGCCGATGCCGCAATCGCTGCGCCGTCCATCGATGTCGATGGCGAGCGTGCACCGCGCAAGCGTCGTCGCCGTCGCAATGGCCGTCCGGTCGACGGCGCCGAGCCGGTCGCATCCACGCCGGTGCCCGCACCCGCTGCGCCGCGCAAGCCGACCCAGGTGGTTGCCAAGCCGGTGCGTGCCGCCGCCAAGCCGGGCGGTAGTCCGTCGCTGCTGAGCAGGATCGGCCGCCGCCTGCGTTCGTTGGTCTCGGGCAACTGACCACTGGCGGCATAAATCGCATCGCCGGTCTGCGGCGATGCGACGCAAGCGCTGGCGCTCCGGCATAATCGCTGGATGACCGTTCTGCGTTTCGACAACGTCAGCAAGCACTACGCCGGGGGCCACCAGGCGCTGACCGATGTCAGCTTCGAAGTGGCCGATGGCGAGATGCTGTTCGTGACCGGCCATTCCGGCGCCGGCAAAAGTACCTTGCTCAAATTGATCCACCTCAGCGAGCGTCCCAGCCAGGGCGCCGTGCTGCTGGGCGAACGCAACCTGCTCAAGGTACGTGGCCGGCAGATTCCGCTGCATCGTCGCCAGGTGGGCGCGGTCTATCAGGACCATCGCCTACTCAACGACCGCAGCATCGCCGAGAACGTGGCATTGCCGCTGATCCTGCGCGGCACCCGGCGTGCCGAGATCGGCAAGCGCGTGCGTTCTGCACTGGAACGCATCGGCCTGGCCCATCGCGAAAAAGCCTTGCCGTCGCAGTTGTCTGCAGGCGAGCAACAGCGCGTGGGCATTGCACGTGCCATCGTCGGCGAGCCGCGTCTGCTGGTGGCCGACGAACCCACCGGCAATCTCGACCCGGCGCTGGCCGCCGAAATCATGCAGTTGTTTGCCGAGTTGCCCGCGCGCGGCACCAGCGTGCTGGTGGTCAGCCATGACCTTGCCTTGCTCAAGCAAATGCGCAAGCGCGTGCTGATCCTGGATCACGGCCGCCTGGTCGACGACATCTCGCCGCAGGATCTGGCCGAATGAGCAAGCTCGCCAATACCGAAGCCGTGGCGCCCTCGCGCTTTGGCGTGTGGATCGATCACCACCTGCACAGCATCGCCTTCAGCCTGGGCCGCGCCATGCGCAAGCCATGGGCAACGCTGCTGACCATCGTGGTGATGGCTTTGGCGCTGGCGCTGCCGCTGGGGCTGTCGATCGCGCTGGACAACGTCAAGCTGCTCGCCGGCAGCGTGCAGCAGTCGCGCGAGATCAATCTGTTCCTCAAAGTCGATGTCGCCGCCGATGCCGCGCAGGCGCTTGCCGGCGAGTTGCGCGCGCGCCCCGATGTGGCGCAGGTGACGTTGCGCACGCCCGAGCAGGGGTTGGCCGCGTTGCGCGAGAGCGCCAAGCTCGACGAGGCTGCCGATGCTCTGGGCGAGAACCCGTTGCCGACGCTATTGATCGTTACCCCCGCCGATGCGGCCGACGACGCGCAGCTGGCGAACGCACTGCAGGCCCTGCCGCAGACCGACCAGGTGCAGCACGACGCGCTATGGCGCAAGCGCCTGGATGGCTGGCTACAGTTCGGGGAACGCCTGGTGCAGGTGCTGTCGGCACTGCTGGGTATTGGTGCGGTGCTGGTGGTCGGTAACACCGTGCGGCTGGACATCCAGTCGCGCCGCGAAGAAATCGGTGTGCTGCAATTGCTCGGCGCCAGCGACGGCTTCATCCGTCGCCCGTTCCTGTATCTGGGTGCGTGGTACGGGCTGGGCGCCGGCGCAGTCGCGCTCGCTCTGATCGCCGCGTCGGGCTTGGCATTGCGCGCGCCATTGGCCACATTGGCCGATAGCTACGGCAGTTCCTTTACCCTGCACGGACTGGATCTGCTGCATTCTGTGATGGTGCTGATCGGCACCCTGGTGCTGGGTTGGCTGGGCGCCTGGTTGGTGACCGGCCATTTCCTTCGTCAGACCCGTCCCACCGAGACCTGAGGCCTGCCATGCATCCACCAGATCTCAAACACCTGATCAGCGACGCACCACGCGTGATGGTCGTCGATGGTTCGAAACTGGTACGCAAGCTGATTGCCGACGTGCTCAAACGCGACCTGCCCAATGTGCAGGTAATCGGCTGCTCCAGCATCGCCGAAGCGCGCGATGCGCTGGAGGCCGGTGCCGTGGATCTGGTTACCACCTCGCTGTCCTTGCCCGATGGCGATGGGCTGACCCTGGCGCGCAGCGTGCGCGAAGCGGCCGGCCAGGCGTATGTGCCGGTGATCGTGGTGTCCGGCGATGCGCAGCAGCATCTGGTGGAGCGCCGCTTCACCGAATACGTCACCGATTATTTCGACAAGGCGCTGGGCCATGAAGCGCTGGCCACGTTCATCCGCGGCTATGTGCAGCCCGAGCCGGTGGTGGGCGCCACCGTGCTCTATATCGAAGACAGCCGCGTGGTGGCCGAGGCGACCAAACGCATGCTCGAGCGCCAGAGCCTGAAGGTGGTGCACGTACTCACCGCCGAAGATGCGTTTGCGCTGCTCACCGCCGAATCGCTGGGCCGCACCGAGCGCCGCATCGACGTGGTGCTGACCGACGTGACCCTCAAAGGCGAGCTCAACGGCCGCGATGTGGTCGAGCGGATTCGCATCGATTTCGCCTATGGCAAGCGCCGCCTGCCGGTGCTGGTGATGACCGGCGACACCAATCCGCGCAACCAGTCCGAACTGTTGCGCGCCGGTGCCAACGATCTGGTGCAAAAACCCATCGAAGAGCGCTTGCTGGTGACCAAGGTCCTGTTTCAACTGCGGCTGGCACGTCTTGAGGATCAGGCTGTCACGCTATGACCGAAGTAGAAGGACGTATCCAGCTGGAACCGTCGTGGAAGGCAAAAGTGGGCGACTGGTTGCTGCGCCCGGAGATGCAGGAGCTGTCTGCCTTCCTGCGTCAGCGCAAGGCCGCCGGTGCCCGGGTGTTCCCACCCGGGCCGCAGATCTTTGCCGCTTTCGATGCCACCCCGTTCGAGCAGGTCAAGGTGGTGATCCTGGGCCAGGACCCGTACCACGGCGAAGGCCAGGCGCACGGGCTGTGCTTTTCCGTTCTGCCGGGCGTGCCGGTGCCGCCGTCGCTGCTCAATATCTACAAAGAAATCCAGGACGATCTGGGCATCCCGCGTCCTGATCATGGCTATCTGATGCCGTGGGCGCGTCAGGGCGTGCTGCTGCTCAACGCGGTGCTGACGGTGGAGCAGGGCCGGGCCGGCGCGCACCAGAACAAGGGGTGGGAAGGCTTTACCGATCACGTGGTGGAGACGCTCAACCGCGAGCGCGAAGGCCTGGTGTTCCTGCTGTGGGGCAGCTACGCGCAGTCCAAGGGCAAGGTTATCGACCAGGCCCGCCATCGGGTGTTCAAGGCGCCCCATCCCTCGCCACTGTCGGCACATCGCGGCTTTCTGGGGTGCAGGCACTTCTCCAAGACCAACGAGCATCTGCAACGCCGCGGCCTCCAGCCGATCGATTGGTCGCTGCCGTCGCGCGACGCGTTGGACACAACGTTGGCCGCCGGCTGAACGACCTGGGTGCAGGCGCATTTCGCCGCAGATTTGTCACGGTCTGCGCAGGGGCGCAGTGCTACCGTAACGTCTGAATTCGGGGAGCTGTACGGTGGAACGCCGCCAAGGCTGGAAGCCCGAACGTCCTATAAATGGAACGCTGGGAACTCTTTCTGTACCCGGCAGTCCAATAGTTCGACTGCTAAGATGGTGCCTATGAACCAGACTACCTCGACTGCCCTTGTGGCAAACAATCTCCCGATTCCCAGTGCGCTCGGTTCGCTGGACGCCTACATCGGTGCCGTGCACCAGATCCCGGTGCTGTCGGTCGATGAGGAACAGAATCTGGCCCGCCGCTTCCGCGACGAGCTGGACCTGGACGCAGCGCGCGAATTGGTCCATTCCCACCTGCGCTTCGTGGTGCACGTGGCCCGCGGGTACAATGGCTACGGCCTGCCGCTGGGCGACCTGATCCAGGAAGGCAATATTGGCCTGATGAAGGCGGTCAAGCGTTTCGACCCGGAAATGGGCGTGCGCCTGGTCAGCTTCGCAGTGCATTGGATCCGTGCCGAAATGCACGAGTTCATCCTGAAGAACTGGCGCATCGTCAAGGTCGCCACGACCAAGGCGCAGCGCAAGCTGTTCTTCAACCTGCGCAAGTCCAAGACCCGCCTGGGCTGGCTCAATGCCTCGGAAGTGACTGCGGTTGCCAAGGATCTGAACGTCTCCGAGCGTGAAGTCATGGAGATGGAATCGCGCTTGTCCGGTCGCGACATCGGCTTCGATGCCTCGTCGGATGAAGACGACGATCATGGCCCGCCGTCGCCGGTCAGCTATCTGGTGGCCAACGAGGAAGATCCCTCGCAGGCTTACGAGCGGCACGACAGCGAAGACAACCAGTTGCAGTTGCTGCGCGAAGGTATGGCCGGCCTGGATACGCGCTCGCGCGACATCGTCAAACGCCGTTGGCTGGATTCGGAGTCCAAGGTGACGCTGCAGGAACTGGCCGACGAGTACGGCGTATCGGCCGAGCGTATTCGCCAGATCGAGGCGAACGCGCTGAAGAAGATGAAGGCGCTGTTCGTCGCCTGATCGGTACGAAAACGCGCGACGAGTTGCAAAAAACGGCCCGGTTATCCGGGCCGTTTTGCATTGCGCGCATGCCGTGTCTTATCGCGCGAAAGTGCCCGGGCGCGGCGCTCAACGTGCCGTGACGCCTTCAAGAGAAGCCTGGCATAGCGAATGTGCTGCAACAGGCACTCCAATCGGTCTGCGACATGCGGTACAGCAGCCTGCGCGCGGTGCACCTACTCCGGCGACCGTGCCACCGGAAGATGCCAGCCGTAGCGGATCGCCATGAAACGCAGGCCAAAACACACGCCGGCACCGGTTGCCAGCGACCAGGCTTGCGGCACTTCGAGTACATGACCGACGGCCACGATGCCGCCACCGGCAAGCGCGGCCACCGCATACAGCTCGGCCTGCAGCACCACTGGCGTGCGTGCCACCAACAGGTCGCGTGCGATGCCGCCGCCGATGCCGCTGAGCATGCCCAGCAAGGTGGAGCTCAGCGGGCTGAGGTGGTAGTCCAGCGCCTTGCTTGTGCCGTAGACCGCAAACAGCGCCAGCCCCGTTGCGTCGAAAATCTGCACCGGGTTGCGCAGCCGTTCCACTGCGGAGTGTCAATAGAAACCTGCGACGCCGGCCAGGCAGGCAGTGAGCAGATACTGCGGGTGCACCAGCGCTGCCGGCGGGGTAGCACCGATCAATACATCCCGCACGATGCCGCCGGACACTGCGGCCGCGCACGACAGTACCAGCACGCCGAACAGGTCCAGGCGATTGCGCACCGCCACCGTCGCGCCGCTAAGGGCGAACACGAAGGTGCCGAGCAGATCCAGCAGGAACAGGACAGTTGCCACGCATAGACCGTCGCATCGGGCCGCACAGCATCGCGCACGGCCGGTGCCGCTGTCACCCGTCCTTGCTGTTGGGTGGCGGGTCGTCGGTGGCGCCGCCGAAGATGATGCGTGCGGCGCGTTGATAGCTCCAGTACGCCATCGCCCAGTTCACCAGCACCACGAAGCGGTTGCGGAAGCCGATCAGGAAATAGACGTGCGCGGCCAGCCAGAACCACCACGCCACGATGCCTGACAACTTGAGCTTGCCCACGTGCACGATGGCCGCCATCCGACCGATGGTGGCCAGGTTGCCGAAGTCCTGATACCGGAACGCGGCTGCCGCCTGACCGTGCTGCCGTGCGCGGATCGCCTTGGCGATGTGCTTGCCCATCTGCTTGGCTGCTGGCGCCACGCCTGGCACCGGGCGTCCTCCCTGCTGCACCGACGCCAGATCGCCGCCGACGAAGATCTCCGGATGGCCTGGCACGCTCAGGTCCGGCTGCACCAACACGCGGCCCGCGCGATCCAGCGGCACACCCAGCGTACGCGCCAGCGGCGAGGCGGCCACGCCGGCCGCCCATACCACGGTGCGCGCCGGCACGAAGGTGTCGCCCAGCTGGTAGCCCAGCGCATCGATATGCGTTACCGGCGTACCGGTGTGCACTTCCACCCCCAGCCGCTCCAGCTGCCTGCGCGCCTTGTCGGTGAGATCGTCCGGGAACGAAGGCAGCACGCGCGGTCCGGCTTCGACCAGCCGCACGCGCGCCTGGCGCGGATCGATATGGCGGAACTCGTTGTTGAGCGTGTGGCGGGCGATCTCGGCCAGGGTGCCGGCCAGTTCGACGCCGGTGGGACCGCCGCCGACCACCGCAAAGCTCAGCCAGGCCGCTCGGGCGGCCGGGTCGGATTCGGCCTCGGCGCGCTCGAAGGCCAGCAGCAGCTTGCGCCGCAGCACCAGCGCGTCGTAGAGGGTTTTCAGGCCGGGCGCATGTTCGGCCCAGTGGTCGTTGCCGAAGTAGGCATGGGTGGCGCCGGTGGCCAGCAGCAACATGTCGTAGCCGAGCGCCTTGCCATCGGCGAGCACCACTTCGCGACGCGTTGGGGCGATTTCGGCCACATCGCCGAGCAGCACTTCGACGTTGCGTTGTTCGCGCAGGATGTGCCGCAGCGGTGCGGCGATGTCCGGCGCCGACAGGCCGGCGGTGGCCACCTGGTACAGCAACGGCTGGAACAGATGGTGGTTTTGCCGGTCGATCAAGGTGATGCGGATGCCGGGGTCGTCGAGCGCGCGGGTTGCCCACAAGCCGGCGAAACCGCCGCCGACCACGACCAGGTGCAAGGGAGCGGGGGAGGGAGATGAGGGCATCGTAGGGTCCGATGAGAGGCAACGCGGGCTCGACAGGATGCCAAATCCGCAATGAACATGATGCGTCGGCATCGCGTGGCTGCGGCATCATGTTGCATCCCTTTCTGACGGCCATCGCATGCCCTCATTGCCACCGCCCTTGCCGCCGCTGTCGTCCGCTGCCATGCCCAACGCAGCGCCGGCCGCCTTGCCCGCGCCTGCGGCGAAGAAAAAACTCAGTGGCGTGGCGATCGGGCTGATCGGCGTGCTGGCGTGCGCGACGCTATTCGGGCTCCTGGTGATGGCTGCGAGCATCTGGCTGATTGGCACCGGTTGGTCGATGTTTGCCGATCAGGCGCGCACTGCGCTGCAGGCAGACGCCGTGGTGCAGGAACATATCGGCCAGATCCGCACGATGCGGGTGGATCTGTACCGCACCGGTCTGGCGCAGGGAGGCGAGGAGTTTGTATTCAATGTGGAAGGCGATCGTGGCGCGGGCCGCGTGCAGGCCACCTGGGTCAGTGCAGGCTCCGATCAAGAGATTCTCAGCGACGGAGAACTCATCCTGCGCGATGGCCGGCGCTTCGCGCTGCCGGCTGCGGACGATAGCGACTTCGATACCGAAACCGAGTTAGACACAGGTTCCGAACTGGACACCGACACCGACACAGCTACCTCGCTGGAGGAGCACGCATGACCGACAATCCCGATAAGCGGATCGCCTTGCTGATCGATGCCGACAATGCGCCGGCCGGCAAGATCGATGTGGTGCTGGCGGAAGTGGCGCGCTACGGCGTGGCCAACGTGCGCCGCGCCTATGGCAACTGGAAGAGCCCGCACCTGAAAGGCTGGGAAGCGGCGTTGCACGATTATGCGATTCGGCCGATCCAGCAATTTGCCTACAGCTCCGGCAAAAACGCCTCGGACATGGCGATGGTGATCGATGCGATGGATTTGTTGTATGCGCGCAATCTGGATGGGTTTGCGATCGTCTCCAGCGATGCGGATTTCACGCCGCTGGTGATGCGCCTGCTCACCGACGGCATGAAGGTCTACGGATTTGGCGAGAAGAAAACCCCGGCGCCATTCGTCAATGCATGTTCCAAATTCACCTACGTCGAAGCACTGGGCGAGCAGGCTGCCGCAGCTCGCGACACCGCCGCTGGGCGCAAGGATGCCACCGCGTTGCGCAGCGATACGCGCCTGGTGCAGATGCTGCGCAATGCCATCGTCAGCGCATGCGAGGACGACGGCTGGGCGTTGCTGAGTGCGGTGGGCAAGCAGGTGGCCAACCAGGCTTCGTTCGACCCGCGCAATTACGGCTATCGCAAATTCAGCGATCTGGTGCGCGCGATCGGCCTGTTCGAGCTCAAGCTGGACGAGCAGGCGTTGTGGGTGCGCGATACGCCCAAGGGCGGCGGCAACCGTGCGAAAGCCGCGATGCCTGTGCCCGCTGTTGCAGCCGAACCACAAGCCAGCCGCAAGCGCGCAACGCGCACCTCGGCCAAACCTGCCACGGGAAAATAACGATGACGCATGATGCGATGGCGCCCGCCGCACAGCCGACGATCACCCTGTGGGGGCGTCGCAATTCCAGCAATGTGCGCAAGGTGCTGTGGTGCGCCGAAGAAACTGGGGTGGCGTATACGTCGATCGAAGTGGGCGGTGCCTTTGGTGGCAATGACACGCCCGCGTATCGCGCGCTGAACCCGAACGGTGTGGTGCCGACGTTGCAGGATGGGCCGGTGGTCGTGTGGGAATCCAATGCGATCGTGCGTTATCTCGCCGCGCAGTACGCGCCGGACTTGTATCCGTCATCGCCGGCCGAGCGCGCGCTGGGCGATCGCTGGATGGACTGGACCACCTCGACCTTTGCCGGCGTGTTTCGTGACCTGTTCTGGGGCGTGCTGCGCACACCCGAGGCCGAGCGCGATGCCACACGTATCGCCGCCGCACTGGTGCAATCAGGCGAGCTGCTGGCACGCGCCGATGCGGCCTTGGCGCAGCAGCCGTATCTGTCTGGCGAGCGCTTTGCGATGGGCGATATTCCGCTGGGCAGCTTCATCTATGCATGGTTCGAAATGCCGATCGAACGGCCTGCATTGCCGCACCTGCACGCGTGGTACCAGCGTTTGCGCGCACGGCCTGCCTACCAGCGCGGCGTGATGACGGCACTGACCTGAGTTTCGAGCCATCGCTCAGGCCAATGTTGTTCAACTACCGTACTCGCCGTCGATCACGCGCGCTTTTGCAAGTGAGTGAGCCTCGTACACCGCGCGCGTTGGCAACTCGCGTGGCTGTAGGAGCGCACCTGGGCGCGAGGGCACTCGGCAACGTTGCATCGCGCCCAGTGCGCTCCTACGAAAACCTGGGCACGCCGCGCAAAGTGCCTCTGGCTGCAGCTCCGTATGCGAGCGGCCCTGCGCTAATACAAATCAATCGGGTCCACGTCCAGCGACCAGCGCACGCGACGCGCCTGTGGCAGCGCATAGATGGCGGGCAGCTGCGCATCGAGCAGCCGATGCAGCGCCGAGCGTTGCTGCGCGGACAACAGCAACTGCGTGCGCTGGAAACCGGCGCGGCGCGGCATCGGTGCCGGCATCGGGCCGTAGCACTCCACGTCCGCAAACGCGGGTGATTGCGCGCTGGTGTCGGCCGTGGCAAGGCCACGTACCGCCATCAGGAACTGGTTGGCCGCCGCGACGTCCTTGGCTTCGGCACGGAACAGCGCCAGATGCGCAAACGGGGGAAATCCCGCGGCTTCGCGCTGTTGCAGTTCGGCATCGGCAAAGGCGTGGTAGCCGCCGTTGACCAGGGTCTGCAGCAGGGGGTGTTCGGGATGGTGGGTCTGTAGCCAGACCTCGCCGGGACGATCGGCGCGCCCGGCGCGTCCTGCCACCTGGATCAGCTGCTGTGAGAGTTTTTCGGCGGCGCGGAAGTCGGCGGAGAACAGGCCTTCATCGATGCCGACCACCACCACCATGGTCAGCCGCGGCAGGTCGTGGCCCTTGGCCAGGATCTGGGTGCCGACCAGAATGCCGGCCTCGGTTCCCAGCCGTGCCAGCTGGGTCTCCAGTGCGTCGCGGCGTTGGGTGGTGCTGCGGTCGATGCGCACCACCGGGAAGTCCGGGAAGGCCTCGGTCAGACGCTCTTCCAGCCGCTCGGTGCCGATGCCCTGCGGCTGCAGCGCCAGGCTCGCGCAGGCCGGGCAGGCCAGCGGTGCGGGTTGGCGCGCGCCGCAGTGGTGGCACTGCAGGCGACGGCCGCCTGCGTGCACGGTCATCGGGGTTTGGTGTAATGGCGTACTGCAGCGTTGGCAGGCGGCGGTCCAGCCGCAGTCGTGGCACAGCAGCACTGGCGCATAGCCGCGGCGGTTCTTGAACACCAGCACCTGCTCGCCGCGCGCCAGGGTGGCGCCGATGCCGGCCAGCACTTCCGGCGACAAGCCGTCCTTGAGCGGACGCTTGCGCACGTCCAACACGCGCACCCGCGGCGGGTGCGCGTCGCCCGCGCGCTGCGAGAGCCGCAGGTGCTGGTAGCGGCCGGAGTAAGCGTTGTGCAGGCTTTCCAGCGACGGCGTGGCGCTGCCCAGGATCACCGGCACATCCAGCGCCCTGCCGCGGACCAGGGCGAAATCGCGGGCGTGATAGCGGATGCCGTCCTGTTGCTTGTAGCTGCCATCGTGTTCCTCGTCGACCACGATCAGCCCGGCGTTGGGCAGCGGAGTGAACACCGCTGAGCGCGTGCCCACGATCAGCTTGGCCTCGCCGCGCCAGGCGGCCGCCCAGACGCGGGCGCGCTCGCCATCGGACAGGCCCGAATGCAGCGCATGCACCGGCACGCCCAGGCGCGCGCGGAAGCGGCCCAGCGTCTGCGGGGTCAGGCCGATCTCCGGCACCAGCACCAGCGCCTGCTTGCCGGCCGCCAGGCAATCGGCGATCGCCTGCAGGTAGATCTCGGTCTTGCCGCTGCCGGTGACGCCGTCGAGTAGAAAGGTGGCAAAGCCGGTGTGCGCGCGAATCGCGGCAGCCGCAGCGCGTTGTTCATCGTTGAGTGCCGGGCCAGTGCCGGGACGCGGTGCGATGGCGTCGGCCGGCACCGCCACGCGCTCGGCGTGACCGCGCTTGGCCAAGTTGCGGGCGGCCTCGCGCCAGTGCGGCAGCAGCGGATCCAGCTGCTCTTCGCCCACCGCTCCGGTCTGTAGCAGGGCCGCAAGCAGTGCGGGCCGGCTGCCTGCACGCAGGCGGCTCGCGCCGATGCGCCCGGCTTCGGTTAGCTGCCAGGCCCAGTCGTGTGTGTCGGCCAGCGGCTCGCCGCGCCGCAGCGGGCCGGGCAGGGCACTGGCTTGGGCTTCACCGAGAGGCGCATGGGTATAACGGGCCAGCCAGTGCAGCGAGCGCGCCAGCTCATCCACCAGCAACGGAGTGTCGTCGCACCACTCCAGCGCCGCGCGCAGACCCTCGGCGGAGGGCTGCTGGCCGATCTCCACCACCACCCCGACCAATTCGCGCGGCCCGAACGGCACGCGCACACGGCAGCCTACCTGCGCCGGATCGGTCAGCAGGGCGTCGGCAGGAGGCAGGTAGTCGAACAGCTGGGGCAGCGGCACCGGCAAGGCGACGCGCAACGTGGGGACGAAGGAAGGCATGTGTGCAGTCTACCGACACTGTCCAGCAGACCCGACTTGCGCAATTTCAATCGTAAAGACCGCGTGATCACTTGCCGCACCTTTCTGTGACCCAAGTGATAAATACGACGTAAACCTATGTGAGGCCTGAGGAAACGGGTTTATCCACACTGCCTGTGGATAAACCTGTGAATTAGTCTCGTGCTCCACGCGGTGAAGGCGGATTCACTTGCCTTGGCAACCTCTTGGACATTTTTTCGCCACACATCGAAAATTCATACGAATCAAAAGCTTAGGCGTGAAACACCATTGCAACAAAGAAAAAACAACAGTTGACAGACGCCGGCGTATCGGTATGTCTGCCGCTGTGCACAACGTCCGTGAGCAACGCGCTCGACCGGAGCGAGGGTGGCGCGATCTGTCAAGCGGTCGGCGTGGGGGATCTGCATCGGTATCATGCCGGCCGATGCTGGAGTTCACATGACCGTAGTCCCCGACGCCCCCGTTACCCCCGCCGCGTTGTCAGCCTCCCTGCGGGGTGTGGAACGCCGGGGTCTGGTGCTGGCGCAGCTGCAATGCGGCGACGTGGCGGCAGCCGAGCGGGCGTTGGCGGCAGCGCTGCGCGCCTTCAGCAGCCAGGCCGCGGGACGGCCGATGGCCGGATGGCCGATGCGCTTCTGGAGCCTACTGGCAACCGCGCCGCCACTGCGCCGCGAGCCGATGCCCGGCACCTGGCTGCCGCCCTTTACCGTGCTGGGCCGGATGCAGACGGCCGACCGGCTGGCGCTGCTGCTGCGGATCGTGGCCGGGCTGGAAGAAGAGGTCGCCAGCGACGTGCAGGGCATCGCGGTGGCGGACTATCGACAATCGCTGGCGCGCGCCTGTCCACGCGATGCCGCCGGCAATCCCGATGCACAGGCGTGGCGGGTGCTGGCCGAAGCGGCGCAGACGGAGCTGCGCGATCTCACGCCGTCCCAGCTGACCCGGCTGAGCCAGTTGCGGGACGCCTCGCTGGCCGGCGTCGCGCTGCAGCCTGCCGTACCGGCAGAGGCGCCGCCCGCGCCCCGCCGCGCGACCCCGGCACGCGTTCGTCCGAAGCGGAAGTGGCACTGGCCACGGCTGGAACGCCGCCACGCCGGCATTGCCCTGGGCGTCCTCGCGCTGGCGCTGCTGCTGACGGTGCTGGGTTGGTGGTGGACGCACCGTCGGCCCTCCTTGCCGCCCGAACCGGTCTCGCAAGCGCCTGCCGGCGTGCTGCATGTCACCGATGCCGCGCCCGTGCTGGTGGAAGAACTGCCGGCGTCCGACCTGCAGGAGGCTCCCGCAGCCCCGGCCATGGATCCGCGCGACCAGACGATGCTGGCCGACCCGGATCTGGAGCTGGCCCGGGCGGCCGACTTCTACGCCTGGTACGCCGCCGGCCACCCGGTGCCGGCGGACGAATCCGGCGCGCATGCCACCGCGGCCGAGCAGCCCTCCGCCCCTCTGGAGACGGTCGATGACGACAATTAAGTGGTACGGCCTGCTGCTGCTCGCCAGTGCCGGGATCGCCGGCGCGCAGGCCCTGCCAGCGGCGCTGGACGAAACCGGTCACACCGGAGCTGCCAGCGCCCCCACCCCGTCGGTAACGCCGAGCGCCGCTCAGCAACGCGCGCGTTGGGCGGCACTGACGCCGGCACAGCAGGCCGACCTGCGCGCACGCTATGCCGCGTGGAAGGACCTGACCGCTACAGACCGCGTGGTATTGCGGCAGGCGCGCGAACGGCTGCACAGCCTGCCCGACGACCAGCAACGCGCCTTGCACACACAGTTCACCGCGATGGATCGCCTGCATCGCGATGGCTGGCGTCTGGGGTCGCAGGTGGGCGCGTTCTACCCGCAGCTGCAACCGCTGATCGGCTATGTACCGGTCGACCAGCGCGAGCGCCTGTTGGCCGTGCTGCGCAGCCTGGATGCCGGGCAACTGGAGCAGCTGGCGGTGCTCGCCCAACGCACCCCGCCGCAAGACCGCGATGGATTGCGTGATGCCTTGCTCGCCGAAGCGCCGGCCACCCGCAGTGCCTGGCTGAAATGTCAACTGGCGCGCTGATCGCCGACGCGCAGTTCGACGCCATGTGTCGGTTCGGCGGCCGGCGATCGAGCTGCATCGTGCGACCAATGCCGCACTCTCGTCACGCATCGCGCGCTGCTGGATCTGTGCGACTGCAGTAGCGCCGCAGTCGCAGGGCGCAGCGTCAAAGCCGCGTCAGGCTCGCCACCATCAGGAAGGCGGCGGCAAACGTGACCACCACGGAATAGAGGCTTCCCAGGCCGAGGTATTTCAGCACCGTAACCGACCACGATTGGCCGTACACGTGGCGCTGCATCCCCAGCAGATACAGCGGCATCCACACTGCCAGCCCGAACTGGAGCACGCCGATGCTCCAGGCGATCGGGGGAGCCCGCTGTACCACCGATTCCCCGAGCAGCGACAGCAGTAGCATCGCCAGCAGATTCAGGCAGAGAAAGGCATGGCTGTAGAGCGCCACCACCAGATGCTCCAGGTACACCCGCCCGCTGCGCAGGTAGAACACGCGCAGCAGCAGCGCAAACAACGGCACCAGCACCAGCAAGGTAGATGGCACCGCGGCGAAGAATGCGTTGTAGAGCAGCTGCGGATTGCTGCGCAGGCGCGGCAGGTTGGCGCGGATATGGTCCAGCTGCAGGTTGAGCCAGCGGTTGGCGAAGTGCGGCAGCGGCGCGAGGGTCAGCGGGTTGCTCACCGGGTCCCAGGGTTTGCCCCCCAGCGAGAAGAATGTGCCGTTGTCGGGGGCATCGACCACCGGTGCGGCGCTTTCCAGCCGCGCGCCCTGATGCAATTGTGCCAGCCGCTTGCGCGCCTCGTTCTCGGCGCGGGCGATGCCGGCATCCACACCATCGCGCGCGATGCCTTCTGGCACCACCTTGCGCGTCTGGGTGAGCGTGCCCACGATCTGCGCACGCACCGCTTCCACCTGCGCCGGTGTGCGTGCATGCGCAAAATCCTTCGGCACCGCGCTCTGCGTCGTGCCGGGCGCAGCGACGTCGGAGTCCTCGTCGGAGGCATGCACCGCGATGCGTGCGATGAAGAAGGTCAACAGGCTCAGCACCAGAAACAGCCGCATCGGTGCGACATAGCGCACCCGCTGCCCGCTCAGAAACCGCAGCGCCACGCGGCCGGGCACCAGTAGATCGCGCAAGGTGCGGAAGATCCGTCCGTCCAGGTGCCAGAACGACTCGAAGACTTCTTCCACCGCATGCGCGACGCTGCGCACCGGGCTATGCGCGCTTTGCCCGCAGGCATGACAAAACGCGCCTTGCAATGCGGTGGAGCAGTTTTCACAGTCCGATGGATGCAACGTGGTCGGATGCAGGGACATGAGCCAGGTCCGGTTGGCGGCGATGGAGAGGCCGCGTGCCCGATGCGATACCCGAAGGCACGCACCCGGCACACGGTACAGCGTCATCATGCGGCTGCCCGGGAACACCGGCAGCTGTTTTCGTTGCCGCCCACGTGGCAGCGAGCGCGGCGGGAGCTGCCCAAGCGCGCGTCAGGCCGCAGTCGGAAAGTACGCGTAAGATAGCGGCCCCACGCGACCCGGTGCCAGCGCCTCCCGGCACGGCCGTAGTCCGCGCAGCAATCGGTGTGTCATGTCTGTTTCTCCTGCCTCCGCGTCTGCGACGCCAGGCTTCGCGTCGGAAGTACGTACCACGGGCCTGTTGGCCCTGCCATTGGTGCTAGGTCACGTCTCCACCGGCTTGATCGGGTTTGTCGACAATGTCATCGCCGGCCACCACGGCACCGCGACGCTGGCGGCGGTGACCATCGGCACCTCGCTGCTGTGGCTGCCGATGCTGGTGCCGATCGGCACGCTGATCTCCTTGACCGCCTCGGTGTCCCAATTGCGCGGCGCCGGGCGCGAGCGTGAGATCGGCCCCTTGTTTCGCCAGGCGCTGTGGCTGTCGCTGGGGCTGAGCGCATTGATGTTCGCGTTTCTGAGCATCGTGCCGCCACTGCTGCCCACCTTCGGGATCGCGCCGGACATCGTGCCCGGTGCCACCGATTTTCTGCATGCAGTGCGCTGGGGCGTGCCGGCGCTGACGTTCTACTTCTGTATGCGCTATCTCAGCGAAGGCATGCACTGGACGCTGCCGACCATGTTGCTGGGCTTTGGCGGCTTGCTGGTGCTGGCGCCGCTGGGCTATGCGCTGACCTACGGCAAGTTCGGGTTTGCCGAGCACGGCGCGCAAGGCCTGGGCATGGCCTCGGCCATCACCATGTGGGTGCAGGCCAGCGTGTTCGCGCTGTATCTATGGCGCGCGCGTCGCTTTGCGCACCTGGAATTGTTCACCCATCTGGAAGGGCCGCGCTGGCGTGCCATCGGCGATCTGCTGCGCACGGGCCTGCCGATCGGCATCACTGTTCTGATGGAAGGCGGCCTGTTCATCGTCACTGCGCTGCTGATCGGCAGGCTGGGCTCGACCGAAGCCGCCGCGCACCAGATCGCCATCAACGTGGCGCAGCTGTGTTTCATGGTGCCGATGGGCGTGGCCGAGGCCACCACCGTGCGCGTCGGCCATGCGGTAGGGCGTGGCGATCCACTGGCCGTGCGGCGCGCCGCGTGGGCAGGCTACGCGATCGTGCTGGGCACGCAGGCGCTGTCGGCCAGTGCGCTGCTGCTTGGCCACGACGCCATCGTCGGGGTATACACCAACGATGCGGCAGTGGCCGCGCTGGCATCGGTGTTGCTGCTGTTTGCCGCCACGTTCCAGTTTCCCGACGGTATCCAGGTGCTCTCGGCCGGCGCGCTACGCGGGCTCAAGGACACCCGCGTGCCGATGTTCCTGGCGATGTTTTCGTACTGGGGCGTGGGCATGCCGATCGGCGCCGGGCTCGGCCTGGGACTGGGCTGGGGGCCGCGCGGCATGTGGATCGGCCTGATTCTGGGTCTGACCACTGCATCGATCCTGATGGGCCTGCGTTTCCGGCAAACCAGCCGGCGGCTGACTGCCAACGCGGCCCCCTGACTTTCAGCGCATGCCGCGCGCATTGCGCAGCCGGTATGCTGGGCACCATTGATTCGTACGTTTCGTACGTAGCGTCTTTTCGACGGAGTTTTCCATGAACCACCCCGTGCGTCGTAGTCCCATCGCCAGTTTCTTTGTCGGCCTGTGGGACGTGATGAATTTCACCCGGCGCCTGATCTTCAACCTGGTGTTCTTCGGTTTCCTGTTGCTGTTGCTGCTGCTGGTCGTGGTGGCCATGGCGCGCGGCGACGGGACCAAGCCGCTGGCCGAGCGCACCACGCTGGTGATCAACCCCGAGGGCACGCTGGTCGAACAGTTCAGTGCCGACCCGGTGAGCCGCTCGCTGGCCAAGGCCGTGGGCGACAAGAGTGCCGAAGAGGTGCAGTTGCGCGACCTGGTACGGGTGATCGAAGCGGCCGGCAAGGACCGCAAGATCGAGCGGGTGCTGCTGAATCTGGACAAGCTGCAGCCGTCGGGCTTCGCCTCGCAGCGCGAGGTGGCCGCCGCGCTGCAAAAGCTGCGCGCGTCCGGCAAGCAGATCGTCGCCTTCAGCGAGAGCATGAGCCAGGGCCAGTACCTGCTCGCCGCGCAGGCCAACGAGGTGTACCTGGACCCGATGGGCAGCGTTCTGCTGGAAGGCCTTGGCCGATATCGCCAGTACTTCCGCGAAGGCCTGCAGGACAAGCTCGGCGTGGACGTGCACCTGTTCCGTGTGGGCGAGTACAAGTCCGCGGCCGAGCCGTACATCCTCGACGCGGCCTCGGCCGATGCCAAGGAAGCGGATCTGTTCTGGATGAACGACGTGTGGCAGCGCTACCTGGGCGATGTCGGCACCGCGCGCAAGCTCACCCCGGCGCAGCTGACTGCCGGCATCGACACGCTGCCTGAAGGCGTGGTGGCGGCGGGCGGCGATCTGGCCAAGTTCGCGCTGCAGCAGAAACTGGTCGACGGACTCAAGACCCGCGAAGACGTCGATGCGCTGCTGACCAAGCGCGGCGTGGCCGACAGCGATGCCGACAGCGGCTTCCGCAATATCGGCTTCAACGATTACCTGAGCCAGTTGCAGGCGCAGCGTTCGCCGATGGACAGCCGTCCGCAGGTGGCCGTGGTGGTGGCGGCCGGCGAGATCAGTGGCGGCGAGCAGCCGGCCGGCCGTATCGGTGGCGAGTCCACCGCCGCGTTGCTGCGTCAGGCGCGCGACGACGACGAGGTCAAGGCGGTGGTGCTGCGGGTGGATTCGCCCGGCGGCGAAGTATTCGCCTCCGAGCAGATCCGTCGCGAAGTGGTCGCGCTCAAGCAGGCCGGCAAGCCGGTGGTGGTGTCGATGGGCGATCTGGCGGCCTCGGGCGGCTACTGGATCAGCATGAACGCCGATCGCATCTATGCCGACCCGTCGACCATCAGCGGCTCGATCGGCATCTTCGGCATGGTGCCCAATTTAACCCGCGCGCTGGACAAGATCGGCGTGCACACCGATGGCGTGGGCACCACGCGCTTTGCCGGCGCCTTCGACATCACCCGTCCGCTGGACCCAGCCGCGGGCCAGGTCATCCAGGCGGTGATCAACAAGGGTTACGCCGATTTCACCGGCAAGGTGGCGCAGGCGCGTCACCAGTCGGTGGAGGCCATCGACAAGGTTGCCCGCGGCCGCGTGTGGAGCGGTGCGCAGGCCAAGCAACACGGCCTGGTGGATGCGTTCGGCGGCATGCAGGAAGCGGTGGCCGATGCGGCCAACCGTGCCAAGCTGAGCAAGGGCAAGTTCCGCGTGCGCTATGTGGAAAAGCCGGCCACGCCGTTCTCGCAGTTCATGAGCGGATTCGCCGGCAGCCGCATGGGTGCGTGGATGCTGAGTGACTCGGGCATGGCCCGCGCCATGGTGGCGCGCTCGCTGCCGGAAGTGGACACGCAGCTGCGCTTCGTTGAAAGCGCCGTGCACGACAGCAAGGCCGGCGGCACGCCGGTCAAGGCGCTGGCGTACTGCTTCTGCGGGTTCTGAGGCGGCACACCACGCCACTGATCGCAACGACAACGCCGGCCTTGTGCCGGCGTTGTCGTCTATGTCGCATCCTGCGTGGGCTTGCCGCGTGCGGGCCGCCTGGCATGGCGCCGCAGAGGTGAACGCGCCTACGCCGCGTGGCGCTTATTGCGTGGCGGCATCGATGGCCTTGCGCTGATCTTCGGCAGCCTGGTCGGTGGCGGCCTGCACCGCGTGCGCCTTGTTCAACGGCTGCTGGATGTGGTCGCGCAAGGCGGTGGCCTGCGGGTCGGGCTTCTGGTCGGTGGGCGCCGGTTGCGGGCGCTGGCAGCCAGCCAGCGACACCATCAGAACGGCGGCAAACATCCAGTGCAGTTTCATCGTCAGGACCTCACTCGGCGTGGCAGGTATCCTAACGCCGCTGTCGCGGGCTGCGTCAACTGCGCCGCGCGGCTGTTTTTTTGCGTCTTGAAAGAGGATCACCCACGTGACAACGCACCGTTGGCGGCTGGATGGACAGACCGCCCTCATCACCGGCGCCAGTGCCGGCATCGGTTTGGCCATCGCACGCGAACTGCTCGGCTTCGGCGCGGACCTGCTGATGGTGGCGCGCGATGCCGATGCATTGGCACAGGCACGCGACGAGCTGGCCGAAGAGTTCCCCGAGCGCGAACTGCACGGGCTGGCGGCCGATGTCTCCGACGATGAAGAACGCCGCGCGATCCTGGACTGGGTGGAAGACCACGCCGACGGCCTGCATCTGCTGATCAACAATGCCGGCGGCAACACCACCCGCGCCGCGATCGATTACACCGAAGACGAGTGGCGAGGCATCTTCGAAACCAATGTGTTTTCCGCGTTCGAATTGTCGCGGTATGCGCATCCGTTACTGACCCGGCATGCCGCCTCGGCCATCGTCAACGTGGGGAGCGTGTCGGGTATCACCCATGTGCGTAGCGGCGCGCCCTACGGCATGACCAAGGCCGCGCTGCAGCAGATGACGCGCAACCTGGCGGTGGAATGGGCCGAGGACGGCATCCGCGTCAATGCGGTCGCGCCGTGGTACATCCGCACGCGGCGCACTTCCGGCCCGTTGTCGGATACGGACTACTACGAACAGGTGATCGAGCGCACCCCGATGCGCCGCATCGGCGAGCCCGAAGAAGTCGCCGCAGCCGTGGGCTTTTTGTGCCTGCCTGCGGCCAGCTACATCACCGGCGAATGCATCGCGGTGGATGGCGGGTTTCTGCGTTACGGGTTCTAACCTCACCGGCGCGCGACTGCGGCCACTGTCAGGCGGCTGCGGCCGATGTGGCAACGGCGTGTAAACGAAAAGACGGTTGACCAGAGAAGGCCGCTAATCCGCAACGCGCGCGACCAGAGATCCCTGCGTCGGCATGGATCACACCCCTTCCCCGCCATCGCGGGGAAGGAGCCCGGAGGGTGGATGGGGGCGTCGGTGCTGCGCAGGCGTCACGCGCTCGCCATCGATCAGCTTCCGCACCCAACCGGTGCCAGCCCAAGCACGTACTCGCGTGAAGCCTGTCAGCTCCTTGCGTGCTGTGATGATGGCAGACGTTGGCCGGATGTTGCCGCGAGTGAGGGGAAGTCTTGGCTACTTCTCAAGCAGAAGGCACCCCGCGTTGGCAGGAGCTGCATCACTTCCCCCCGCAGCGCGAGGGAAGGGGACCCAAGGGCGGATGGGGGCCTCGGTGAGGCGAAGGCATGACGCACTTGCCATCGATCGCCCTCCCGCACGCATCACTGCAAAGTCAGTCAGGGCGTGACCGAAGGATTCGCGCAGCGGCTTTCATCCAGCACCCGGCGCATCTGATCGTAGCGCTGCTTGCGTTCGGCCGACTGCGCCTCGTCGGAGAAACGCCAGGTCGCTTCGGCCTGCTCGGCGCGCTTGCGCCAGGCTTCGCACAGGCTCTGGTCCGGCACCGGGGCGCAGCGGTCGGTGACCACTTCGCAGGCGCTGCCGCCACCGGTGGCCGGGCCGCCGGCCAGGTTGGTGGTCTGCATCGGCAAACAGCGCGTGGCCGGTTCGCGGTCTTCGGTGAAGTAGCGGCCATTGTCGTGCGCGGTGCATTCGAACAACAGCGGCGGAGGCAGGGTGGAGGTGGAGCTCGTCGTCGGTGGCGTCGATGCGGCAGCCGGCGCAGTCGGCACGGCAACAGGCGCAGCGGGCGCTGGCTTCGTAGCTGGTGCAGGACGCACTGGCGCAGGTGCAGGCGTGCCGCCCGGTGCGAACGGCACCGCCGCCGGTGCGGTCATCATTTTCTTCTGTTGCTGCATGCCTTTCGGGCACGGCATGTTCTGTACGGTAAGCGCACCGGCGGGATCGGTGCAGCGGTAGATGGCTACGTCCTGGGCATTGACGCCCGATCCCCAGCCCAGCAGCAGCGCCAGCAACAGGGTGCGGCTCATGCGCCGCCGCAGTCGCGTTGCTGGCGCGCTTCGATGCCGCGTTGTTCGCGGCTGAGCTCTTGGCGCTCGCTTTGCAGTGCGCTGTTGTAGCGGCGGATCAGCTCCCAGCGCCGGTCTGCCAGCCGCGCGCAGACTTCCTGCTCGGGCAGGGCATGGCATTCGTCGCGGATCTGCACGTTGCCGTACGGCACGATCACCGTGCCGCCGTAGCCGCCGCCGTGATAACCATCCTGGTAGCCGCCTCCGCTGAAGCTGGCACTGCCGCGGATGCTGCCCCGTCCGGCAGTTCCCTGCGCTGCAATCGCCGGGCGCGGGCTGACCGGGATCGGCGGACGCTGGATGCCGCCGCTGCTGATTGGCGGGCCAGCCGTATTGCCCACATAAGCCGGCCCCCAGGTCGGCACCCAGCGCGGATTGCCTTCCGGGCTGTCGCTGGTATAGCGCTCGCCTTCTTCCGTGGTGCACTCGTACATCGGCTGCGGCGGTTGCACGGTGACGATGCGGACTTCGCGCGATGGCGCAGCGGGAACGGGGGTTGGGGCCTCCACGCGTTGCGGTCGCGGCGGCGGGTCCTGCGGGCGCTGCATGTCCAGCACCTGCTGGCGGCCGCTGCTGCATGGCGCATCCTGCAGAGCCACGGTCCCGGTGCTGCTGACGCAGCGGTAGACCCGCACGTTCGGGTCCGGCTTGGCGGCCGTGCTCGCTGCCCAGGCGGGCAGCGCGCAGGCCAGCAACAACAAGGTTGGAAGAAGGCGCATGTGCCGAGTGTGCGCGCTTGGCGGCTGCGCAGCAAAGTGCGTAGACGCGCGCTGCTCAGGCCCGACTGCGGGCAAGCTGGCGGGCCGATGGAATCTGCGTCCGGAGCGGCGAGGTCGCCGGTCGGCACGTGCTGGGTAAGGGTGCTGGGTAAGGGTGCCTGTTTGGGCTGGCGCTGGACCTGGAGCACGGAGCGTGCCGGACGATGGTTTGAACGCGTCTTTGCCACGACATCGCATGGGTGCGAGCGATCTGCATGGTGTCGGTCGTATCGCAGGCGCCGGCGGCCCGCTTGCTGCGGTGCCGGAGGCCGCCCGCATGTCGCACGGTCAGTCGCGCAGACTCTGGCCGGTGCGTGCGTCGCGGATCGGGGTGGGCTGCGCCAGCCCACCGACATCGCCCGCCAGCACGCCATCGATGGTCGCCAGCAATGCCGGGTCCAGCGCCTCGCGGCTGCGTGCCGGTGGCTCGCCGGCCAGGTTGGCGCTGGTCGACACCAGTGGTGCCCCCCAGGCTGCGCACAGTGCCACCACGAGCGGGTGCGCGCTGATGCGTACGGCCAGCCCATCGTGCGTACCGGTGACCCAGCGCGGCGCGCGTGAGGTGACCGGCAGGATCCAGGTATGCGGGCCAGGCCAGCTCGCCAGCACTTCATCCCGGCGCGCCGGTTCCAGCGCGTCGATGTCGACCCAACCGCGCAGCACCTCGATGCCTGACGCCACTACGATCACACCCTTGTCCACCGGGCGCCGCTTGATTTCCAGCAGCCGCAGCACGGCGGATTCCTGTGCCGGATCGCAGCCCAGCCCCCAGACCGCTTCGGTCGGGTAGGCGATCACGCCGCCCTTTCGCAGGGTGGCGACGGCGCTGTCCAGGCTCAGCGTGTGATCCATGCGCTGCCTCAGCCCGCCTTGCTCACGCTTTTCTTGACCACGCGCTTGGCCGCTTTCTTGGCCGCAGTCTTCTTGGCCGGCGCTTTCTTCGCAGCGGTCTTGGTGGCCGCTTTCTTCACCGCAGTTTTCTTGGCTGCCGCGTCTTTCGCCGCGGCGTCCTTGGCCTCCTTGGCCGAATCCTTCACTGCATTCTTCTTGAGCGTGGCCTTCTTGGCACCGAAGCCCTTGCGCACCGGCTTGCCGGTGTCGGCCAGCAGTTGCTGCACTTCCTCGAAGCTCAGCGACGCCGGCTCGCGGTCCTTGGGGATCTTGCCATTGAGCTTGCCATCGCTGATATACGGGCCGAATCGGCCGTTGAGCACCTGGATGTCGCTGCCGTCGAATTCCTTGATGACGCGGTTGCGCGCGATCTCTTCCTTCTCTTCGATCAGGAACACCGCCCGCGCCAGATCGATGGTGTACGGATCGTCCTCTTTCTTCAGCGACGCGTACACGCTGCCGCGGCGCGCGAACGGGCCGAAGCGGCCGATGCCGACGCTGACGTCTTGATCCTTGTCCTGTCCCAGCGCGCGCGGCATCTTGAACAGCTCCAGTGCATCTTCGATCGAGATCGAATAAATGCTCTGGCCCGGACGCAGCGAGGCGAAGGTGGGCTTTTCTTCGTCTTCCACGGTGCCGATCTGCACCATCGGCCCGAACCGTCCGATGCGTGCGCTCACTTCCTTGCCGCTGACCGGGTCGGTGCCCAGCACGCGCACGCTGCCGGCGTCGGTCTTGTCCAGCGAATCCTTCTTGTCCTCGACCAGTTCCTTGAACGGGCCCCAGAACTTCTCCATCAACGGGATCCACTCTTCCTCGCCCCGCGAGACCGCATCCAGGTCGTCTTCGAGCTTGGCGGTGAAGTCGTAATCCACGTAGCGGGTGAAATGTCCGGACAGGAACTTGGACACCGCACGGCCCACGTCAGTGGGACGGAAGCTGCGGCCTTCCATTTCCACGTACTTGCGGAACTGCAGGGTCTGGATGATCGAGGCGTAGGTGGACGGACGGCCGATGCCGTATTCCTCCAGCGCCTTGACCAGCGCCGCTTCGGTGAAACGCGGCGGCGGCTGGGTGAAATGCTGATCGGTGACGATGCGGTCCAGCGGAATGTTGTCGCCGGCCTTCATCAGCGGCAGCTTGCGGCCTTCATCCTCGTCCTCGCTGCTCTTGGTGTCCTTGCCTTCTTCATAGACGGCCAAAAAGCCCGGCACCACCACGGTGGTGCCGCTGGCGCGGAACACATGCTCGCTGCCGGCCGACAGATCCACGCTGACGGTATTGAGCGTTGCCGGAATCATCTGGCAGGCCACGGCACGGCGCCAGATCAATTCGTACAGGCGGCGCTCGTCCTCGGACAAAAAGCGCGCCACCTGCGCCGGCGTGCGCAATGCGGAGGTCGGACGCACCGCTTCGTGGGCTTCCTGCGCGTTCTTGGATTTGGTGGTGTAGGCGTTGGGCTGATCCGGCAGCGACGCGGTGCCGAAATCGCGCGCGATCACGTCGCGGATTTCCGACAACGCGTCCTGCGACAGGTTCACCGAGTCGGTACGCATATAGCTGATCAGGCCGACCGAGCCTTCGTCGCCGAGTGCCACGCCTTCGTACAGTTTCTGAGCCACCTGCATGGTCTTGCGCGTGGTGAAGCCGAGCTTGCGCGAGGCTTCCTGCTGCAGCGTGGAGGTGGTGAACGGCGGGGCGGGGCGACGCTTGCGCTCCTTGCTGGCCACGTCGGTGACATGCAGCACGCCTTGCGCGGCCTGCTGGATGCGCAGCCGCGCCGCCTCGGCGGTGTCGCCATCGGTGACGGTGAACTGCTCGAACTTCTGCCCGTCCAGCTTGATCAGGCGTGCGTTGAACGGCTGCGACGGATGCCGGCAATGCGCATCGATCGACCAGTACTCGCGCGCAATGAAGGCTTCGATCTCTTCTTCGCGCTCGACGATCATGCGCAGCGCCGGCGACTGCACGCGGCCGGCCGACAGCCCGCGCTGCACCTTGCGCCACAGCACCGGCGACAGGTTGAAGCCCACCAGATAGTCCAGCGCGCGCCGCGCCTGCTGCGCGTCCACCAGATCGGCGGCGATCGCGCGCGGCTTGAGCATGGCTTCCTTGATCGCGCGGGGCGTGATCTCGGTGAACACCACACGCTGCATCGTCTTGTCTTTCAGCAGGCCGCGCTCTTTCAGGATCTCGGCGATGTGCCAGCTGATCGCCTCGCCCTCGCGGTCCGGGTCGGTCGCCAGATAGATGTCGTCGGCGCCCTTGGCGGCACGGGCGATGGCTTCGACATGCTTCTCGTTTTTCTCGATCAGGTCGTAGCGCATCGCAAAGCCGTTGTCCGGGTCGACCGCGCCCTCCTTGGGGACGAGATCACGCACGTGCCCATACGAGGCCAGGACGGTGAAGTCCTTGCCGAGGTATTTATTGATCGTCTTGGCCTTGGCAGGCGATTCGACGATGAGCAGGTGCTTGGGCATGGTGGCAAATTCTTGGGGCGGAGCCCGGGGGGCGGGTAGCGTGGCCTAATTGGCCGGTCGAGGGAAGCAGATCGGCCGTTTCCCACACGTTAACGCCCAGGAATGCTCCCGGGCGTTCAGTTGTCTTATTAGAAAGATCACGGCGGACGCCGCCGTGTCAAGCGGCCGGCGCCGCAAATGCCTAGCTCTGGCTCATTCCGATGGCAGCCAGCATGATCACCGCGACCACGATCGACAGCACCAGGATCACCCCATAGATGGCCAGCACCACGATCGATACCGTGTCCAGACCGCGCGATTGCAGCTCGGGACGGTCGGTGAAGGCCCAACGGTCCACCACCAAGGTGTCGCAGATCTTGTCGTGCGGGGTCTGCTTGCGTTGCGACATGCCGGCCATGAAGGCCGCCACCACTGCGCCGATGCCCAGCGTGAGGACGCTGATCAGCATATAGGCCAGATAGCGCAGCACATTGCGCCAGAACCCGACCCGCGCCCCGTTGCTGTCTGCCTTCACCACCTTGATGCCGCAGGCGAGCTTGCCCAGGCTGGCCTGAAGCCGGCTGGACTGCATCCAGGCGAAGTACAGTGTCGGGATGGCCAGGCCGATGCCGTATGACATCACCACCAGGGCGATGCCCATCGCGCTGCCGTCGTCCAGGGCCGAACCGGAATCGCCTCGCGTGGTCGCCAGTGCCACGACAAACACCAGAGGGATCACGATCAGATACACCGCGAAGGTGGTGATCAGGCTGTCCAGGATGCTGGCTGCCACGCGTCGCCAGAGGCCCGCATAGACCACCGGCGCGTCGTGGATGACGGCGTCGGCAGAAGGCGATGCGCCTACTGGGGTCTCCCAGGCGGCGGTCAACGGTGCCGTAGCCGGGGCTGAGGGCGCCTGGGTCGCAGCAGCTGTCGACGCCGGCATGGGTGTCGGTGCGGCAGCGCCCACAGTGCCCGGCGTGCCGGACCACGAGTCGGTGTCTTCGGGTGCAACCGGTGTTGAGGGAGCAGATGGACCGGCCGGTGCGTACTCAGCCTCGCCCAGCGGGTGGTCAGCGATGTCCGCGCGCGCGCTGGTCAGGGGGGCGGCCCCCGAGGTCGCGCCGTAGGGAGTGTGAGACGGCACGGTCAGCGCATCCGCACCGCTGGCGGCAGGCTGGGCCTGTCCCGACCAAGCATGCGACGGCAACTCGGCAACCGGTGCCAAATCCCCGGGTACGGTAGCTGCGGGCAGTGCAGTCGCCTGCGCAACCTCAGCGTGTTCCGGCATAGGCGCATCGGCGGCTGTCGGCGGCAATGCTGGTGCCAGCGTGTCCATGCCCAGTTCGGACGCGACCTCGCTCAAGGTCACCCACTGCGGCAGACCTTCGCGCCATACCAGGCTGGTGCGGTCGATGATGCCCTGCGACAGGCGCGCGGCAAGCGTGTCCGTATCGACCGGCCCCTGGCGTTGCCGCTGTGCGTCGGCGTAATACCACTGCGTCATGATGTCCCCTTGGCTGATGCGTTGTGCATGCAGCGACCTGTCAGCCGCGGCAATCCTGCGGAAGTTCGGTGTCGTCGATCTCGGAACTGCATTGCCAGGTGCCGGCCTCGGCATCCAGTTCCAGCCACAGTGCCTTGCCGTCGATCTTGGGCGAGCCCGGCGCATGCAGCAGGGCCTCGACGCCGCAGGCGCTGGTATCGAAGCGGCCGATCTGCACGCTGGTCAGGACGCCAGTTGCGTAGTGCTCGGGCGTCTGGAAGCCGGCGTCCCCATTCTCGGGGCAGCGGCCTTCGCGTGAGAGAAAGTCGGCGATCTGCGGCTTCAGCGGCGCCAATGCGGCAACCGCCTCGGTGACCTTGGCGCGGGTCTGATAGTCCTTGTACGCCGGCACTGCGATCGCCGCGAGGACGCCGATCGCGGCCACGACCACAAACAGGCCGGCTACTGCGCCAAGCACCAACAACAATGGCCAGGTCGGCCCTTTGGCCGCTTGGCGCAAGTGCGGTGCCACAGGGCTGGCCGGCTGGGCGCCCGGTGCAGCCACCGCTAATGGCGGCGGGACTGCAGCAGAGTGCAGATCGGTGGAAATTGGAGGGCCGAGCGCGTCGGCGCAGGCGGACAGCGGCAGCCACTGGTCCAGGCCCTCGCGCCACACCAGTGTGTCCAGCGCGATCTCCTGATCGCGATACAAACCCAGCATGACCGCATCGGTCACCGGGCCACGCCGCTGGCTGTTGCCCTCGGCGTAATACCAACTGCTCATCCCCGTCCCCTCGCACGCACGTCCGTGGCGGCTTCAGCCCTCAGTGTACGGGTTCAGGCTCGTCCAGGAACATCTGGGTTTCCATCCAGGCATAGGCCGCTTCTGCGCCCGGCTGGTTGAACAACACCATCAGTACCACCCATTTCAGGTCGTCCAGATCCAGTTCGTCCTGATCCAGCGCCATGGCGCGGTCCAGCACCAACTCGCGCTGGTCGGCATCGAGAATGCGGTGCTGCTCGAGGAACAGCAGAAATCCACGGCAGTCGACATCGAGCTTGTCCAGCTCCGGGCCGTGATAGATACGCACGGGGCCATCGACATGCGGGCGCGCCACACTTGGGCGCTGCTCGGAGAGCGCGTCCAGCCAGTCGAAGGCCTTGCTGATTTCTGCGGGACTGAAGCCGGCCTGGATCAGGCCATTTTGAAGCGAGTCACGGTCACGGACCAGGTCCGCATCTTCGCTGAAATAATGTTCAAACAGGTACAGCAGTACATCGAGAATGCTCTCTTTCATTGCCCCTCGGCCTGCGTCGCGCGACGCTGTGGAGGTGAAGAAACTAGGGATTGCGGGTATAGCGACCGTGCTCGGTGACCACGTCTCCCTCCAGTTCCATGATCAGCAGCATGGAGGACAGCGCGGCGGCCGTCAATCCGGTGCGTTCAACCAGGGAATCCATAGGGGTTGGGTCGTGGCCCAGCGCCTGCCACAAGCGCTGGTAGTCGGGGTCCGGGCGCGTGGAAGTGATGGCGCGCGTCGTCCTGGGCACCTGAGTGGGGGCGGCCAGGCGCTCGCGCAAGGCGTTGGCCAATTCACCCGACAGCAGTTGCAGCCCCTCGATGACCTGGGCCGGTTCCTGCGCCAGCGTCGCTCCCTGGCGGATCAGGTGGTGGCAGCCGCGCGCGAGGGGGTTATGCAGCGAACCGGGCAGCGCGAATACTTCCCGGCCGGCCTCGGCCGCCAGGCGCGCGGTGATCAGCGCGCCCGAGCGCATCGCCGCTTCGACCACCAGGGTGCCCAGCGCCAGCCCGGCAATGATCCGGTTGCGGGCCGGGAAATGTGCAGCCACCGGACCAGTGCCGGGCAGATATTCGCTCACCACCGCGCCACGTGCGGCGATGCGATCGCGCAATGCCCGGTGATGCGCGGGGTAGGCCAGGTCGGCCCCGGTGCCCACCACCGCCACCGTGATGCCATCCGGCTGGGCAAGTGCGGCTTCGTGCGCGATCGCGTCCACGCCGGCGGCCATCCCGCTGACGATGCCCAGCCCTGCAGTTACCAGGCTTGAGGCGAAGGCGCGGGTGTGATCGCGTCCGCCAGCGGTGGCGGAGCGGCTGCCGACCACGGCCACGCCTGGATGCCACAGTGCATTGGGGTCGCCGTCCACGAACAGCGCCAGCGGCGGGTTGACGATATGGCGCAGCAGCGCCGGGTAGTCCGGCTCGTGCCAGCCGATCAGATGGTGACCGGGCTGTTCGCACCAGCGCAGCGCGGCATCCAGCGTTTGCGGGTCGGGCGACTGCAGCCGTTCCGATTGCAGCTCGTCGCAGCCTGCCGCGCGCCAGGCGCCGGGCCCGGCAGCCAGGATGTCGGACAGGTTGGCGTGGGCGCTTATCAGCGCGCGCCGGGGCGGGCTACGGCCGCCAGCCAGCAGCAACATCAGCAATGCGCGCAGATCGGAAGAGGTGGAAGCCATGCGTACAGCCTGGGCCGCAAACGACGACGGCGCCCTCAGGCGCCGTCGCGTTAGACCATCGGAATTTCCGATTACTGCGCGTCAGGATGCTTGACGAAGTAGCCCAGGCCGGTCGGCTTGACGCTTTCCATCACCAGCGCATAGCTGACCTTGTCGAAGGTGCGGAACACCATCGCATGCGAGGCATATTCATCGGGCAGGCCGACAGTGGAGCCGGACGGGCCGCTGAAATCGTCATCGGTCCGCGAGAAGCGCGAATGCTTCACGCGGTCGCTGACAGTGCGGCCCTTGCGCCAGATCGAGAACACCGTGCCGTTGTTGATGCCTTCCCGCGCGCCGCCGGAAATGGCAATCACGTCGCGGGTACCGCCAACGATGAAGGCGTCGGAAATGGCCAGCACGCGCAGTTCGGTCTGCAACGCCTGTTCGGACGGCGGATGCGGGATGAACTGCAGATCGTACGGCTGCGCTTCCACTGCCACGATCCGGTCGCCGGCGCGCACTTCGCGGCCGCTGTCCTGCAGCAGCAAGGTCGCCGCCTTGGAGTTGCCGCCTGCCGCGCTGCGGGTGATGGTGCCGACGTTGACCTGCGCCAGCTCATAACCGAGGAACTCGCGGCGCTTGCTCGGCGCGATGAAGTTCTTCCAGATGTTGCCGGAGCCGGCGGTGATGTTGCCCGCCATGTCCAGGTCTTCGTTGTGCTTGGGCAGGCTGAACTTCACGGTCGGACGAACCACCGCAAAGCGCTGGCCCGGCTGCGCGTTTTCCAGGCCGACCACGTAAGCGACCTGGCCGGTGGTGGCGCGCGTGCGGCCGCCTTCCAGGCCCACCACGTAGGGCAGTTGATCGAAGTCGTCGACCACGCGCAGGTTCTTCAGGAACGGCTCGACGTCGGCCAGCGGAATGGCGTTGATCGGTGCTTCCTGGCGCGGGCCGGGCTGGATGGTGCCTTTGCCGACGCGATCCAGATAGGCCAGGCTGATCACGTCACCTGGATAGATCAGGTGCGGATTCTGGATCTGCGGATTGGCCTGCCAGATTTCCGGCCACAGCCATGGTTTTTGCAGGAAACGCCCGGCGATGTCCCACAAGGTATCGCCCTTGCGGACCACATAGGTCTCTGGATGCTCGCCCACCGCTTGCGCGGCAGCGTAGGTCGCGACGGTCAGCATCGCCGCAGCGACGACCGTACGAAGTCGGTTCAACATGAGTGCCTTCTTGCCTGATTCCCCAACAGGTCCGCGCACTATAGTCCAGAAACCGGGGCGCCACGCAAGCATTGCGCTAGAATGACACCGTCTTGCCGGCGCTGCGCCGGTGTTCCCAGACGGGTAACCCCATGGCTTTGCTCCCTATTCTCGAATTTCCCGATCCGCGGCTGCGCACCAAGGCCGTGCCGGTCGACGCGACCGAGGTCACCAGCCCGGCGTTCCAGACGCTGCTGGACGACATGTTCCAGACCATGTACGAGGCGCCCGGCATCGGCCTGGCCGCCAGTCAGGTGGACGTGCACAAACGCTTCATGGTCATCGACGTCAGCGAGGAAAAAAATGCCCCGCAGGTGTTCATCAATCCGGAGATTGTCACCCGGCAGGGCGAGCAGGTGTACCAGGAAGGCTGCCTGTCGGTGCCGGGCATCTTTGCCGATGTCAGCCGTGCCGATGCCATTGCCGTGCGCTATCTCGACCGTCAGGGGCAGGCCCACGAGCTGAGCACCGAGGGTCTGCTGGCGGTGTGCATCCAGCACGAAATGGACCACCTGGACGGCAAGCTGTTCGTGGATTACCTGTCCCCGCTCAAGCGCGAAATGGTGCGCAAGAAGCTGGCCAAAATGCGCAAACATGTGGCTTGAGGGCCGGGATTGGGGAGTTGTGATTCGGGAGTGGCAAGAGCGGGTTCTTGCTGGTCGTTGAGTCTGCTGTTTCAAATCTTCGGGCGCGGATCCTGGTGTGATCTGTTGCTTGGCGTGAGTCGTCGAGTCGCCATTGTTCCGGTCCGCGTGCGCAGAGCCTTGAGACTCGGGATTCGTGGTTGGATAAGCCGCTGCCCGTCGCGGCGATCGAATCGCCGTTTGCAACTCCCGCTTCCCACCGCGCCTATTGATGCTGGGCAATGCTGCTTTCGGCGCCGGTCGTCAACCCTGCCCGCACCACTGTCCACCCCATCTGTCGGTTCCACGCCCCCGCCGTCCCGGCTAGCACATCCGCCGTTGCCAATCCCCAATCCCTACTCCCAAATCCCAGCCCTATGAGAATTGTCTTCGCCGGTACGCCGGACTTCGCTGTCGCCTCGTTGCGCGCTGCCGCGCAGCGGCATGAAGTGGTGGCGGTCTACACCCAGCCGGATCGTCCAGCCGGCCGAGGCCGCGGGCTGACGCCGTCGCCGGTGAAGCTGGAGGCGATTGCGCGCGGCATTCCTGTCTACCAGCCGCAGACGCTGCGCTCGCCCGAGGCCCTGGCCACGCTGCGCGGGCTCAATGCCGACCTGATGGTGGTGGTGGCCTATGGGCTGATCCTGCCCAAGGCGGTGCTGGCCGCGCCGACTTACGGCTGCTGGAATGTGCATGCCTCGTTGCTGCCGCGCTGGCGCGGCGCCGCGCCGATTCAGCGTGCGATCGAGGCCGGCGATGCCGAAACCGGCGTGTGCCTGATGCAGATGGAAGCCGGCCTGGACACCGGCCCGGTGCTGTTGTCGCAACGCATCGAGATCGGCGAGCAGGAAACCGGCGGCCAGTTGCACGACCGGCTGGCCGCGCTGGGCGCGCAGGTGCTGTCCGATGGCCTGGGCCTGCTGCGCGCCGGCATCCGCCCGGTGGCGCAACCGCAGCCGGCAGAGGGCGTGACTTACGCGCACAAGTTGGACAAGGCGCAGGCACGGCTGGACTGGGCGCAGCCTGCGCAGGAATTGGCGCGGCGCGTGCGTGCGTTCAATCCGTGGCCAGTGGCCGAAGCCACGCTGGCCGGCGAGCGGGTGCGTCTGCATGGCGCGGTTGCGCTCGATCTGGCCCATCAACAGCCCGCAGGCACCTTATTGGCGGCCAGCAAGCAGGGCATCGACATCGCTTGCGGGCAGGGCGCGCTGCGGGTGCGCGTGCTGCAGCGTGAGGGCGGCAAGGCGATCACCGCTGCCGATTACCTCAACGCGCGTCGCGACCTGCCGGCGCTGCGCTGATGGCCGCCGATACGGCGGTGGCCGGCGTCGCCTCGCGGCTGGCAGCCGCACACGTACTCACGGCCGTGTTCGACCAGGGGCGTTCGCTGAAGGCCGAACTGGCTGCTGCGCTGCCTGGCATTGCCGACCCACGCGATCGCGCGCTGGTAGAGGCGATCTGTTTTGCGGTGCTACGGCGTCGCCCGGCGTATGACGTGGCCTTGCGGCAATGGATGGAACGCCCGTTGCCGCCCCGCGATGCCGAACTCAAGGCATTGCTGATGGCCGGTTTTGCCCAGCTCGACGTGCTGCAACTGCCTGCGCACGCGGCGTTGTCGGCCACGGTGGAGGCATGCCGTGCACTGGGCCGGCCGCGTCAGGCCGGTATGGTCAACGCGATCCTGCGGCGTGCGCAGCGCGAAGGGTTTCCGGCGGTGTCGGATGATGCGGGTTGGCCGTCGTGGTTGCGCAAGCAACTGCGCGCCGACTGGGGCGAGCAGGCCGAAGCGATCTTCGTCGCAAGCGCGCAGATGGCGCCGATGTGGCTGCGCGTGCATCGCGGGCGCACCGATCCAGCCGCTTATGTGGCGCGCCTGGAAGAGGCGGGCATCTCCGCACAGACCGACACGGTGCTGCCTGATGCGTTGCGGTTGCAGAGTGCGGTGCCGGTCAGCCAGTTGCCCGGCTTTGCGCAGGGCGATGTCTCGGTGCAGGACGCTCTGCGCAGCAAGTGGCCGATGCGCTGACGCTGGCGCCTGCGGCGCGGGTGCTCGATGCTTGCGCGGCGCCCGGTGGCAAGGCGGCGCATCTGCTGGAGCGCTACCCGCAGGTGCAGCTGACCGCGCTGGATGTGGATGCGCGCCGGCTGGAGCGCGTGCAGCAGACGTTGCAGCGCACTGTGCCGAACGCGCAGGTTGGGTTGCATGCGGCCGATGCTGCAGACCTCGCCGCCTGGTGGGACGGCCAGCCGTTCGATGCGGTGTTGCTGGATGCGCCGTGTTCGGCGACCGGCGTGGTGCGTCGTCAGCCCGATGTGCTGCTGCACCGCCGTGCCGACGACATCGCTGCGCTGTGCGCGTTGCAGGCGCGGCTGCTGGATGCGAGCTGGCGCACGCTGCGTCCGGGCGGCCAGCTGCTCTACACCACCTGCTCGCTGCTGGCGCGCGAAAATCAGGCCCAGGTCGAGGCCTTCCTGCAACGCACGCCCGATGCGCAGGCGCAGCCGCTGGGTGCGGCCTTCGGCCATGTGGCCGGCCCGGGACGTCAGCGCTTTCCCGGCGAGCAGCACTGCGACGGTTTCTTCTACGCGCTTTTGCTAAAAGCCTCCTGATCGCGCGCCGCTAGCGGTGCTCCCTTCTCGCGTCACAGTGCCGTTCGCCATGCTCAAGACCCGTGCCTCAAAGGATTTCTGGTTGCTTGCCATCACCGCGCTGTTGGTGATCGGCGCCGGGCTGGGCCTGCGTGACCCCTGGCCGTCGGACGAGCCGCGCTTTGCGCTGGTCGCCAAGCAGATGGTGCTGAGCGGCGACTGGCTATTCCCGCACCGCGGCAACGAGTTGTATTCGGACAAGCCGCCGATGCTGATGTGGCTGCAGGCGCTGTTCTACACGCTACTGGGCAACTGGCGGGTGGCATTCTTGCTGCCGTCGTTGCTGGCGGCGCTGGGCACGCTGGCCTGCGTGTACGACCTGGGTCGACGGCTGTGGACTCGGCGGGTGGGGGCGTATGCCGCGTGGATGCTGTTGTTCACCCTGCACTTCACCTTTCAGGCCAAGAAGGCGCAGATCGACCCGTTGGTGGTGTTCTGGATCACCCTGGCCAATTACGGGCTGCTGCGGCATCTGTTGCTGGGCCCGGCCTGGCGGTGGTGGACGCTGGGCTGGTTTGCCGCCGGGTTGGGCGTGATCACCAAAGGCGTAGGCATCATCGCGCTGCTGATGCTGATTCCGGCCGGCATCGCCGCCGCACGCGGTTGGCCGGGTGTGCGCGTGCATGTGCGCGACCGTCGCTTCTGGCTTGGGCCGCTGTTCTTCTTCGTTGCGATCGCCTTGTGGTTCGTGCCGATGATGGTCACCGCGCTCACCGCGGGCCAGCCCGAATACCGCGTGTACCTCAACGACATCCTGCTGCGCCAGACCGCCAAGCGCTACGCCAATTCCTGGGATCACGCACAGCCAATCTGGTACCACCTGCAGAGCATGGCCACGATGTGGATGCCGACCATCCTGCTGCTGCCATGGGCGATTCCTGCGTGGCGGCGGCGGTTGCGCCGGCGTGATGCGCGCTATCTGCTGCCGTTGGCATGGTGGCTGCTGGTGCTGGTGTTTTTCACCATCCCCAGCGGCAAGCGCGATGTCTACATCCTGCCGGCGCTGCCGATGTTCTGCCTGGCGCTGGCGCCGTTGGTCGCGGGCCTGCTGCGCCGGGCCGGGGTGCAGCGGGTGCTGTTCGGCTTTGCGCTGCTGCTGGCCGTGGCCTTCGCCGCAGGCGGCACAGCAATGCTGATCGGGCACCCCGGCTTCGAGCAGAAGATCATGGACAGCCGCGGCGTCGGTAGCGAAGCCACCGACCCGCTGGGCTGGCTGCTGCTGGCAGTGGGCACGTGGGGTGTAGCCAGCCTGCTGCTGTCGCGTGTACGCCGCTCCGCGCTTGCGGTGGTGTCGCTGCTGGGCGCGTGGTGGGTGGCGTTCGGGCTGGTCTGCTACCCGATTTTCAACGATTCCAGTTCGGCCGGCGCGGTGATGCGCGAGGCCGGGCGCCGTATCGGCCCGGATGCCCAGCTCGGCCTGGTGGCGTGGAAGGAGCAGAACCTGCTGATGGCCGACCGCCCGGCGCAGACCTTCGGCTTCAAGGTGCCGTGGGAAGAACAGCTGCGACGTGGCGTGGCCTGGCAGGCTGGGCAACCGGGCCAGCGGTGGCTGATGGCGCAGGAGACCGCGCTGCTGGGCTGTGTGGACCGCAGCCGCAGCCAGCTGGTCGGTGTGGCCAACCGACGTCGCTGGTGGCTGGTGCCGGGCGACGCGGTGCACGGCGACTGCGTTGCCAGCTCCACGGAGAAGGCGGTCGAAGAAAAGGAACAGGGCAACCTGGACGTCGAATGAGCCCTTCACGTGCGCAGTTCAGGTCCTGCCGGCAGCACGCCACTGCCGCGGCTGGCGATTGTCTAGCAGTCATTCATGCAGGACATCGTTAGCTTGGCCGGCGTCGCTGACGCGCCGTGCCTGTCCTGCCCCCCTTCGCCACCGATCTTTCGATGAATTCATTGCGCACCCAGCCCGCTTCGCTCCCGCAGTCTGCATCCGTCGCATCGCGCGCGGGCGTGGGCATTGCCGAGTTGGGCGTGTTCATGCTGACCGCGCTGGTGGTCAGCATGCCCAGCGGGCTGGCGCCGTTTGGCCTGTGCCTGTTGCTTGGCTCGCTGATCGGCTGGCGCAGCTTGCGTGCCGGCATCGCGGCGCGCAGTGACGCATTGCGCGTGGTGGGATGGCTGACGGTCGCGGTGATCGCGATGTCGCTGCTGTCGATTGCCTTGTTCGAGCACGGCCTGCGTGATGTGGGTAACCGGTCGCGCTTTCTGGTGATGCCGTGGGCGGCGCTGTGGGCCTATGCCTTGCAGCCGCGCCAGGTCTGGTTATGGCGGGGTGCGTTGACTGGTGTATGTGCGGCCATGTTGATCGCACTGCTGCAGGTGATGAATGGTGCCGACCGCGCGGAAGGCTTTACCAATGCGATTGTCTTCGCCGATATCGCGATGATGTTGCTGGTGGTCGTGGCGTTCTGCCGGCCAAACGGCGGCGTGCGCTGGTTGGTCGGCGCGGCGGTCGCCACGTTGGTGGTGATCGTGCTGAGCGGCAGCCGGGGCGTGTGGCTGGCGTTGCTCGCGACCGTCGGCGTGCTGGCCTGGGGCGCGCCGTGGCATAGCGCACGCCTCCGGCTGCTGACCTTCGTTGGCGGCGCGGTGCTGGCGGTAGGCGTGGTCGCCAGCGTGCCTGCATTGACCGACCAGATGCGCCTGGGCGAGTTGCAGAGCGATCTGCAGCGCTACGAAGTGGGCGACAGCGATTCGTCCGCCGGTGCCCGTATCGAACGCCTGCATGTGGCTTGGGATACCGTGCGTGCGCATCCGTTGACCGGTGTCGGCGTCGGTCGATTCGATGATGCGATGCACGAGTTGCCAGTGTGCGCCGCAGATAACACGCTGTTTCGCTGTCATCTGGGCCACGCGCACAACGACCTGGCCGAATGGGCCGCCACCCAGGGCGTGCCCGGGCTGTTGCTGCTGCTTGCGGTCTATGGCGTGCCGCTGTGGGTGTTTGTGCGCTTGCATCGGCGCAGCGGGCAGGTGCAGTTCCGCGGGCCTGCGGCGGCTGGGGTGATGATCGTGATCAGCTATGCGCTGTGCGGGTTGACCCAATCGATGTTTGCGCACCAGGTGTCGGCGAGCTTCTATTCGGCGATGGTGGGTGTCCTGGTGGGGCTGGCCGCGCGTCAGGCGCAGCCGGCGATGTCGAAGGCTGTCGGCAACGCGTCGTGAGCGGTGATGGATCGGTTTCGCGGGTTGCGAACCCGATGGCCAACAGTGGCCAATCGCCTTTGTGAACCTTCGCGCATCTGGTTGTATGTGCGAGCGATCCACGTGCGAGACGGAATGCCGCATCGGCCATGCCGGTCGCGCTGGCGATGAACGCACTCAAGCGCGACGCTTAGTCGCTGCGCTGTTCCGCGGCGCGCGGCGGGTCCTGCACCGGCTGGTTGTGCTGCAGCAGCCACAGCATGATGGTCTTCTGGCGCACGTAGTTGGCGCGCACGTAGGCGTAGATCAACCCGTGCCAGCCATCGCGAAACCCGCCGCGCAGCAGATAGCCGCGCCAGAAACGCCACGCCGGCGCCAACACCAGCTTGCTCCAGGTCGCGCGCTTGCCGCGGGCGTAGTCGTGCTCGGCCATCATCTGCGCGTAGCGCTGGGTTTTGGCCAGTTGCTGCATCAGCGAGCGGTAGGGGTAGTGGATCAGGTCCCCGCGCAAGGTGACAACGGCACCATCGACGCTAGCCGCCTCATGGATCTCGCGCTTGCCGCGCCAGCCGCCGCGGCGGCGGTCGAACAGGCGCAGCACGCGGTCTGGATACGCATTGCCATGGCGCAGGAAGCGTCCAAAATACTCGGAGAGCCGCGCAAAACGGTAGCCGGCCGCGTCGGCAAAGCCGGCATCGCGCGCGGCCAGGATTGCCGCACGCAAGCTCTCGCTGATGCGCTCGTCCGCATCCAGGCACAGCACCCAGTCGTGGTGGGCCTGCTCGACGCAATACGCTTTCTGGCTGCGGTAGCCGTCGAAGGCGCGGTGCAGCACGCGCGCGCCGTGTGCGCTAGCGATGGCGGCGGTGGCGTCGGTGGAACCGGAGTCCACCACCACGATCTCATCGCAGAACGCCAGCGAGGTCAGACAGTCGCGTAGGCGATCTGCCTCGTTGAACGCGATAATGCACGCGCTGATGCGAGGCCGTTCGTCGGGTACGGTCGAAGAGGACATGTGATGGCCGATTACCTGCTGTTCGCAACGGAGCGTTACGCGTTGCCTATTCTGGCGCCATTGGCGCAGGCATTACAGGCCCGTGGCGACACCGTTGCCGCCTGGTACGAAGGGGGTGCGCGGGGGATGGAGCTACCGGGCGTGCGCCAAGTGGGGCTGCGCGAGGCGTTGGCCCTGCGTCCGCGTGCGGTGTTCAGTGCGGCCAACTGGGTGCCGCCATTTATCTCCGGCGCCAAAGTGCAGCTCTTTCACGGCTTCAACGTGCAAAAGCGCGAGGACAATCGCGGCCACTTTCGTGTGCGCGGCTTGTTCGATCTGTATTGCACGCAAGGCCCGGCCACCACTACGCCGTTTCGTGCGCTGGCCGCGCACGAAGGCCATTTTGCGGTAGTGGAAACCGGCTGGCCCAAGCTCGATCCGGTGTTCCGCGATGACGGCGGGCACAGCGCCGCACTGCGTGCGCCCGCCAATGCGCGGCCGGTGATCCTGTTCGGTTCCACCTTTACCGAGCGTTTAAGCGCGGCACCTGCGCTGTACGAGGAGATCGCCGCCGATATCGCGCGCGGTGCGCACTACTGGCTGCTCACCCTGCATCCCAAATGCGCGCCGGAATTGTTCGACCGCTATCGCGCGCTGGCCGGTGCCAACGCGCGGTTTGTCGAGCCCGAAGAGGTCGTGGCCGCGCAGCGTGCGGCCGATGTGCTGGTCTCGGACACCTCATCGATCGTCTCCGAGTTCGTGGTGCAGCACAAACCGGTGGTGACCTTCCGCAACCGCGTGCCGCAGCCGCATATGCTCGACTTTCAGCAGCCGGCGCAGCTCCCGCAGCAGCTGGCGCGCGCGCTGGCACCGGATGCCGAACTACGCAATGCGCTGACCAGTTATGCCGATGCGATCCATCCGTATCGGGATGGGCAGTCGTCGGAGCGGGTGATTGCCGCCACTGAGGACTTCATCGCCGGCAAGCTTGGCACGCTGCGACGCAAGCCGCTGGGTGCGCTATGGCGCGGGCTACAGATCCGGCGCGAACTCGGCTATTGGGGACCGGCGCAGCATTGACGGCCGTCTGAGCGATCTTTTCTGCCGATTAGCGACGCTGGACCAGTCACCAGTCACCAGCGCAGCTTGCGCCGTGCCAGCGCGGCGCCTAGTTGCGTTTGCAGTGCCTGCGCCTGCGCTAACGGCACAAAGCGCAGGCGCAGGGCCGGGCCGGTGGTGCTGGCGCCAGCGGTGTCCAGCCACAGCGTGGCAGTGCCGGTGAGGCGATCCAGCGGCGAGCGTTGCAGCTGCAGCGCCTGGAGCTTGTCCAGTTCGGCCAGCCGCCACCAGCGCTTCCACCAGCCGCCGCGCACCGCGACATAGCGCGCATCCACCGCGTACCCCATGCGCTGCACCTGGCGATGCGCCTTGAAGGCGCTCCACGGCAGCCACAGCAGCAACCATGCAGCCTGGCTGCCGAACTGCCACGCCAACCCGGCCACCAGCGGCAGCAACATCAGCAGTGTCGGCAGGCTCAGCCGCCACCAGCAATGTGTGGCGATCGCCTGCCACTGCGCCGGCGGCCAGGCAATGTCCGGCAGCAGGCGCTGCAGTAAGGCATCGCAACGCTGCGGCTCGGCGATCGGCGCCAGCTCCTTCAATGCGCTGTCATGGTTATCGCCGGCGCTGGCCACGGCGGTGTCCACGCGCAGCTGGCGGCGACCGAACAGCCGATGCAGCCGACTTTCGTACACCGTCCACGATTGGATGCGCCGCAGCGCCACGCTGCTGCGGATACGCGTCAGCAGGCCCCGCTCCACGGTGAGGCGCCGCTCCGACTCGCTGAGGTGAAAGCCATGGTATTGCGCGACGGCCAGGGCCACGGACAGCGCGCGCATGGCCAGCAGCACCGCCACGGCGGCGATTGCCACCAGGATCGTGGTCACCGCCGCGCCCGGGTGGACCTGGCTAACGTAGCGGTATGCCAGCTCGCCATTGGTCTCGATAAAGCTGGACGCCACGCGGCGCGGAATCATCTGATAGATCACACCGAAACTGGCGGCCACCACCACCATGCCGCGGTTGGAAATCAGGCCCAGCCGGATCACTTCGCCCAGCGGCAGGCGCAGCAAGGTGGTGCGGTCGTCGGCCAGCACCACCGCTACATCGCTGTGGGCTGCATCGACGTGGTGGGCGCGGCGCCGTATCAGATCTTCCAGCGCCAGGGCTTGATCCAGCCGCAGTACGCGCATTTCCGCTTCGGGCTTGTGCCCGCCTGCCGACTCCAGCCGCACTTCCGCCACGCCGGCCAGCCGATGCAACAGCGATTGATGCACTACCACGTTGTGGATCCGCGCGAACGGAATATCGCGCCGGCTGCGTTCCAGTAGGCCGCTGCGGATCGCCACACTGTCTTGCCCGATGCGATAGCGATAGGTGAAGTAACGCAGCACCGAAATCGCCACCAGCACGGCGATCACCACGGCGGTGGCGATGTGGTCGGCGAAATCGCGGCTGCCGTCGCGGCTGCCGAACACGGCCAGGGCGACCAACGGGATCAGGAACTGGCGGATCTGCTGCAGCAGTACAAACACCCACGACAGCGGATGCAGGCGCTGCTCGTTGTCGGTGGGGTGTTCGATGGCGCTCACAGCGCGTCGTCGTGGTGATCGAGCTGGCGGGCGAGGCGGTCGCGCAGATGCTCGGCATCGGCCTGGTCCAGCCCGGACAGCGCCACCGCATTGAGCCGGCTGCCGGCGGTGTGCACCACCAGCGTGGTCAGGTGCGTGGCGCGTTCGATCGGGCCGCGACGTAGATCCACGTGCTGCACGCGCGAGATCGGCACCCGGGTATCGCTCTGCCACAGATGCCCACGTTGCAGCGCCAGGCCGTGCTGGTCGAGTTTCCACAGCGTGAGCCGGTGTCGTTTGACTGCCAGCCATGCGCACAGCATCGCCATCGACAACGTCATCCCCAGCACTGCCGGCCAGTAGGTCCAGGCATGCAGCACGGTGACGGTGACACCGGCCGCAATCAGGCCGGCACAGCCACCGCCGAGTGCGCCGTTGACCGCCGCCACGTAGGCGCCCCGGCGTGGCAACTGCTGCCAGTGCGCATGGTCCACGGGCGGGGTCTCGGCAGGCGCGGCGCTGACCAGGATGTCGGGGTGCGGCGGTGGAGCGTCGTGCACGAGGCGGGCCTGCAGAAGCGGTGCGCAAGCATAGCCGGGTGCCCGGTCGGGGCGCATCCGCTGTGGGCTTGGGTTGCGAGGAACTGGGTTGATGGCTGACAGGCGGCGCTGCAGTGCTCGGGCGACTACGTTCTTTAAGGCGACGTCTTGGCGATCGAGCCCGCACGTTACGTGGTCGAAGATGGTCTTCTCGCCGCGCACGGTTGCGTCACGCATCGGGACGCCAGAGCGGTTTCCACACCGATGGCGCGCCGCGCTGGCGATCAAATACCCAACCTTGACCAGGCAGACGCCAGCAGTGGCAAATACCCGGCGTCGATGGCGGATGCGTCGCGGCCGGCACACACCGCGTGCGCGCCGGCCGCGCCGATCAGGCAGCCCTGCTGTGCGCGCTTACTGCGCAGCCAGGATCAGTGCATCGACATCCAATGCATGGCCGGCGCGTGCGGCCTTGGTGCGCAGATAGTGCTCGTTTTCAGGGGTGATATCGCCGGTGACCGGGATGCGGTCTTCCACCGCAATGCCTGCGGCGCGCAGGCGTTCGGCCTTGGCCGGGTTGTTGGTCAACAGGCGGATGCGGCCGATGCCCAAGCCGCGCAACATCGCCACCGCGCTGCCGTAGCGGCGCTCGTCCGGGCCGAAGCCCAGCTGCGCATCGGCATCGATGGTGTCCAGACCCGCATGCTGGTAGCCGTAGGCGCGCATCTTGGCGGCGATGCCCGTGCCGCGGCCTTCCTGGTCCAGATACAGCAGCACGCCGCCACCCAACTCCTTCAACTTGGCCAGGCCGTGCCGCAGCTGGTCGCCGCAGTCGCACTTGAGCGAGCCGAACAGGTCGCCGGTGAGGCACGAGGAATGCACGCGCACCGGCACCGCAGCCGACAGGTCGGGTTGGCCGACCACGATCGCCACCTGGTCGCGCTGCGCCACGCCACCGCGGAACACCACAAATTCGCTCATGCCCAGGCCGCGCAACGGCACCGGCGTGCGCGTGACCAGCTCAAAGCCGGCCGCGGCCGATTTGGCGCATCCACTGCTCAGGTCGTCCAGGCTCAACGACTGGCATCCGGCGAAGGCGGCATGCGCGTGCACGTCGTGCAGGTCCACGGCCAGCAGCGCTGGCAGCAGCAATCCCAGCCGCGCGATCTCCACCCCGCCGGCATCCAGCGCATCACCGGCCGCCCAGTGCGCCGGCACCGGGGTGTCGCGCAGATAGGCCAATGCGGCAAGCTGGTCGTAGCTGTAGTCGGCCAGGGCCACGCGTGCGCCCTCTGGCGCAGTCAGCCCCAAGACCTGTGCGCGGGTCGGCGTCACGAACAGATAGTGGCGGCCCTGCGCCGCACGGGCGAACGCGGCATACGACTGCGCCGTGCTGCTGTCCAACGCCAACACCGCACGCGCCTGCCCGTCGGCGGCAGTCAGCAGCACCGGCCGGCCGGCGCGCAACTCGGACGCGGCGCGCTCGCAGCGGATCGCCGCCGGATCGCCGAAGGCCTGTGCGCTGGGGGAGGGGACGGGGCTACTCATGCACGACTCCAGATGGGGATTGCCACGGCCGCTTCAAGGCGGACGCCGCCGCGCCAGCGCCGGCCGCATGCCGCCATTGTCGCGTGGTTCGCAACTGCCGGCTGCCACCATCGGGTGGAACGCTGCATCCAGTGGCTGCGATTGAGTGACAGCGCAGGTGCCGATTGGTTGTGCGCCGCTCGCGTTGTTCAGCGCCCGGCAATGCTTTCTAATTCGACGACCCCCCAGCTCAGCGGATCCCATGCGCCTTATCGACTGCAGTGAGTCGCGTCACGCCAGCGCAATCCTGGACATCTTCAACGAGGCCATCGCCAACTCGACCGCGTTGTACGACTACCGGCCACGTCTGCCGGAGAGCATGGTCGGCTGGTTCGCGGCCAAGCGTGCGGGCGGATTCCCCGTGATCGGTGTCGAAGATGCCGATGGCACGCTGATGGGCTTTGCCAGTTACGGCACCTTTCGCGCCTGGCCGGCGTTCAAGTACAGCGTCGAGCATGCGATCTATGTGCACCAGGACCATCGCGGCAAAGGCCTGGGGCGCGTGCTGTTGCAGGCGCTGATCGCTGCGGCCGAGGAGCGTGGTGTACATGTGCTGGTCGGTGGCATCGACGCCAGCAACCAGGCCAGCATCGCGCTGCACCAACAGTTCGGCTTCACCCATGCCGGCACCGTGCGCGAGGCCGGTTTCAAGTTCGGGCGCTGGCTGGACCTGGCGTTCTATCAGCGCATTCTGGCGACGCCTTCAGACCCGCACGACGACTGATGCCCCGCCCCGGCTGCCGCGCGCGATCAGGCCGGCGCGGCACCGGGATCAATGCGGATGCCGCTCGGTGGCGTACGGGTTGGCCTCGCCGCTGCCGGGCGGGCGCAGGGTATAGCGCTTGTAGGTCCACTGGTACTGCGCTGGATCGCGCCGGGCAATCTGCTCGATGCCGGCATTGAGCGCGCTGGCCGCGCGGACCGGGTCGGGGTCGGCCACTGCCGGGTCGGCCGGTTGCACGTGCAAGGCAAACTGCAGATCCTCGCCGGCGCGTTCGCACCAGCCATACAGCACGGTGGCGCCGGTGCGCTCGGCCAGTCGGTTGACCAGGGTCATGGTCAAGGCCGGGATGCCGAAGAACGGCGCAAACACGCCGTCGCCCATCTTCGGCTGCTGGTCGGGCAGGATGCCGACCGCGCCGCCGTCCTTGAGCACCTTGAACAACTGTCGCACCGCCGGGCCTTCGGCACGCACCTGGCGCACGTTGTCGCCGCCGCGCGCCAGCTGCAGGAACCCGTCCACCGCCTCCGACTCGGGCGGCCGGTACACGATGGCGATCGGCCCGCGCTCGGACAGCCACTGGTTGAGCAGCTCCCAGTTGCCGAAGTGCGGCGCCGCCACGATCACCCCGCGCCCGGACGCCAGCGCCGCGTCATAGAGCTCCTGGCCGTTGCGTTTGAGGCGCGCCAGGTTTTCCGCCGGCGGGCGGGTCCAGGTGCGCAGCACTTCCAGGGTCTGGCGTGCGGTCGATTGCAGGATCTGCGCGTGCAGCTGCGTGCGCTGGGCGGCCGGCAACTCGGGGTAGGCCAGTTCCAGGTTACGGCGCGCCACGCGCGCCTCGCGCGCGTTGAGCTTGCGCCAGCTCCAGGCCAGCGCATCGGCCATGCGTTTGAGCAGCGGCCACGGCAGCCGGCCCACGGTGGCGGCGGTGGCATAGAGCAATCTGGCGCGGACATCGGGTTTCATCCGCACAATTCTAAACAGCGCAGCCGGCGAAGGCCCGCGCGTGACAGTGCCGGTAGCGCTGGGCATGCTGCGCGGCACAGTTTGCTGCCCGAGAAGGCCGATGCTTGCACTGATCCAACGCGTTACCCGGGCCTCGGTCAGTGTCGATGGCGGTGTGGTTGGGCAAATCGGCCCCGGGCTGCTGGCGCTGATCGGCGTGGAGCCAGGCGATAGCGAAGCCCATATCCGCCGCTTGGCCGAGCGCCTGCTCAGCTACCGGGTGTTCGGCGACGACGCCGGCAAGATGAATCGCTCACTTACCGACACCGGCGGCGGCCTGCTGCTGGTCAGCCAGTTCACGCTCGCGGCAGACACCAATTCCGGCAACCGGCCGGGCTTCAGCACCGCCGCGCCGCCGCAGGAGGCTGAACGGGCGTTCAATCAATTGGTGGCGATTTGCCGCGAAAAACATCAGGCCGGGGTAGAAACCGGGCGCTTCGGTGCCCATATGGTTGTCGACCTGGTCAATGACGGCCCGGTGACCTTCCTTCTCAGACCCTAGCCAGCGCAGTTCTACCAGCGGTCCCGTCTTGATTCCGGCAGACCGGGCTTCACACTGGTATAATGCTAGGTTCTCTTTCCAATCTCAAAGCCGGTGGCGCGAGCACTCATGGCCAACGAACGTCCTGCCCAGCAATCCGACATCAAGCTACTGATCAGCAAGGGCCTGGAACAGGGCTATCTGACCTACGCCGAAGTCAATGACCATCTGCCCGACGACCTGGTCGACCCGGAGCAGATCGAAGACATCATCAGCATGATCAACGGCATGGGCATCGATGTCCATGAAGTTGCCCCCGATGCCGAAACCCTGCTGCTCAACGACGGCAACACCGGCAACCGCGAGGTTGACGACACTGCCGCCGAAGAAGCCGCCGCAGCGCTGACCGCGCTCGATACCGAAGGTGGCCGCACCACCGACCCGGTGCGCATGTACATGCGCGAAATGGGCACGGTCGAGCTGCTGACCCGCGAAGGCGAAATCGCCATCGCCAAGCGCATCGAAGAAGGCCTGAGCCAGGTCCAGGCAGCACTGGGCGTGTTCCCGCTGTCGACCGAAATGCTGCTCGCCGATTACGAAGCGCACAAGGAAGGCAAGAAGCGTCTGGCCGAGATCGTGGTCGGTTTCAACGACCTGATCGAAGAAGCCGATGCCGCCGCTGCCGCGTTGGCCGCTGCCGGCCCGGTCGCCGTGGACGAAGACGCCGTCGATGAAGACGACGACGAAGATGGCGATGACGACGCTGCCGAAGAAGAGGCCGGCCCGACCGGTCCGGACCCGGTGGAAGTGGCCACGCGCATGGAGAACCTGGCCAACGAATACGCCAAGTTCAAGAAGATCTATGCCAAGAACGGCGCCGAGCACAAGCTGGTGGTCAAGGCGCGCGAAGACATCGCCGCCATCTTCACCACGCTCAAGCTGCCGCTGCCGCTGACCGACGCACTGGTCACCCAGCTGCGTGGCGTGGTCAACGGCATCAAGGACCACGAGCGCAAGGTGCTGCACCTGGCGACCACCGTGGCGCGCATGCCGCGCAAGGACTTCATCCGCTCCTGGGAAGGCAACCAGACCAACCTGGAATGGGTGGAGGACGCACTCAAGCGCAAGCAGAAGTGGTCGTCGGCGCTGCGCGACGTCAAGGATCAGATCGTCTCCGAGCAGCAGGGCTCGATCGAGATGGAAAAGGCCAACTACCTGACCCTGGGCGAGATCAAGGAAATCAGCCGCGCGATGGCCTATGGCGAAGCCAAGGCGCGCAAGGCCAAGAAGGAAATGGTCGAGGCCAACCTGCGCCTGGTCATCTCCATCGCCAAGAAGTACACCAACCGCGGCCTGCAGTTCCTCGACCTGATCCAGGAAGGCAACATCGGCCTGATGAAGGCCGTGGACAAGTTCGAATACCGTCGCGGTTACAAGTTCTCGACGTATGCAACGTGGTGGATCCGTCAGGCCATCACCCGTTCGATCGCCGATCAGGCGCGCACCATCCGTATCCCGGTGCACATGATCGAAACGATCAACAAGTTGAACCGCATTTCCCGCCAGATGCTTCAGCAGTTCGGCCGCGAGGCCACGCCTGAGGAGCTGGCCAAGGAAATGGACATGCCCGAGGACAAGATCCGCAAGGTGATGAAAATCGCCAAGGAGCCGATCTCGATGGAAACCCCGATCGGTGACGACGAGGATTCGCATCTTGGCGACTTCATCGAGGACACCAATGTGGAGTCCCCGATCGACAACACGACCAACATCAATCTCTCCGAGACGGTGCGCGACGTGTTGGCCGGCCTGACCCCGCGCGAGGCCAAGGTGCTGCGCATGCGCTTCGGTATCGACATGAATACCGATCACACGCTGGAAGAAGTCGGTAAGCAGTTCGACGTCACCCGCGAGCGGATTCGGCAGATAGAGGCCAAGGCGTTGCGCAAGCTGCGTCACCCGAGTCGTTCGGAACAGCTGCGCTCGTTCCTGGACATCGACTGACCTCATATCGTCGTCGGAGAGTGATCCCACAACAGCCCCGCAGATGCGGGGCTGTTGCGTTTCAGCCACCTGTCCGGCGATCTCTTGCCGAAGCAGGGGCAGAGTTAGGGCGCAGGGCTTCACGCCTTTGCGACGAAGCCGCACCGCAACGCACTATTAAGTGGATGTTTCCTTCAATCTCACGCGAGATTGCAACCTGCGCTGTAAGTTCGAGCGCGACAGGAACCCGAGACCGTCCGATGAGCAGACAGAGCCGCTTCGAAACGACCACGTACCGTGATCATGAGATCCGCGTACGCGTCGAACAGGCTTCGCCCACCGCTAAGTGGACTTTGTGGGTGGACGTTTACGCCAACGGCGGAAGCAAGCGCCTGCCACGCATTAACGACCAAGCCGAGACCTGGGATACCTACCAGGACGCGATCGCGCAGGGATTTCTTGCAGGGCGCCAGCTGATCGATAAGCAGCGTGAGACAGCGGATGCGTGATAGCTGTGGGTGGTAGGCGCATAGCGCGTAGGTGGTGTGCGGGCATTGGCACCTCGTTGTGGACAGGTGCGTAAGTAGCTGCTGGGGCCGGGCAGGTATCGAAGTCCCGTGGCGACGGCACGCTGGTCAGGAATTGCCGATTGGAGACGCGGCCTCTGTGTAGGTATGCGAGCGTGTCCAGATGTGCGTGCACGTCGGACTAGTGGAGTCACTGCCCGCGCCGCAAGATACCGATACGCAGAGAAGGTGGGTCCGCGGCAGACAAGCGCGCGGACAGACAGGTAAACTTGCCCAACTCCTGTGGGCCCGACGCATTGCATGCGGCACCAGCGAGCGCTGTGCAGCAGGGCCTATAGCTCAACGGTTAGAGCAGAGGACTCATAATCCTTTGGTTCCAGGTTCGAATCCTGGTGGGCCCACCATAAAATCAAGAGCCTATGTCCTGCCAAAGCGCCTTGAGTTGAGGCCAACGGGAAAATTAGCTGCGCTTTGGCGGTTTTACAATGGGCAACGCGTGGTCATAGCGGCCGGTCATTTCTGGTGTCACGTGCCCTGCAGCGTCTTGTTTGTCGCCCCGGTTACCCACTGTGTCAGTAGTGCCTCGATGCTTAAGGCCATGCAGCGAAAAGCGCTTCTGCTTTGAAATGATCCCTTCTGTCATTGCGAGCTTGATGAATCGCTGCCAGGCGCTATCCAGCGATGACTTAGCCATGGGATTACCGGTCGCACATGGATGATGTAATGGTTCGCCTGTCCGGCGAATACCTTTTAACCGCACACGTTTTCCGGCTCGGGGACAAATGTTGCGCAGAAATCCTCGTCTCTAGAAGTGGTGGTATCACGCTACGGCAGCACAGATTGCCGATGACAGGATTCACTTCATACGTGGAGGCAACTTCCTACGCGCAGAGCCTAATGCGCCAGTGCAGAGTTGCGGGCGACGGCACGCTGCTGCTGCCAGTCGCCGCCGAAACGCAGCTGTCGCAGGGGCGGCAATGAAGGCGCACAACGCATTTTCCAGTTCAAGCGATGTGGTGAAGCCTCTTGATCCATGGCGAACTTATTCCTGCGTTCTTGGAGCTGGAGTTCTGTAGTCCATGTCATGATCTATGAATCTATATCAAAACGTAAATATCGGTACGGTATATGAATTATTCCCAAGGTATCTTGGGGTAATATTAAATATTTCCAGGGGGGATTTTCGTTTTGTGCGTTATATTTTCGCTCTTTTATCAATTTCGTTGGGGGCGTGGGCTATTGTTTTAACGATACCTCCACAGAAATTTTCCAAATGACGAATTGCCTGGTTGCGGGACACTATGCGGATCGCAAAACGTCCAAGCCATATCGTTATATTTTAGTTGCTAGCGTATTAGCATTATTCGCGTCTGGTTCCGCACTGGCTATTGATCCGGCGCGACTCCATCAACCAGTTATCGGTGGCACCGTTCTGACAATGAGCCTTGGTAACGAGTGTACGGCGGGCCTTGTGCTCAAGCAAAAAGGCTTTCTTGCCAACCTAACTCCATATCGGCGGGCGGTGAGATTCGTTCTAACCGCTGGCCATTGTGGTGAATACAATAGCTCGGTTTCGGTCAGAGGATCGGACCTGGGCTACGTTTCTTGGAAGTCAAATGTTTCAGATCTTGAATTGATTCGGGTCGAGCCAGTTAACCACAGTTATCGACATTGCTCAGCACCATCAACAGGGCTTACCTGCTCAATCGTTTCGAGGTATGAGCCGCGTGCGCTCGGAAAAGTACTGCTCTCAAGAGCTGCTCTCTATCGTTCACGAGATGGGGGGCTTGCTTCGATAGCTGTGAGCGGTCATGCGCCCGCATCCGCGACCGAACGGTTCTGCACAAGCGGTAGAACCACTGACGTGATGTGCTACTGGACGGACGCTCGAATTCCTGCGGAAAACCCTATTACTGCCGGACTACTTGGCGCAACGGCCGATTTCGGCGACCTCATAGGTCCAGGTGATTCCGGTGGCCCGGTGGTTAACACTTCAGGCGTTATGCATGGAATCATAAAAGGGCACGCGTCGAATTTGAATATGATGTTGTATACCTCTACTGCCCAGTTTTTTCATGAGCAGCCTGACTATGAGGTTGCACCCCCCAACTGATATTGCGAGTCAATCTAGGTTGGTTGAGAGTTTGCTCTTAAGTCCGTGACGTCGCCGCCCCTGATTGAGGGGCGGCTAACCAGGAGGAAAGCGAGCGCCGTAAAGATAGGAGGTCGAGCAGCATCTCGTAAGATTTTCAGAGGCTAAGTTTGGTCTCACCTTGCACTTTGATTCTAGTTCCAGCTGCGTCAGTGGGCCTTCGCCACTAAGTCGATGTGTGGCCTTGGCACTAGCCAATCCTGCAAATCAACCTCGCCTTTGAAGTTGGCTAGCCTGACACGCTGTTCTGGACACATGTCGGGCCGTCCGATCGCCAGGGTGTAATCGAGCTTCGCCAAGCCACGCTTCACCCGCTCCAGCTCCGCGTGTGCATGCTGGCGTGCCGTTGACTCATCGGCATACGACTCACGCAGACGCTTGGCATTGTCGTCGGTGCCTACGAGCACCGACTGCCGCCGCGCCTTGCCCTTGTCCACCCAGTAAACACGCACGCCGGTGTAGGCATCACGGTCGGCCACGGAGTAGCGGTGTTGGTCGCCGTCTCGTCGTGTGAGGGTGACAGTCGGCAGCGGCCTGCCGCTCACTGTGGTGCCGGCACCAATCGGTGCAAACAGAAGCGCCCCGGCTTTGACCGTCGCGACCGCATCGAACCGTTGCCCCAGCCCCGTCAGTAAATTCATGTCGCTCTCGTTCGCCTGGTCGAGGTGCGGCAGCTTGGTACGCGCCAATGCCTCGGCGACGCGAGGCGTCAGTCCGTGTTCGCCGGCCAACGTGTTGAGCACTGCGCCCAGCGTGGTGTTGTGCCAGCTGCGTTCGCGGCGTGTGCGCCCCTGTGCTACCCGGTTTGATTCGCGAGTCGGTGCGCAAAGCTGGCAAACATCATCTGACGGGCAAGCCTACCGAATTGATGCGGTGCGGATCTGCGAGGCAGGCGGACACGTGCTTGATCCGTTTGCGGGGAGCGGAACCCACATTGGTTGCAGCAGTATTGGAGGGTTATCGCTGGACCGGTGTGGAGATGACTGAGCACTATGCCAAGGTCACCAATAGCCGAGTCTCTCAGCTATAAGCTAAGCACTGTGGCCACCCTCTCCGGGGCGGCCACGTCCTGCTGGAATATCTCTGCCCATCATCCACATGTGCTGTCTTTGTAGAAGCACTGCATTCGCTCACCAGCCATTGTGAGTATAAAGCCTGTCATGGTGGTGCGGTGGCAGTTGCTTGGTCGCGCAGTGAATTAACTGCAGCTTGGCACATCCAATTGTGTCGCCGGCCGCATTAATGCAGGAAAAAGGCTTTTGGTGCAACGTCGCTTATACAGCCTTGGTCTCACGCTATTTCATGTGGATGTGGCCGAGTCGGCATAATAATTTACCCGGAAATCATTGCTTCGCTAAAACAACTGCGACTTCTGATTTGGGTGCTTCAACGTTTAACCATAGAGGATGATTATTAACTCCAAACTCACGAGAACAAAACATGAATAATCCCAAATCGAAATACATGCTTGGAGCCTGTATCGTAGGATGCTTAGCTAGCACAAGCGCAGCAGCGCAGGTCTCCGGAAATAACGATGCTGGCCGCGCTGAGGCTATGTCTACGTGGGAAGCTACGATCATGAAAGAGGTTCCTGCGATGGAGGGCTGCTTTCGTTCGACATTTCCGAACACGGGTTGGCAGGCGGTACGCTGCGGGGCGCAGCCGAAGTTAGTCATGGGTTCGCACCAGGTTGCAAACGGCAACGGCCTTATAACTACCAACGCTGACAGGGCGCTAATTACGGGTGACGGTCACGATTATGCAGCGCGCTCAAGCAGGCTTACCCGCTCGGCCGTTGGCTCGTTCCCGGGTGTAAGCGGCGTGACCACTGGTGTGGTCCAGTATTCTCTACAGATCAACACCGATAATGCAAGCAATCCTGCCGCCTGTGCGCAGTTCGGTTTCTCTTCATGCAAAACCTGGCAACAGTACGTTTACTCGAGCGATTCAGATGAAAATTCCAGTAACGGTTTCCAACCCGTTATCTTCATCGAAAGCTGGGTCTATGCCGACAGTTCCTCAGAGTACGACGCGGTCGGTTGCCCATCCGGTTGGGATGCCTACGAAGGCAACGCATGCGTGATCAATAGTGACTCGGTGACTGTACCTCTAGTACCAGTGTCGGGCATTGGCGGCGTCAAGTTGACAGGTTCGGCAACCTCAGGGGGCGTGGACACCTTGACGTTCTCGGTGAACGGGCGAGCCTATAGCGTGAGCCAGAGCGCCTCCACTGTGAGCATCAATAAGATTTGGCGCCAGTCCGAATTCAACGTCTTCGGTAACGGCGCCAATACGCAGACTGTGTCGTTCAATCCAGGCTCACGCGTCTCGGTAAACCTGGCCGTAAACGATGGGACGACAAATGCCCCAGCCTGTCTGGGCGATGCCGGCACCACGTTCGAGCAGAACAATCTGACACGCGGTAGCTGTAACGCCTTTGGTGGTACGTCTCCCGGCATCAGTTTCCTCCAAAGCAACTGACTGTTTGCGTCTGGGAAGGTTCCGTCTTCCCAGGCGTTGTTCTTGCAGCGGAATCTAATCGAGTCGCACCGAGCGGTTGCCTTAGACCTTGCGCAATTCATTGGTCTAGGACCAATGGCGCCGTCAGGTGGGCTGGGTGCCACTAGGCCAGAATCAGGGCTGAGGTGACGGCCCGCAGATCGCGTTTCGGAGCTATCTAGAGCGAGGTCGCTAACTGGGATGATCGGGAAAATTGGCGGGACGACCCAGCGCGCACTAGGCCTCACGGCCTGGCTTCCGGGAAAAATACGCCCTGCAAGCTACTGATTTTTAGGATTAATAGTGCTAACTCATAATCCTTTGGTTCCAGGTTCGAATCCTGGTGGGCCCACCAACAGAAAGCAGGCACTTGGACGCGCATCCAAGTGCCTCTTTGTGGCTCGGGAAGCTATCAGAACCATCTTCCTCTGTGTTGATCGCGTAGTGGCGGCTTCTGGATAAGCGACTACGTGCGCGGTATTCATCATGCCGCTCCATCGCGGTGCGATTGCTTGCGCAGCCCCGTGAGAACATCGACTGTACGGCCTCATGCATGCAGACACGCCGCCGGACCACAATGATGCTTTGCGCATCGCCGTCCAATGAGGCCATCAAAGCTAGCGGCCTCGCACGCACGGACTTCGATCTGATTTGCTCAGGAAATGGAGAGCATGTGGCAAGCCACACTGCCTATGGTCACGAGTGGGATCAGAAGTGAGTGCAGATTGATGGCGTCAGTTACGATCGTGAGTAGGTGCGGGCGACGTATCAGGTCGACATCCATCATGGCACTGGGCGGATCAGACCACCTAAAAGCATGGCCCCCTATCCCAAGAAGTGGCGACGGTGGCTGGTGGCAGCTGCAAGATCTAAGCATCACGCCGAACCGGATCCAAGGCGCGGTCAAGTTCAATGGCATGAATGGCCCAAGCTTTCGATAGATCGGCACAGTGGGTTCATGACGTTGAAAGGTTCTGAAACCTTTGAGGGAGCCTGCACGGCGGTGGAGCCAGACCGTACCGCTTCAGAGGTGTAATCGAGCCTTCCAGGATGCGCCAAGCACAAGCTGCTGTGTGCAGTTACGTGGCAGGCACGACAACGCGGTACCGGCAGGTATGGACGTCTATGATCATGCCGCCGCTTGGTCGCATGCTTGCGGAGGCGTAGCGTTATACCGGTAGCTACTCATTTGCACGCACGATTACGCGTGCCGGCGGAGCAGGCTTAAGCGATGCCTGTGCCGCGCCGCCGGCGCATCCGGGTAATGGCTGCACTATGCCGTCATCATGTGCCGAGCAGATCTTGTAACCACTGCTCAACGCTGCGCGGTGTGCTACCCAGCAATTGCTGGGCACTGGTGGCGGGGGTGATGGTATTGGCAGGGGTTTGCCAAAGGGCTTGGTAGAACCCGGCGACGGCCATGGCAGCGGGGCCGAGCAGGGGTTGCAGTTGCTCGCCGAAGGCTTCGGGTTGCACAGGCCGGAAGTGGACATCGCGCTTGAAGTGTTTGGTCATTGCTGCGGCAAGGTCTGCGCCCAGCAGGCCAGGTAGCTGGCCGATGCCGACCACGCCGCTGATGGCGGGCTGCTCGAATAGCTGCGCAGCGACGTCGGCGATGTCCAGGTGCGAGCTCCAGGACACCGGGAAATCCTCCCGGATCGGGTAACCGGGGACGCCGTTGGCGTGCACGCCGTCGATAACGATGGGCAGCAGCAGGTTTTCCAGATACAGGCGCGGGGCGATGATGGCGTTGGAGACGCCGCTGCGTTGCACGCCATCGATCAGCAGGGCGATCGCCGAGTCGGGGGCTGCCTGCAAGGGGTTGCCCGGCTCGTCGACGATGCTGCCGCTGGTGGAAATCAGCACACGCGCAGGCTTTGCGGCGGCAATGGCCTGGACGATGTTGGTGGCGTAGGCCACGCGCACGTCTTCGGGCGCTTGAGGCAGGTGCACGAAGACGCCGTGCGCGCTGCGATAGGCCTCGGTCAACGACTGGGTCGAGCCATTATCGATCTGCACCGAAGGACCGGCAGCCGCGTTGGCGTTGCGTACTGCGGCCACAGCGTGCTTGCCGGCCTGCAACAGCACGTTGAGCAGCGGGGCGCCTTGTGCGCCGGTGGCGCCATGGATGATGTAAGTCATTGGCATACTCCTGTGGATGTGAGGGAAAGCTGTGAAGGAGCATGCGTGGCGTGCTTCGGTTACTTCAACTGCACTAATGGCAAGTCGCTGAGGGCATGTCCGCATGGAGAACGAGATGACACTCAAGCAAGGGATCGAGATTGGCGTGGTGTTGTATGCCGATGCGCAGCAGGCGGCCGTGCTCGGACTGACCGATCTGTTTACGGTGGCTAATCGGCTCGCGGGCACGCGCGGTACAGCGCAGGGCGCGGCAATCCGGGTCACGCATTGGCAGCAGGCAACACCCACCGCGGTGCCGTCATGTGTATTTGAGAGCGACACACACGTCGGCGCGCGCCTTTGCGCGTTGATCCTGCCGCCAAGTTTGGTCGATGTGCCTGATGAGCAGCGCAACGCTGGCCTGATCGACTGGCTGCGCAGACAGCATGCCCGGGGCGCGATGCTGTGCTCGGTATGCGCGGGGGCATTCCTGCTGGCCGGCACTGGCGTCGTGGACGGACGTCGCATGACCACGCACTGGCTACACGCAGACGCGCTGCAGCAGCGCTTTCCGGCGATCCGTGTGGACTCGGACGAAATGCTGATCGATGAGGGCGATATCATGTCCGCAGGTGGTGTGATGTCCTGGACCGACCTGGGTCTGCGGTTGGTGGACCGCCTGCTGGGACCGGCGATCATGCTGGAAACCGCACGTGTGATGCTGGTGGACCCGCCGGGCCGGCAGCAGCGCTATTACAGCGTGTTTTCCCCGCGTTTGACGCATGGCGACGCGGCTATCTTGAGGGTGCAGCACTGGCTGCAGCAGACCGGCGCGCAGGATGTGGCGCTGACCAGTCTGGCCGCACAGGCGGGACTGGAGGCACGCACCTTCTTGCGTCGGTTCCAGAAGGCCACCGGCATGACCAGCACTGAATATGGCCAGCGGCTGCGGATCGGCCGGGCACGAGCCTTGCTGGAAGCAAACGTACTGACCATCGACGCGATTGCGTGGGAGGTCGGCTACCAGGAGTCGGCGGCGTTTCGCAAGGTATTCAAGCGCACTCTTGGGCTGTCGCCCAGCGACTATCGGCGGCGATTTGCAGGCGCAAGCAGTGCCCGGGCGAGCTGAGCTTACCGACCGGTTTCTTACTTGACGTGCCTCCAACACGTGTGGCGTTGGTGAAATGTCGCTACAGGACCGATGATGTCGGCGGCGCCACTCGTGGTGAATACGGTACTAGCGCATGCTGGTGCATGGCATTCAACACGAGAAACACCATGAGCAAGGCCGTCATTGTCATCGATCTGCAGAACGATTATTTCCCCGGCGGGAAACTGCCGTTGAGCGAGATCGAGCCTGCGGCCGCAAACGCATTGGCGGTAATCGCCAATGCGCGCATTACGCGCGTTCCGGTATTGCATGTGCGTCACGAGGCGGCTGCAGATGCCGCGTTCTTTGTGGCCGGTTCGCGAGGCGCGCAGATCCACGATACGGTTTCGCCACACGATGGCGAAGTGGTCATCGTCAAGCGGCACGTCAATGCTTTTCGCGAGACGCTGCTTGCGCAGCAACTGCAGCAACATGGTGTAACGGACGTGGTGATTGTTGGCGCGATGAGCCACATGTGCGTGGATGCCTGCGTGCGCGCTGCCTCCGACTTGGGCTACACGGTGACGGTGCTGCACGATGCCTGCGCCACGATGGATCTGGATTTCGGTGACACCAAGGTGCCGGCGGCACACGTGCATGCGACGATGATGGCCGCGTTTCAGTTTGGCTATGCGGCGGTGCGATCCACGCGGGACTACCTGCAGGCTCAGTGAGACAGTGGCGCGCAAGCGGCGCTGGGTGCTGATGCGTGGGCCGATTGCTGAGCGAGCTGCGCTTGGCCCGGGACGGGGTGCGCCGTACATTGCAGCGCGCAGCGCCGCACGCGTCCAAGCGTCAGGCTGCGACGAAGGGTCGCAGGTCGCGTGGCGTTTTTTCATTACACTTCGCCCGTGCACCTCGGTCCCTCGCCCTTGTTCAGCATGATGCAGCGCCTGGCTTGCCTGGCGCTGTTGCTGTTGCTGGTCGCGCCGTTGGTAAGCCGCTCGCTCTCGAACGCCGCCGGCTTCCTGGACGGGCCGCTTTGCCACAGCCAACCCTGGCAAGCGGGTGTGAGGGCTGCGGCGGGTGGCGATGCACATGCTGCGCAGTGGTCAGCAGGCGCGCAGGTTGGGACAGCCAAGCGATGGCTGAGCGCCGAACACGATCTGCATCAGGCCGATGGCGGTCATGTGCCCACGTGCGAGTACTGCCTGCTCGCGGCGCGGCTGTTGCCGTATCTGTTGATGGCGTGCGTGCTGTTTGCGCCCAGTCGCGGCGTGCTTGCGCCTGAGCGTTTGGCCGCCGCGCCTCGATTAGCCGCACGCAGGCTGGCACATGCGCCACGTGGTCCACCGCTGTTTGCCTGAAACATCGGGTCGAGAGCTGCACCCGCCTACGGGTGTGACGTTGGATGTTTTGGAGCATGTAGATGACGTACTTTGCCTTGCCGCCCCGTGCGGCGGCGACGCCTTGCCTTGCCCTTGTGACGCTGGTGCCGGCACTAGCGCTGATGACCACTGCCCAGATGCGCCGGCTTGCCGCGAGCGAACTGCGACACGTATTTCAGGACGACGCGAGCGACGATGCATCGCGCCTGCACTCACCGGATCATGCACTTTGCGCAGAACCGCCGGCCGGCTTTGAATGAAACTCATCACCTATGCGTGCGCACCCGCTGCCGAGCGCAGCTCGCCTGCAGCGCATGGTGCGGAATGGAACGGCAGACACAAGGCCGCTCTCAACGGAAGGATATGCATCAGGATGCGATCAATGCGATTAGTGTGGAAGCGACGATTGTCGCAGGTGATGCTGGGGTGTCTGGTCTGCATAGTGGCCGGATGTGGGCAATGGGGCAGTGGGGCTGCTCCCAATGGTGCAGATCTGAGCGCGATGGCGCGCGGAATGGATTTTTACCTGTACGACACCGAAGGCACGCCACGGCCATTGCGCAGTTTCCGTGGCAGGGCGTTGGTGCTGTTCTTCGGCTTCACCCATTGCCCGGATGTATGCCCGACGACGCTGGCGCGTGCGGCGCAGGTCAAGCGCAAGCTGGGTGCGGATGCCGCGAAGGTGCAGTTCGCGTTTGCCACACTGGATCCGCAACGCGATAAGCCAAACGTGCTCAGGACCTACGTGAGGGCATTCGATCCGGACTTTATCGGCTTGACCGGTAGCGAGGGCGATATCCGCGTGGCCGCGGGCAATCTCAAGGTGAGCTATGCAAAGGTGCCGATGGGCCCGACGTACACCATCGATCACTCGACCCGCAGTTTTCTCTTCGATCGCGACGGACAGCTGCGCGTGGGCCTGGCCCACGCGCAGACGGTGGACTCGGTTGTGCACGATATCCGGCAAGTGCTCTGACTGAAGCAAGAGTGGCCTGCCGGCTTCCCGCAGTTAAACGTCGATGACCGCGATGCAAGGCGCTGTGGCGCATGCACGGCTCGACCCAAGGAGAACGAAATGAAAGTGCATCTACTGATGGCGAGTGCGTTGTCTGTCTTGTCGATGGTGGCCTGCGAGCGCACACCTGCGCCCGAGGCCAACCCGGCACCCGCTGCCGAGGCACCTGCTTCGACTGCGGCGCCGACGCCGGAGCCTGTCGTGGTGGCGAGCGGGGCGTGGTCGCGTGCAACGCCACCGGGCGCGCCAGTGGCAGGTGGCTACCTCACCTTGCGGAATCAGTCGGCAACGCCGGATCGTCTGGTGGCGGTGGAATCGCCAGCCAGTGCACAGGTGGAAATCCATGAGATGACGATGGATGCGGGCGTGATGAAGATGCGCCATCTGGAACAGGGGCTGGTCTTGCCGCCGGGCAAAGACGTGGTGCTGGGTAATGGCGGCACGCATTTGATGTTCATCGCGCCGCACGCGCCGTTCGAACAAGGCAAGCCGGTGGTGGCCACGCTGGTGTTTGAGCATGCACCGCGCGTCGAGGTGCAGTTCGACGTTCGCCCGATGGGCGCATCGGCGCCCGATGCCGGGTCGCATGACGCGCATATGCACTAGGCAATGTCGTTGGCAAGCAACCTGCCAGCACCCTGCGTGCTGGCAGCCATGGGTCGTCCGCTACCAGGATCAGTCAGTTAATGGAAACGTCAAAGGCTCCGTGTTGTGGTGTGGCACGTTTTTTTCAATTGCTGGAGGGCCCTTGGGCGTCGCTGATCGTGCGCGAGCTGCTTGCCGGGCCGCGCCGGTTCACCGAACTCAGGCAGGCATTGCAAGGCATCAGCGCACATACGCTGACCAGCCGCCTGCGGCAGTTTGAGGCCTCCGGTCTGGTGGTACGCACCGCGTACGCGCAGACGCCGCCGCGCGTGGTGTACGAACTCACGCCATTGGGCGAAGGGCTGCGCGGCGTCTTCGATGCACTGCGCGAATGGGGCGAGTCGGTGCCGGCGCAAGCCACGACGGTCATCCAACCAACGGATGGCGTGGCAATGAGCATGCGGGAGATTGCCGCCGGCTGCCCGCTCGCCAAGTCCTGAGCAGGTGTTTGGCTTAGCGCCCACGGCGCCGTCTGCAACTGCGGGCGATGTCGTGGCGTTGTTTCGATGCGTGATGTACCGGCCGCCGCAAGTCTAAACAGGCAGCAGTGAGCAGAGCACGCACATTAGCCACTCTTCCAGCACGCAATCTGCGGCTGGAGCATCGCCGCCAAGCCGCGCCTGCTGCGCATCCCAGTACTTAGGTTGTTGTGGAATATACGATTCGTATACGATATGTATATTCCGCGACATACCAGGAGCCAACCATGGGCATCGTCAATATCGATGACGACCTGCACGATCAACTGCGGCGCGCTTGTACCGTCACCAGCCGGTCGATCAACGCGCAGGCCAATTTCTGGATCAAGGTCGGCATGTTGTGCGAGATGCATCCGGACTCTTCGTTCCAGGACATCGTGGCGCAGGAGCTGCGTGCGGCGGGGGTAAGGCCGCAAGCCTTGAAGCCGCCCACCGCAAAGCCAGGGCGCGCATGATCAAGCGGCCGGATGAGATCGCATTGATGGCGATCTCCGGGCAGCTGCTGGCGCAGGTCTTTCATGCGCTGGATCGGCTGCCGCTGGAGGGACGCAGCACGCTGGAGCTCAACACCATTGTCGAACGGATGATTGTGGACGAGCTCGACGCGCGGCCTGCGAGCAAGGGGCAGTACGGATTCGAATTCGTGCTCAATGCATCGATCGACGACGTGGTCTGCCACGGTGTGCCATCGGCGGACGATGTGCTACGCAGCGGGCAGATCGTGAATCTGGACATCACGCTGGAAAAGAATGGCTTTATCGCCGATTCCAGCACGACGTATCTGGTGGGCGAGGTCGCCTATCCGGTGCGGCGGCTGGTGCAGACCGCCTATCAGGCGATGTGGAAAGGCATCGCTGCGGTGCGGCCCGGTGCGCGCCTGGGCGATATCGGGCATGCCATTGCGCGGCATGCGCGCGACCACGGCTATAGCGTGGTCAAGGAGTATTGTGGGCACGGCATCGGACGCGCGATGCATGAAGAACCGCAGATCCTGCATTACGGCCACGCGGGAACCGGCTTGGCGTTGCAGGAAGGCATGGTGTTCACCATCGAACCAATGATCAATCAGGGCCGCGCGGCGATCCGTTCGCAGCCTGACCAGTGGCCGGTGTACACACGCGATGGCAAGCTGTCGGCGCAGTTCGAACACACGGTGGCGGTGACGCGCACCGGCGTGCGCGTGCTCACGCTGCGGCCCGACGAAACGCCGCTGTGCCCGGTAGAGTGAAGCACGACAGCGCACGGCGCGCGGCAGCTGTCATTCCGGCGATGCGCGCCTGGGCGTGTCGGGCACGCGTGGGATGAGCGGGGTGGTGTTGGTCTGCAGCAGTGTCTGTACGGCTGTCTCGACACTGATAAAACGCCTGCGTTGCAGCAGATAGACCACCATGAGCAGGGCAACGAACATCAGCGTTACGCCTGGCTTGATGATGGCTGCGGGCAGCAGGATCCCAATCACGATATACACCATGGTCCAGTTGCAGCTGCCGGTGATGGTGATCTCGCGCTGCCTGCGGTCGACCGCGATGCGCCCGCGCATGATCGGTGGGTACACCGGGCCGACGATCACCAGAAATGTCTCGCGAAACGCGTAGACATGCTCGGATAACGGATGGAATCTCAGTTCCGGCCAGCGCGACCGATCGAGCGCATGTTCCACCTGCGCCAATGAAAAACAGTCCAGCGCCTGACGGCTTGCCGGAATCCGGCGGCGGAACACCGGTAGTCCCCATCCGAAGTACATGCGGTTCCAGGTGATCGACAGCACGCCTTCGATCGCGATCACGACCAGCAGCAGGGTGAACATCCAGGCTCCTTGTTGTCGGTAGAACACTGCTGCGGGTTGGCGAGGGACTGCGGTCCCACGGTGCCAGTGCCGACTCTAGCAACCACGCGCGCGGCACAGGACGATCAAGCCGCCAGCGCGCCGCAGGCGGCGGACCTGTGGCCGTCGGATTGCATCAGGTCAGCGAGACTGATGCACACTAGATGCCACCGCCAACGTCGCCACGTCCGACGCGCTGATCCAGCAACCCCTGGTGCCATGCAGCCACAGCCCCACACTATCCTTCCTGCGCAGCCGTCTACTACCGCGCAGTGGCGCCGACCCGTCGAGTGGTTGCGCCGGCAGTTGCGTGCCAACGATCTGTGGTTCATCGGTCTGGCGGCCCTGGTGGGGTTGGTGGCTGCCACATTGATGGTGCTGCAGGCCGGGATCGCGCACGCGTTGCAGGCCTGGTTGTACGGGTTGGGGCCGGATGCACGGCTCAGCACGGCAACCTCGATCACGCCCACGCAATTGCTGGTGCTACCGCTGGGCGGGCTGCTGGTGGGCCTGGTGGCGTTGATGGCGCGCCGGCGCAAGCGGCCGCTGGTGGATGCGGTGGAAGCCAATGCGCTGCACGGCGGGCGCATGTCGATGCGCGACAACCTGATCGTGGCGGTGCAGACCTTGCTGTCCAACGGCTTCGGCGCATCGGTCGGGTTGGAGGCGACCTATACGCAAATGGGATCCGGCGCCGGCTCGCAGCTCGGTCGCATCCTGCGGGTGCGCCGCGCGGACATGCGCACCCTGGTTGGCGCCGGAGCGGCGGGTGCCATCGCCGGCGCCTTCGGTGCACCGCTGGCCGGTGCGTTCTATGCGTTCGAGATCGTGATCGGCGCCTATACGCCCTCGGCGTTGGCTCCGGTGGCGGCGGCGGCACTGGCCGGTGCGTTCATGGCCAGCGCGCTAGGTGCAGCGCCGTACTCGTTACCAGCGGCGGTGGCGTACCAGTTGCAGCCCCGCGACTACGCGATCTACGTTGCGCTGGGGTTGGTGTGCGCGTTGATCGGCATCGCCGTGATGCGCCTGGTGGCCGGTATCGAACGCAGCGTGGGGCGTATCAATCTGCCGCTGTGGGGCCGCCCGGTCATCGGCGGGTTGCTGCTGATTCCGTTGGCGATGTATTCGCCGCAAGTGCTGTCCTCCGGCCACGGCGCGTTGCACCTGGATATGACCAGCACCACCACCTTGCAGGTGCTGGCTACGCTGTTGGTGCTCAAGTGCATTGCCTCTGGCATTTCGCTGGGTTTCGGCTTCCGCGGCGGGTTGTTCTTTGCGTCCCTGTTCATGGGCTCGTTGGTCGGCAGTCTGTTCGCGGTAGGCGTGAACCTGTTGGTAGGTGCCGCGGCGGTGGATGTCACCAGCGCGGCGCTGGTGGGTATGGCCGCCCTTGCGGCGGCGATCGTGGGCGCACCGATGACCATGGCGATGCTGATCCTGGAGGGCACGCACGACTTTGTACTGGCCAGCGCGGTGATGGCGGCAGTGTTGGTGGCCAATACGGTGGTGCGCCAGGTATTCGGCTATTCGTTTTCGACCTGGCGGCTGCATCTGCGTGGCGAAAACATCCGCAGCGCACGCGACGTGGGCTGGGTACGCCATCTGTCGGCCGGCAAGATGATGCGCAAGGATGCCAACCACACCGCGCAGGACATCAGCGTCGGCGACTTTCGGCGCCGCTTTCCGCTGGGTTCGACCCAGCGCGTAGTGCTGGAAGATGCGGCCGGGCACTATGCCGGCGTGGTGCCGCTGGCGGTGCTGTATGCCGACAACGTACAGCCGGATGCACCGGTGAGTGACTACGCCAAACATCGCGATGCGGCGTTGCTGGCAGACACCGACATCGTGGCGATCATGAAGGTCTTCGATGCGACGCAGGCCGATGAGCTGGCGGTGATCGATACCGAGCGCCGGGTGCTGGGCGTGTTGTCCGAAGGGTTCGTGCGCAAGCGCTACGCCGAAGAACTGGAAAAACGCGAGCGCGAATTGATGGGCGAGCGGACCAGCGGCGACGACTAAGGCGGTCCATCCGGACGCAACGCAACTGCACTGGTCGCTACAGAAGGTTCAACAGGATGGCAATGCAAGGCAAAGCGGCCAGGCGACGGGCGCCCGACAGCAATCTCAAGCGTGCGTGCTACTACAAGGCAGCAGCCGAAGTGGCGTGCTCGCTGGCCGCCGAAGCAGGGTCTGGTGTGCTTGGCGTAAGGGCATGGGTACCCATCAACGCGGTGAGTCGTCGGTGGCAATCGCGCACGGCAAGCGCGGACGCCGGCATGTTGCAGGCGTCGAAGGTGTGTGCTTCCGCCTGCCAGGCGGCGAGCAGGTCTTCCAGGTCGCGGAGCAGGCTTGGCATACGGCTTTCTCGATGGGAATTTGCTATCTACGGCCGCACACAGTGCGTGGATGCAAGGTCGCTGTGATGCAGGCTGACTCAGTTATCTAACGACACAGCGCGGCCACCCCGCCCCAAACCTGCGTGCGTCGCCAGCCACGCCAGGCGTGTGTCTGACCAGCCTTGGCATGGCCAGCGCTGTCGCAAGCGCCGTGGTTCGGACGTGTTTGCGCAGTGAGGAAGATGCGCACCACTCGACGTCAGCCACACGTACACGTCACGGCGCCGGGAAGAGGCTGGCTAGGCGGCCTTCTGCCGCGGGAGATCAGCATGCGTACGCAAGACACTGGCAACGGACGGATCGGCGACCCCAGCCCGCCTAATGGGGTCAAGGCACCCGGCAAGAACGATGACCTGTTGCAGGACGGCCCGGCGCAGGACAGCGAGATCGATGACGACGACAGCATCGAAGGCGATCTCGACGAAGACCAATAGCTCTGGTGGCAACAGCCGCACAGCTCGTGCGCGTGCGGTGAATGCGCTTTGAAAGCCGCAATCGCGGTTGCCGCTAGCCGTCGGTAAATGTCGCCTTGACGATCCAGTCGACAACCTCAGAGCTGACGTTGCGTTGCGCATCCAGGTTAGTGAAGTCAGGGCACACGTAAGTCCAGGCAAACGCTCGGCAACCTCGATCAATGCGCGGAGCTTGCGCGCCACCGGGCCGCTCCCGAACCCATGCGCCAGGAACGGCACGTGCCCCATGCAGCGCGCCACTCGCGTGCCCGATCGGCATGCACGCGGGTCAGATCGGGGTGCGCATGTGCGCCGCTCGTCAGCCGGCGCTGCCCGACCTACACTGCACGGCCGCCGACCGTTGAAAGCCATGGACACCTTGCCGCCTTTACCCACCATTACGTTGGGCGAGTATCGCCACTTCAAGGGCGGGCGATATGAGGTGCTGGGGATTGTGCGCAGTAGCGAAACGCTGGAGCCGCTGGTGCTGTATCGGCCGCTGGACAGCGAGATCGGCCTGTGGGTGCGGCCTTACGCGATGTTCGTTGAACAGGTGGACGTGGAGGGCATGATGCGGGCGCGCTTTGCGCTGGTGACGTGATCGACGCTCGCCGTGATGTGTCAGCTGTCATTGGTCCGGTAAAACTGCCGTGAGCACAGCCAACGCGCCGCTCATCACGCCCGACGGGCGCTACCTCATCGTGCGTGGCCGGCTATGGCGCACCTCCAATCCACAGTTGAGCCAAGAGGCGCGCGTGGCTTTGGTCGGTGAGCTCATGGATGCACGGCGTGCGGTCAAGACGGCCAAGCGCCATGACGATATGCAGCAACTGGCGTGCGCGCGCGCCAAGGTCGATGCGGCCAAGATCGCGTTGGGAGAACGCGGCCCGGTGTGGTGGACCGATGGTGCCGACGACCTCAATCGGCATCTGGTCAAGAACACGCCCTATGCGGACTGGTTTGCTGGTCTCGACGCCACGGCTTAGCGTGCGTGCAGCACTACGCTGCAGAGACCGATCGCCAACGGTTGCGGCGGAACCCCAGCGATGGTCGTCTCGCACAGAACTGCGCATCTGCTGCGTGGCGCGACTTCCTAAGCACCTGGTGGAACGCAAGCTGTCGCAAGGACGACCTGTCGCAAAGAAAGTCGCAGAGTTGCAAACGGCCCAGCGCGACGCCGCCGCGCTGGGCCGTTGCTGCCAGCGTAGGGGACTCAGCCCAGGTCGCAGTTGCTCGGTTGCGGCCAGGTGGTGGCGGGCAGCATCGCCTTGACGGCGGCCGGCGCGGTGATGCCGATGGTGCTGGCACCGTACAGGTCTTCAAGCTCGTCGATGCTGACGATGTAGCTGTCCAGCGAACCCAGACTGGCACTGTTGGGAATCAACCAGCTGATGGCGCGCGTGCCGCCGCCCGGGTTGGCGGTGATGATGGTCTTCCAGAAGAAGTCCGGCGTCCGAATGCCGTGGCTGCTCAGGAAATAGTCGTTGCTGGTATCGCTGTAGATCACCCCGCCATAGACCTGCACACTGGCGATATCGCGGTAGCACTCGGCCACGTTTTCTGCGCGCACCCAGATGCCCTGGTTGAAGCTGGACACCTGCGGCACGATGTTGGACATCAGGTTGGCGCGACGGATGTAGGTCGCGTTGTAATCCATATGGTTGGAGGTCACCAGGTGGCCGCGGTCGTAGCCGGTGCGCACGCTGGCATACGAGGCGGTGGACGTTTGTCCGGCGCAGCCGCTCGGCAGCTCGGTGTCCAGGTTGAAACTGGAGGGGCGCGCGGCCGATCCGGTATCGGCTTGCAGGACGTACTCGTAGCGCAGCGCGGTGTGGTTGGTGCAGTCGTAGCGCAGCGTATAGCCGCCCTTGTTGAGGGTGACGACCTGCGCCTGAGCTGCGGCACTGAAGGCGGTGAGAAGCAGAACGGCGAAGAAGGTCCTAAAGCGCATGGAGTGAATCTCCTGGGTATCGTTCGGGCGCACAACGCCGTCGTCGATGCCCGTGAGGCAGATCGACGTACTGCGCAATGCAGTGAGAAAGGTGAATCGCTGGCCCGTCCCCTAGCGAGCACGACAGCTATCGCATGCGAATGTTGCTTGCCTATGACGAAGGCGACACGAAACCGATGCACAACGCAGCATGCTGTGGAGGTGTGACGCGTTTGGCAGCTGCTGATGTGCCGGCGCGCGCAGGACGGCGCTGCTGTTGTTCGATAGGATCGGCGGCCATTGCGCGCGATGCGCAATGGCGTGCAAGCGTCCGCCGGACATCATGCGAGCCAAGCCCACTCGGATGCCCTGATGCCGCGCGGCATGCCCCATTGGCACGTGGTCCAGCTGCAGGGTGATCGCTTGCCACTAGCGACTTCAGTCCTTCAATGGCTCCGCGCAGCATGCGGGATGCATCGATTCCCAATAAAAAACCCTCCTCCACATCGCTGCAGAAGAGGGGCGTTGAAGATCCAGCGGATCGATCTACCTAGGCGACTTGTTTGGTCGCAACCGGGTGTGCGGACGTTGCTTCCAGCTGAAACAGCGACACCAGCTGGGTCAGGGTGCTGGACTGTTTTTCCATCGCGCGCGCTGCGGCCATGGCTTCTTCCACCAGCGCCGCGTTTTGCTGGGTGGTTTCGTCCATCTGGATGACTGTCTGGTTGACCTGCTCGATGCCGGCCGATTGCTCGGTGGAGGCGGCGGTGATCTGCCCCATGATGTCGGTGACCCGGTTCACGCTGGCCACGATCTCGGTCATCGTGGAAAACGCCACGCCCAGGCAGTCCGGGCATGGCGATGTGGTCAGGCGAGTCGACCAACGGTACTGATACGTTTTTGCTAGCGTTGCTGCGGCCATCAAGCGAGCACGATGGTTGCAGACCCGGCTGCAGCGCCGGCAGCACGTGTGGAAGCGATCACGGGGCGGCGCTGGGCAATTTCACCACTACCTTGATCTCGAACCGGAAGCCGGCCAGCCAGGTCACGCCGACCGCGGTGACGGTGGGGTAGGGCGCCGGGCCCCAATAGCTGGCCCACCGCTCCCACGCCGCGTCGAACACCACGTCGGGGTTGACCATGAATAAGGTGACGTCGACGACGTCCTGCGATGTGCAGCCGGCGGCGCCGAGGATGGCGTCGAGATTGGCGAACGCCCGCGCGATCTCTGCGTCCAGGTCCGGCTCGGGTGAACCGTCCTCGCGGCTGCCGACCTGACCGGCAACGAACATCAAGCCATCGGCACGCACCGCCGGCGAATAACGATGGCGCTCATACAGCGCATGGCGGGCCTGCGGAAAAACAACGTCACGTGTGGTCATGGGGGCTCTCCTTCGAAGTGCGACAGAACGGACGTCCACCCTAAGCGCGCGACCATGCGCAATAAATCCGCAGGTGCGACCAACACTATTTGTAAAATCCAAACAATCTTGGTGCAGGAGGGGCGATGGACCGGTTCGATGCGATGCAGGCATTTGCGCGGGTGGTTGAGACCGGCAGCTTCACCAAGGCGGCCGAGACGCTGGAGATGAGCCGTGCCAGCGTGACGCAACTGGTGCAGCAGCTCGAAGCGCGCTTGCGGGTGAGGTTGCTCAACCGCACCACCCGCCGGGTGCACGTGACCGCCGACGGCGCCGCCTACTACGAGCGCGTCGTGCGCCTGTTGGCCGACATGGACGATGCCGAAACCAGCCTGTCCGCTGCAGCGACATTGCCGCGCGGACGCTTGCGTGTGGACGTGCCCAGCCCGTTTGCGCGCTTGATCCTGATGCCGGCGGTGCCGGCGTTTCATGCGCGGTATCCGGATATCCAGCTGGATATGGGCGTCAGCGACCGGCGCGTGGATCTGATCGGCGAGAACGTGGACTGCGTGGTACGCGGCGGCACCATCGCCGATCAATCGTTGATCGCGCGCCATGTCGGCGACCTGACAGCCGGTGTGTATGCGGCGCCGAGTTACCTGCACCGGCTAGGCACACCGTCGCACCCTTCCGAGCTGGAAAACACCCGGCATCGCTGCGTGGGTTTCATGCGTTGGGGCGCCACCACCACGGTGCCCTACGCGATGCGGCGTGGCGACGAAGCGGTGACCGTGCACGGCCGGCACGTCGTCGCCGCCGATGACGGCAATGCCTATCTTGCCGCGGGGCTGGCCGGCATGGGCGTGTTGTGGCTGCCGGTGTACATGGCCGCCGCACACGTGGCCAGCGGCGAGCTGGTATCGGTGTTCGAAGACTGGCAGCTGGAGCCGATGCCGCTGTCGATCGCGTTTGCGCCCAATCGCCACGTCAGCGCCAAACTGCGGGTCTTCATCGATTGGGTAATCGAGCTGATGGCCGCGCATGAGCATGTGGTGCACCCGGCGCTGCGTTGAGTGCTGGGTGAAGTGTTTGGCTGACGCAAGGAGGTGGCGCGTTGCGTGTGCGGCTGTCTTGATAGCAATGGCACGGCGCATGCGAATAGGCGTGCCGTGCGGCGCCGTGTTGCAGCACGCCTTCGGTAACGGTGACCTGCGCGGTGCCGTGTCACCCGCCCTCGGGGCCGCCGACAGCGCAACTCGGCATCACACCAACGCGGTCAAACGCGCCTACAGCAGCAGGTCGGATGATCCGAGGGATTCAGGCAATACAAGCAATGTGATAACGTATCATTTTACTTTCCCGTCAACGCTATGCCACCAGACGTACCGCCAAACGCTGCGATTTCCATCCGCGATCTGCACGTCGCCTATGCCGGGCGCGCGGTGTTGAGAGGGTTGAATCTGCATATCGCGCCGGGCAGCGTGTACGCGCTGCTCGGTGGCAACGGCGCGGGCAAATCCTCTACGCTGTCGACGCTGCTGGGCTTCGTCAAACCTGCTTCCGGCAGCGTGCGAGTGGACGGTATCGACCCGGTCGCTTCGCCCGGCAAGGCACGCGCACGGTTGGCGTATCTGCCGGAAAACGTCGCACTCTACGAGCACCTGAGCGCTCTGGAAAATGCCGACTACTTGCTTGCACTTGCCGGGCAGCGCTGCAGCCAGGCCGACATCGGCCAGGCCTTCGCGGCTGCAGGCTTGCAGCGCGAGGCCTGGGGCCAGCGTCTGGGCAGCTTTTCCAAGGGCATGCGCCAGAAGGTAGCCATTGCCGTGGCTACGCTGCGCCAGGTGCCCGTGCTGCTGCTGGATGAGCCCACCTCCGGGCTGGACCCGCGCGCCATTGCCGACTTCAACCGGCTGGTCGACGGCGTGCGCGAGCGCGGCGGCGCGGTGCTGATGGTCACGCACGATTTGCTGGGCGCCGTGGACGTGGCCGACCGGATCGGGTTTCTCGAAGACGGACGCATCGTCGAAGACATCGGCGCTGGCGACAGCGGCTTCGATGTGCGCACCCTGCACGCGCGCTTTGCGCGGCCTCAGGAACGCGCGGCATGAGGGTGCGTGCATGAGTGCGGTGTGGCTGGTCGCTCGCGAAGAGCTGCGCTTCATGGCACGCAATCGCTCCGCCGCCATCGGCGTGGTGTTGCTGATGCTGCTGACCCTGGTCGCGGCGCTGACCGCTGCGCATCACCAGCGTGAGGTCACCGAGTTCCGTGCGCGCCAGCAACAGGCCGCGCAGCAGGCCTTCGACGCGCAACCGGACCGCCACCCGCATCGGGTGGTGCATTACGGTCATTTCATCTATCGCCCGTTGCCGGCGCTGGCCGCATTCGATTCGGGGGTGGATGCCTTTACCGGCAACAGCATGTTTCTGGAAGGCCATCGTCAGAACACCGCCAACTTCGGCGATGTACGTCAGAGCTCGCTGCTGGTGCGCTTCGGTCAACTGACACCGGCTTTTGTGCTGCAGGTGCTGGCACCATTGATGCTGGTGTTTCTGGGTTACGGCGCCGTGGCCCGCGAACAGGAGACCGGCACGCTGCGCGTGTTGCTGCTGCAGGGCGCCACGCGCCGGCAACTGCTCGGCGGCAAATATCTCGCGCTGGCCGCGGTGGCCGGCGCGTGTCTGTTGCCGGCGTTGGTCGGCTTGCTACCGATCGCGCTGTTGCCAGGCCAGGCGGTGTTGGTGGCGCTGCTGGTGCTGGCCTATGGCGTGTATCTGCTGGTGTGGTGTGGGCTGGTGCTGGCGGTATCGATGCTGTGCCGGCGCGGCCGCGATGCGTTGCTGGTGTCGCTGGCGCTGTGGGTGTGGCTGGCTCTGCTGGTCCCGCGGGTGGCGCCGGACGTGGCCAGTGCGGCGTACCGGTTGCCCACGCGGCTGGAAACCGACGTGGCCATCCAGCGCGACCTGCGCACGCTCGGCGACAGCCACAACCCGGACGACCCGCATTTTGCGCAGTTCAAACAACAGGTGCTGGCGCGTTACCGCGTGCAACGCGTGGAAGACCTGCCGGTCAATTACAAAGGCTTGTTGGCACTGGAAGGTGAGCGGCTCACCGCCAGCCTGTTCGAGCGCTATGCGGCGCGCGATGCACGCATCCAGCAACAGCAGAATCTGCTGGTGCGCAGCTTTGCCGCGCTCAGCCCGACGGTGGCATTGCGCGAGGTCTCCATGACCCTGGCAGAAACCGATCTGCGTGCGCATGAGCGCTTTCTGGCGCAGGCCGAGCACTACCGTTACATGCTGGTGCAGCGGCTCAACCAGTTGCAGGCCGATGCGGTCAGCATGGCCGACGACACCGCGCAGGACGCAGGTGCCGATCAGCGTAAGCGCATTTCGGCAGCGCATTGGCAGCGTATCCCGGTGTTTACGTTCACCCCGGCGTCCAACGCGGATGTCGTCGGTGCGGCCGCTGTGCCGCTGGGTCTGATCGCGGCGTGGATGCTGGCCGCCTTGTCTCTGTTGCTGGCCGCCGGGCGGCGCGTGGGAGTGGCACGCTGATGGTGCTGTGGAAATACGAAGTGCTGTTGTTGCTGCGCGCACGCGCGGCTATGGCCGGGTTGCTGCTGTTGACGCTGCTGACGGTGTGCAGCCTGCTCTCCGGGCAGCATGTCATCGACGCGCAGCGCGCCAACATCGCGCGCATCGCACCGTTGCAGCGGGAAGACAGCGCAGCGGTGGAGGCGTATGTCACGCGCTCCAACGATGCCGGCAGCGCGGCCTACTACAGCTTCCATCCGACCTGGGATGCGCCATCGCCGTTGGCCTTTGCTGCCGTGGGCATGCGCGATGTGGCGCCTTACATCCTGCGCATACGCGCACTGGGCCTGGAAGCGCAGGTCTACGATGGCGACAGCTATAACCCCGAGCTGGCGTTGGCCGGACGCTTCGATTACGCCTTCGTGCTCGTGTTCCTGCTGCCACTGTTCGTGATCGCGTTGCTGTTCGACCTGCGCTCTGGCGAACGCGAGGCCGGGCGTGCACGCATGCTGGCCGCGTTGCCAGGTGCCGGCGCCGCATCGCTGGTACGCCGCACCGTGGTACGCGCGGTGGCGGTGCTGGTGTGTCTGGGCGTGCCGTTCGCGGTGGCCGCGACGTTGAATGCGGTGCCGCCGCTGCAGCAACTGGTGGTCCTGGCGCTGACGTGTGCGTATCTGCTGTTCTGGGTGCTGCTGGCAGTGGTGGTGGGCCGCATCCATTGGCGACCGGCCGCACATGCCACGGCGCTGGCCACCTGCTGGGTGGTGCTGGCACTGGTGGCGCCTGCGTTGGCGCATGTGGCGATCAATCAGGCAGTGCCGGTCAATCAGGGCACCGAAATTGCGCGGCTGCAACGCGAGGCGGTGAACCACGCCTGGGATATTCCGCGCCAAGCCACCATGCAGCGGTTCTATGCGAGCAATCCGCAGTGGGCCGATTCGCCGCCGTTGACCGACGCGTTCCACTACAAGTGGTATTTCGCCTTCCACGAAAACGGCGACCGGCAGGTCGCCCCGCAGGTGGCGGCGTATCGCCAGGGGCTGCTGCGCCGCGAGACGTTCGCCCGGCAGGTGGCCAGTGTGTTGCCGCCGGTGGCAGTGCAGGCCGCGCTCACGCGCCTGGCGCGCACCGACCTGCAGGCGCAGCTGGCCTATCAGGCGCGTATTCGCGCCTATCACCAGACATTGCGCGCGTTCTATTACGGGTATCTGTTCCGTGATCGGCCGTTTACGGGCGACGACTTCCAGCGTGCGCCACGTTTCGATGCTACCGCCAAGCCCGCGCCGCAGGGCAGCTAAGCGCGGCTGACCAAACGACTGCGCTCATTGCCAGGCGGGCGCGACCGCTGCTCGGCGCGGCATGCATCACTCCTACGCTCTGAGGCTGGGCGCGCCATCCACACCGAGCCGCGGACTGTGCGCTACTTTTTTGCCGCTTTCAGCAGTAAGTCAAGGCTGAAAAGTGATCAGCTGCGAAGAGTGTGGCCGTGCGGTTTCGGCAGCAAGTGCTGCAAGGAACAGCAGAGGTTGGCGGCGACCGCCGATAAAGGCATTGGTTTCGGGCAGCAGCGTTGGCCAATGTGGTGTGACAGGTTTCTTGCGACGATGGAGCAGATCGTGCCCCGGTTTGCGCTATGTGCGGTGATCGAGCCGTGCTGCCCCAAGACGGGCGCTGGCCGGAGTGGAGCGGATGCTGCGGGTGTAGTTGGCGCAGCACGGCTCACCCTGATTGACGCGGCGTGCGCGTAAGCCTGACGGGACGGCACGACCGCGTATTGGTTTGTCGGGATCGACCTGGACCGCAAGCGCGCCCACATACGCGCGAGTTCATGAACCAGCGCGTCGTCCGCACACACTGGAAACTGCAGAGCACCGCACGGTGGGCTTCATGCGCTGTGGCGACTGCGTGTCATGGCAGCTGGTCCTGCAGCGCGATACCGAGCAAGTGCAGTGCAAGGCGGCAAAGGGATGGTCATGACGACGGAGATGCCTGGCTTGCGACCGGGTTGGCCGTCATGGGCATGCTGTGGTTGCCGCAGCAGACTGTCGATCGTGTTCCCGCCCAACCCGCATGTGCGCACAGAGCTTACGTGCCTTCATCGACTGGGTGATTGCGCTGATGGCCGAGCATGCGCCGGTGATCGCGCCATGATAAGGCTTGGGTTCGATGCGATCGGCCTGTCCCGCGTCCTCGCATGCGATTGGGAGTTGCAGGGTGCGCTGTGTGCGGTCAGTCGGCTGCCGCGCAGTTGCCACCATTGCCGTATGCGCTTCGAGGCCGCCGGCCCGAGACATCGGAATATGCTGCATGCATGACGCTGCGAACGTCAGGCGATGGATCAGGCGTCCGGCTCCATGAGCTGCAGCTTATGACTAATTGCCGAACATAGTGTTCGGTGCGGAGGTGGTCTGTAATTAAATCGATTTTTATAAATAACAATAATTTCTTCTGTAATCCACGTATTACGGATTGGTGGATACTTAAAAATTGCGAATAATTTATGTGACATGATTCCGGTAATTGCTGAAAATATCAGAAAGAATGCGCGCCGACGTGTGGAATTCGGCATCAATGAAAATATATATCATATTTAATCGGAGAATAATTAATGTTTAAAAAGTTAATGGCGCCCGGCGCGTTTCTGCTGCTGGGCCCGCTGCTTGGACTGTTGTCTCCCGCGGCCAAGGCGCAGCAATCGCATGGATTTGTCGACGTGTCGATCAGCGAGGACCAGCAAAAGACGGCACTTGCCTATTGGACGCCGGCCCGTATGGCAAGTGCATTGGCAGCGACAGGCGATCAGGATCTTCCCACTCACGGACGTGACGGCATGCTGAAGCCAGACCGTGTCGATCCGGCCGGTGGGGTCGAGATGATGTCGACCGGGCGCCTATTCTTTCTTGCCAATGGGCGCGATTCGTATTGCACTGCTAATGCCGTGCAATCTGCAACGAAAAGCGTCATCGCGACTGCAGCGCATTGTGTGCAGAACCCGTCCAATCGTCCGAATGGCCCACGGATCGAGCATCTGGTGTTCCTTGCGCATTATCGGAATGGCGAGTGGTCGGGGCGCTTTCCGGTGCGGAACGTCCACACGGTTACCGGGTGGAGTGGCAATGGCGATGCGGGATTCGATTTTGCTTTCCTGAGTCTTGGGCGCGACAACTATGGTTCGCGCATCGGCGATCTCGTTATAGAGAGTCCGGTGCGGTTTGCGGCGCCGCCAACGCTAGGAAATTTTTACGCCTATGGTTATCCCAATGCGATTGGTGGAGGGGAGCTCCCGCAGAAGTGCTCGGGCCGTGCCACCGAAAGCCCGATCTTCCAGCCCGGTCCGGAACTACGTGTTGTGCGGGGCTGTCTGAATTTCTCGGGCGGCGCCTCCGGCGGCCCGGTCATGCAAACATTGCCCGATGGCACATATCAGACCGGTAACGTTAAGGGGTATAGCCCCGGTGCAGGCGGGACCGTGACGATGACCTACTGGGAGAATGCGGCGCACGGTGCCTGGGATCGCGCGCAGCACGACCAGTAGCGCGGTACATTTACGACGTGCCGGGATCGGTCATCGCCGGGCGTAGGCACGCACGTGAGAGACCGACTCGGCATTGTCATCGGTTCCCCTTCCGGAGGTGGCGCGCAAGAAGTTGGTGCTGGCGGCCACGCGTCATGCATGCCGTTACGACAGAGCGAAGCGCGGTTGGGTTCGGCGTTGAGTCGCAAGGCAGTGCGTTATGCGCACGTGCGCCAGTTCAAGCGCAGGCATTGTGTGCTGCGACGGCCGCGCACTGTTCTGGGGCGCGTGGTGTGCGATATGCAGCGCGAGCTGCATCAGGTGTGAGCAGCGTGCGTGAGTGCATCGCTGTCAGGCTGGACGCGCGTCTGGATCCTCACGATTGGATGCTTCCTCTTGGACCTCTTGCCCCGTTTATCGCCGAGATTGGCGTTCGAAAGGGATTTCTCAGGAGAGACGCATACGTTTCACCGACGGCGGTGAAGTGCTGAAACGATACCTCTCGATTCGATCCACCCGCGGCCTCCATCATCTGCGCGGGTAGCGCAGGTCCGGTGTATCAATCCAAGCATCGATGCGGCCGCACCAACGCGGCCGCGCTTCACGACGCGGCTTGGGGCCTGAATGGTAGTGATTGTGCGCACGATGAAGGCACGGAGCGCCCGCAATCACCCTGCGCTGCGTCGCTTCGACGTACCGCTACGGCTGCGCTTCTTGCCGGCTGCCATTGGTGCGGCCGTTTCGTCGGCCAGCACGCCGCCATGCTGCATCTGCTCCAGCCACGACAATGCATCGACATAGCCGAGGAAGTGCTGCAAGTAGCCGGGCGAGCGTTCGCGCATCAGGGTGATGCAGCGGTGCACCAGGACGCTGGAATTGAGCGGGCCGGCGTCCTTGGGCGCGTCCTGCAGCGATTGGCGCACCTGGCTGGCGGTGCGCACGGTGGTCCAGGTACGACGGAAATCGTCCAGCGCCGGCAGCTCCGGGAATAGCTGCGTATCGGCGGCCGCGGTCTTTCTGCTGTCCACTTCCATCAACGCGGCGTGGCCTGCCAACTGGTCGGCCAGGGCGCCAAGCGGGCTGCGTTGCACTGCCTGCGATGCAATGCCGGCATGCGCGCCACGCGCAGTTTTCTTGAGGGTGGCCGCGTACGCATCGACCAGGCCGGCGAGCTTTGCTTCCAGCACCGCACGCACCGCATCGGCCTGCGTTTCGGCGCGCATCGCCAGGGTCTGCATCAGATGGAAGCGCACCGGGTCCAGCCGGTCGGCGCCCTGGCTGCGCCAACGCTCCAGGCGCGCGCGTGCGGAGGCCGGCGTGCTCATCGGGTGGCGGCAGCCTGCGTGGGCGCTGCGCGCTGCGCGCCGGACGGGCGGGCGATCGGTGCGATTTCCACCCGGCGATTCTTGGCGCGGCGCGCTTCGTCGGCGTTGGAATCCACCGGTTGCTGCGAGCCGAACGCCGCAGCGAACACCGATGCGGCCGGCACGCCGTCGGCGATCAGCGCGCGGGTCACGGTGAGCGCGCGCTGCGCGGACAACTCCCAGTTGTCGGCATAGCGGCGGTTGCCGCCCAGCACCGGGCGGTCGTCGGTAAAGCCGCTGACCATCAGGATTTCCTCGCGCGCGCTCAGGTATTGCGCCAATGGCGCAGCAAGCGATTTCAATACCTCGCGCCCTTCCGGCTGCAGTTCATCGGAGTTGAATGCAAACAGCACGTTGCCGCGGATGCCGATGCGGCCGTCGACCAGCGTCACGCGGCCGGCGGCCAGTGGCGCCGCCAGCGCCTGTTCCAGGGTCTTGCGACGCTGCGCTTCGGCCTGGCGCTGTTTGACCTCCTGATCGAGACGGCTGGACAGCTGCAGCTGTACGCCGATCACCCCGACCAGGATCAGCACGAACGCGCCCAGCAACACCGACATCAGGTCGCCAAAGGCGGCCCAGATCGGTGTGCCCGATTCGCCGTCGCTTTCGATCTCCTCGCTCATGCCGGCTCCGCTGCGCCGGCATCGCTGCGGCGGCCCTCCAGCTGACGCAGTTCTTCGATGATCTGCTTCTGCGACAGCATGCTAAGGTCGACCACTTCACGCGCCTGCGCCACGTAATACGCCAACTGGTCGTCGCTGCGTGCCAGCGACGCATCCAATGCAGTGGCCACGTGTTGCAGGCGTTCGTTGAGCTCGCCGGTGGAGGTGCTGAACAACTGCACCGCCATGCCGAAGGCTTCGCCCAGGCTGGCCACTTCCACCGCGCTGCCGCTGACGTGCGCGGCCACCGCGCCGAGCTTGCCGGTTTCGCTGCCGATCTGTTCGGTGAGCTGGCTGCCCACGCGTTGCAGCAGGTCCGCCGAGGTGGTGACCAGCGCATCGACGGCCTGGCGTTGCTCGGTGGAGGCGTGATTGACTGCGTTGAGCAAGGTGTCCAGCGTGGCCAGCAGGCGGCTGCGTTCTTCCAGCATGGCGGTGTCGCGCACCATGCTTTCCGACAGGTTCTGGCGCAGCTCGGCCACCACGTCGGCCGCAGCCTTGGGGGCCTCGGAGGCGATCTGCATCAGGCGCGAGATCTCGGCAATCGTGGCGCTGGTCTGCGCCTGCGCCTGCGTGGACAGCTCGCTGGCGGTGCTGGCCAGGGTGTCGCAGATGGCCTGCTGTTGCTGGGTGACGCGCTCGCCGGTTTGTTCCCACTGCGTGGCCAACGTGGCGCTCATCGCGGCAAAGCGCTCGCTCCACAGGGCAAGACGCTGCGCATCGCGCGCTTCCAGCGCGGCCTGCAACTCGGTATGCGAGTGCTGCAAGGTGCCGACCAGGTCTGCGGCATGCGTGTCGAAGCTGGCGGTTGCCGCGGCCAGCGCCAGCTGGTGCTGGGTGGCCAGTGCGGCACTGGCATGTTGCTGTTGTGCCAGCGCGTCGCTCCAGGCAGTGGCGGTTTCGCTGCTGGACTGCTCCATGCGCTTGGACACCGCATCCACCAGCGCGTTCGAACGCGCATCGAAGGTGCTGGCGAACTGCGTCAGGGCGCTTTGCAGGTCGTGGGTGAGCGTGTGGTTGGCGCGTTGCTGCTCGGCCACTGCGGCGGTCCAGCTGGCGGCCGTGGCGGCGGTGCTGGCCTCGAATCCGCTGGTCAACCCGTCCAGCTGCTGTTGCACGGCCTGCTGCACGACATGCTGCAAGGTAGTGGTCTGCTGTGCGAGCTGTTCCAGCGTGGCCTGCACTTGCGTGCCGAGCGCTTGTGTGGCGCGTTGTTGTTCGGCCAGCACCGATGCCCAGGTGTCGGCATGGGCGGCGGTGCTGCGCGCAAAGCCGTCATCCAGTGCGTGCAATTGTTGCTGCACGGCGGCGCCGACGCTGTCTTGCAGGGCGCTGCTGCGTTGTTCGACCTGCGCCAGCGTGGCGTGCATCTGTTCGCTGAGCGCCTGCTGCGCGTGCTCCTGTGCGGCCAGCGCCGCCTGCCAGTGCTCGGCCGCACTGCGTGCGCTGTCCTTGAAGCCGGCGTCGAGCCCCTGCAGTTGCTGCTGCACGGCGGTGCTTACGCCATCCTGCAATGCAGCGGTGTGCTGGGCGATCTGCGCAAGCGTGATCTGCAGCTGCGTGGTGAGCGCCTGCTGCGCGTGTTCCTGCGCGGCAAGCGCAATGGTCCACTGTTGCGCAGCGCTGTTGGCACTGCGATCGAACCCGCTGCTGATGCCGTCCAGTTGCTGCTGCACGGCCTGGGTGAGTTGCGCATGCAGTGCGGCGGTATCACGCGCAATGCTGGACATGGTGGCTTCCATCGCCGGCTGCAACGCTGCGCCAACCGCGCGCGCGCTGTCTGCAACGCCGACCTGCAACGATTGCTCCATCGACGTGGCCAGCCGCGCATACGCCGCTTCGGTTCTGGCGTGGAACTCGGCCTGCTGTGCGGCCAGACGCGCGTCGGCGGCGATGCTCTGCTGCTCGATGCTGCCCATCAGCGCCTGCAGGCGGTCGATCAAGGCCGGCATCAACGCGCTTTGTTGCTGCTGCAGCTTGAACACTTCGCCGCGCTGGTGCGCGTCCGAATGGGTATGCAATTCGGATGCGATCTTCAGATCCAGCTGTTGCACGGCCTGCAGCCGCTCGCGGCGGCATAGCGCCGACAACAGGCCCAGCATGGCCGAGGTGGCAACACCGGCGATGGAGGTGCCGAAGGCGAATGCCAGGCCTTCCACCGGTGCCGCCAGCGAGCCGCGAATGGCCTGCAGGTCGGTGGCGCTTTGCAGTGCAAACCCGGTGCCCTTGAGGGTGGCCATCATGCCGAGCAGGGTGCCGAGCATGCCCAGCAACACCAGCAGGCCGACCAGATACGGGGTCAGCACCGGCGCCGGCACCGCCACGCGCGCACCCTGGATGCGCAGCCGCACCGCATTGCGCAGGCTCGGGTGCAGCTGCTCCAGCCACGCGTCCAGCGCCGACGGCGCGGCGGTGAGCCCGGTCACTGCGGTGTCCAGCGTTGCGCTGGCCTGACGGTAGCGATACAGCTCCAACGCACCGGCGAGGTAACACGCACCGATCACCGCCGCGACGCAGGCTCCCAGCGGGTTGTTGCCCAGATAGCCGAACCCGACCCAGCAAACCGCCAGCAGGCCGACGAGAAACACACACACGTGTACGAGAGTTTTGAACATGACGTCCCAGTTAGCGGGTACGAAGCGCTGCAAGCAGGCCTTCGATCGGGTGAAAACGAACATCCAGTTCGGCGAGCAACACGCTCTGCATGTCTTTGCGAAATACATCCAGCCAGCCATCGGACACCGCGCGCGGCGCGATCTCCTGATCGCTTGGCGCGCCATGCGCGTACGCGGCCTCGCGCAGGCGGTCGAAATGCGTGCCCAGCAGGCCCGGCACGGTGTTCAACAAGGTCTGCTCGCGTGGGCTCAAGGTCAGCTCCATCACCGCATCCACTTCGGCCAGCCGCGCCATGTCGCTGGACACCAGCGCCAGCAGGTCGCGCAGCCGCCCGCGCAAATCGCCGGTGGCAGTGCGCATGGCACGCTGCATTGCCAGGTAGTGCTGCCGGAACGGTGCGTAGTCGGGCATCGGCGGCGCTGCATCACTGTCCATCGCCGCACGTGCCTCGCTGCGCAGTCGCGCCACCAGCACATCGAGATCGGCGACGCTGCTGGTCGCCAGGCCCGCGCGCACGCGGGCGCAGGCGTCGGCATCGAGCGGACGCGGTTCGGGCAGGTCGTCGATGTCGGGCAGCTTGCCATCCAGCGCCTTGGACACGGCCACGGCCCGGGTCCAGTCGATCCACTGGCTCAGCCGGTCGGCCAGCGCATGGTTGGACTGGGCGACGCGGACATCGCTGAGACGTGCGAGCAGGCGAATGAACGCCGGGCCCGAAAGGGGCGCCCGTGGAGCAGACTTCGCCATTGTTCCGGTCAAAGACCGCGCATTTTACACGGGAATGACAGCGGGTCTGTCGGTGCGGCCGGGCGTGCGCTGCGGTGGCGGGTGACGTTCATGGTGGGCGGGACGTGCGGGGCCTAAGGATTCCGGGAGCCGGCACCGGGGGCAGGCCGGAGCATCGGCAGCGAGGTGGTCGCGCAGGCGCGGCAAGCCGAAACGTCCGCGGCGTCTGCGTTGACGCCCATTCGTGAGCGAGGTTCATGACCGCATGCCGCCTGCGTGGCATCGCGCGGCGCCGGAGTTTGCTACAAACGGGAGAGCAGGTGGCACAGGCGATGCCAGGGCGCCGGTGCACCCCGGGCGATTGCCGGAGCCGCGTCTGGCGTCATGGCCGGCGTGCCGCGCCCCGCGCCCGTCCGCCCGCACTCTTCGAGGAGCATCCGCATGAAATTCGACGCCCCTGCAGGCGCCAACCCCAGCGACCGACTCAAGGTGCTTGGCCAGCCGGTCGACCGCGTGGACGGGCCGCTCAAGGTGACCGGGCAAGCCCGCTACGCCTACGAATGGCACGACCAGCCCGGGGAGATGGCGTATGGCTATATCGTCGGCGCGGCGATCGGCAAGGGCCGCATCACCGAGCTGGACACCGCCGCCGCGCGGGCGGCGGCCGGCGTCATCGCCGTGCTCACCTACCAGAACGTGCCTACGCTGGGCACCGGCGCGTTCTACGTGCAGCGGTTCCTGGCCGCGCCGCAAGTGGACCACTACCACCAGGCAGTGGCCGTGGTGGTGGCGGAGACCTTCGAGCAGGCCCGTGCCGGTGCGGCGCTGGTGCGCGTGCGTTATGCCCGCGAGCGCGGGCAATACGACCTGGCGGCCCAGCAGGCCAGCGCCCCGGTGGCGCCGCAGGCGCCGTTCGGCGGGCCGCCCCAGACCGCGCAAGGCGACTTTGCCGCGGCCTATGCCGCCGCGCCATTCACCGTGGATGCCACCTACCGCACCCCCGACCAGGCGCACGCGATGCTGGAGCCACACGCCACCATCGCGCGCTGGGAGGGCGAGCAGCTGATCTGCCACACCGCCATCCAGCAGATGAACTGGGGCACGCGCGATCTGGGTAAGGCGCTCGGGGTGCCGAAGGAGCGCATCCGGCTGCTGGCGCCCTTCATTGGCGGTGGCTTCGGCGGCAAGGGCACCGCGCAGGCGGACCTGGTGCTGGCCGCGCTGGCCGCGCGCATCACCGCGCGACCGGTCAAGCTGGCCCTGCAGCGCCCGCTGATGTTCAACAGCACCATCCACCGGCCCGCCACCATCCAGCGTCTGCGCCTGGGCGCCACCGCCGACGGGCGGCTGACCGCGATCGGTCATGAGAGCTGGTCGGGCAATCTGCGCGGCGGTCGCAGCGAGCCGACCACCTTGTCCACCCGTGCGCTGTATGCCGGTGCCAACCGGATGACGGCGGTGCGGCTGGCGGTGCTGGATCTGGCCGAAGGCAACGCCATGCGCGCGCCCGGCGAGGCGCCGGGAATGATGGCGCTGGAAGTGGCGATGGACGAACTGGCCGAACGCGTCGGCATGGACCCGGTGCAGCTGCGCATCGTCAACGACACCCAGGTGGACCCGGAACAGCCGCAGCGCCCGTTCTCCACGCGGCCGTTCGTGGCCTGCCTGCGCAGCGGCGCGCAACGCTTCGGCTGGGCGCAACGCAATCCCACCCCTGCCAGCGTGCGCGATGGCCGGTGGTTGATCGGCATGGGCATGGCCAGCGCCATTCGCGGTGCGCCGATCTCCAAGGCGGGTGCGCGGGCGCGGCTGGACCGCAGCGGCACGCTGACGATCGAAACCGACATGACCGATATCGGCACCGGCAGCTACACCATCGTGGCGCAGACCGCGGCCGAACTGCTCGGTGTGCCACTGCAGCAGGTGGTGGTGCGGCTGGGCGACTCCAGCTTTCCGGAAACGCCCGGCTCGGGCGGGCAGCAGGGCGCCGCCTCGGTCACCGCCGGCGTCTATGCCGCCTGCATGCAGCTGCGCGAGACGGTGGCGCAGCGCCTGGGCATTGCTGCCGGCCAGGCACGCTTTACCGACGGCAGGGTGCATGCGGGCGGCCGCGCCATCCCGCTGGCGCAGGCGGCAGCGCAGGGCGAGCTGGTGGCGGAGGACGCCATGGAATACGGCACGCTCAAGCAGTGCTACGCGCAGCAGACCTTCGGCGCGCATTTTGCGCAGGTGGCGGTGGATGCCGACACCGGCGAAATCCGTGTGCGCCGGCTGCTGGCGGTCTGCGCGGCAGGGCGCATCCTCAACCCCAAGACCGCGCGCAGCCAGGTGATCGGCGGCATGGTGATGGGCGTAGGCGCGGCGTTGATGGAAGAGATGGCGGTGGATACGCGGCTGGGCCTGTTCGTCAATCACGACCTGGCCGGCTACGAGGTGCCGGTGCATGCGGATATCCCGCATCTGGAGGCCCATTTCATCGACGAGGTCGACCCCACCATGTCGCCGCTGAAGGCCAAGGGCGTGGGCGAGTTGGGGTTGACCGGCGTGGCACCGGCGCTGGCCAATGCGGTCTACAACGCCACCGGCATCCGCGTGCGCGACTACCCGATCACCCTGGACAAGCTGTTGGCGCAATTGCCGCGCAGGGCGGGATAGGCGCAGAAGACGACGGCGGTATGGCCTGGCCAATGCGTGTACTGGGCAGCGCCGTCGGTGAGCGCTCGCATGGTGCGGGCGATAATGCAGGTGCCGTGGACTTGCCAGCGGGTGACGTGATCAGGCCATGGCTGGTGCGTGCCGCGATAGCGGGTGCGTGCGCGCTGCGGGCGCGCCTGTTACGGAACGTCAGCGTCCCCCGTAGTAACGATGTACACCTTGCACTATCGGAGCACGTGTCATGCCGTTGTGGAGGTCAAACGGCGGGTGATCGCACGCTGTCGAGCGCGACCACGTCGTGTCAATCGCAGCATAGAAATGGCCGTATCGGAGCGAATTGGGCGCGGGGAACGCACCGTTCCAGCTACTTCCAGAGTGCTGTTCTCTAACCAATTCAGGTTGGCGCCCACTGTCTCCGCAGCGCCGCTGTTTTGTAAGGTGAACAGGTATAAGCTGCGGGCCGGGTAAATCCCAGCGAGGAACACGATGGACCACTCCGACATGCAAGTGTCCGATCTGCTGGTCTTGGAACTGCAAGGGTTCCACGATGTCTATGGCAACGGCCCGGACTTCTGGGACGCCTACCAACGCATCATGAGCGTGGCAGCCCAGGCAGGCGGTAATATGATCAATCTGGCCAACGAAATGGCCGCACTGGCACAAAGGCTCGGCGCGATCGATCGCGCGCAGCTGCTGTAATTGCCCTCGCGGGCGTGCGGCTGCCGCCCCATGGTGTGCTCTGCACCACCGCATACGTGATGGCCCATGCGCTCATCCGGCCTTTCTGTCGTTTTCACACGCCCCTGCTGCGCGCATTTTTACGGTTGGCGCATCGATGGCACGCGGTGGTCATTACGGTCACGCAGTGTCGGCCGGGGCGCTCTCGCAATGCGCTGGGCGGTGGAGATGCGACGCGCCTGCGTTGCCTGCCATTGCAGCGGCGGCCCCAACTCCGTGCCGGATGCGATGGTCCGGCACCTCGTTGAGGAGCTTGGTGTGAATGAAATAGGTGGAGGTGTGCGTGTACATCTGGTCGGTGGCCCGCACGATGGGCAGATGCTGTGTGGTGCGTCGTTGCAGCATGTGATGCTGCCGATGGGATATCGCATGACACCCTGGCCAGGTGGCCAATCGGGCATTCATTGGCATCAGGAGCTCAACCTGGCTTGCGCGCACGGGTCGCTGACCGCCAATGAGCTGTATGCAGCACTAGGCGCGCGATGGCGCAATTATCTGACGATACGGCGGCAGCAAGCGGCCGCCGGCAAGGGCGGCGATGCGCGCAGTGGATGCGTTGAAACAGCGCTTGCGTGACGCGGCAACATCACTGGCGGCCAGCGATGATTTGCATCAATCGCGCAACGCGGCGGACCGCAGGCGCGTAGGACAGCGCATCGCGTAGCTCTAGCTCCATTACGTACGGCGTGCAAATGCACAGCGCATGAGGAGGTTGCTTCATGACCTGCGGCCGCGCTGTTTAATGACCTTCGCACGCACTACCGCACGCAAGACAAACGCGAGCGCAAGCTGACGTGTGCTGCGCGTGTCAGGCTTATTCCGCCTCGTCGGGCGTCTTGACCGGCGTCACCACGGCAGTTTCGGGTGCGCCGCGCTTTTTGTCGCGACGCAGTGGGGTGTCGCCCAGACGTTCGATTGCTCCGCCTGATTGCTGGAATGCCTCCAGGTCGGCGGCCAGGCGCTGTTCGGACAGACGCGGCTTGCCTGGTTGATTGCTCACGGTCATCGACTGGCGGCGGGAGTTATTCATCTCGAATCCTCATGCGTTGTAGAGCGTCAAGGGGATGCCGCGCTGGCGTTGATCGGCGTAGGTGGCACGCACGTCGCGGCAATATGGGCCGGACATGACGAAACGCCGGCAGATCGCCGGGCGCGTTTCATAGATCGAGCAGCACATGCGCGCCGAATCCAGCGCCACGCACCAGCCTTCCTCATCGCGCGCCATCACGTGCCAGCCTTGCGGTGTCACGCTGGTCAGATGCTGGGGGATGCGGTCGGATGGATCGACCATGACGGTGAGCCGGCAACAGACGGCGTCGCAACGTTCGCAGAGAGTCTTGATGGAAAAGGCCAGATTGAAGTGAAGGCGACACCGGTTTCCGGCCGCATCTGCACCATACACCCTGCGCGCGACCGGATGTGAACCGGCCGTGGGCCCCATGATGAACGCGCACCTCGGAAAATGCAGGCGCCCCGGCGGCGCCGTGGACAATTGCCTGCCGGCTGCAATGCAGGCGGCGGGCGCAGGTAGGTGCCAATTCCCCTTGATCGCGCGCGACATGCGTACGTGGCCGCGCAGATCGCTCATGCAGGCAATTTGATGGGTCAGCCCTGGTCGTCGCTCGGCGGACCTGGCCGCCAGCGTCCGGCCGCGTTGCGTTGCCTTTGTCACGCCGGTGCGAAAACGGTTTTCACCTCTGCCATCGATGGCGCGCCGTAGCGTAACGATGCCCGTCTCATGCATCAGGAGCACCCCCATGAATACATCCAAGCAACATCCATCCGCGCACGACCAGTCTGCGGACCACGACCAGGAACACAGTGACCAGCAGAAGCAGGACGCGCTGCAGGACGAGGCGGTGGAAGAAACATTCCCGGCCAGCGACCCGGTGTCGCCCTTCGTGCCAGCCAAGCCGCTGGATTGACTGGCACTCAAGGCAATCGCATAGCCGAGCAGTGATCTACGGCTGCGACAATCAAAACCAACAAGGCCCGGTCAGCGACCGGGCCTTGTTGGTTCATGGAGTGGCATGCGACGTTTAGGGCGTCAGTACCACCTTGCGGCAATCGTCCTGCTTCTTGTCGAACAAGGCGTAGCCCTGCGCAGCATCGGCCAGTGGCATGCGGTGCGAAATGATCGCATTAGGCTTGAGCTCACCGTTGCCGATTCGCTCCAGTAGATGCGGCATGTGTTTTTGCACGTGGGTCTGACCCATCTTGAAGCTCAGTCCCTTGTCGAATGCATCGCCGAGCATGAAGGCATGGATAAAACCGGCATATACGCCCGGCACGCTAACGACGCCGCAGCGCCGTGTCGCGGCGATGCACTGGCGGATCGCCACACCGCTGCTGCCTTCCAGCTTGAGGTTGGTGAGCGCGGTTTCGATCGCACTGCCTTCGGCCTCGAAGCCCACTGCCTCGATGCTGGCATCCACGCCGCGGCCGTCGGTCTGCGACACGATCACATCGGCCGGGTCGTCGATCTCGTCGAAGTTGATCGGGATCACGCCATAGGCCTTGGACGCAAAGTCCAGACGGTATCCATGTCGGTCGACCATGAAGATGCGTTCTGCGCCCAACATGCGGTAGCAAGCCGCCGACATCAGGCCCACCGGGCCAGCGCCGAAGATTGCCACCGTGGAACCTTGCTTGACGCCCGCATCGACAACCGCCTGATACCCGGTGGGGAGGATGTCGGACAGGAACAGCACCTGCTCATCGTGTAGTGCATCGGGCACCACCAGCGGCCCGACGTTGGCCTTGGGCACGCGGACAAATTCGGCCTGCCCACCGGATAGACCGCCGTAGAGATGGCTGAAGCCAAACAGGGCCGCAGGCGGGCGCATGTCCTTGTGGTTGAGTGCCGCACCCTTGCCGGTGTTAGTGGTTTCGCACGCAGAAAATTCCTGCAGCATGCAGTGGAAGCAGCGCCCGCATGCGACCACAAACGGAATCACCACGCGGTCGCCCGGCTTGACGGCGGTCACGTCCGGACCGACTTCTTCAACGATGCCCATGAACTCATGGCCGAGAATATCGCCTTGTCGCAGGTCCGGAATCTTGCCGCGGTAAAGATGCAGATCCGAGCCGCAAATGGCGGTGGCGGTGACGCGCAAGATCAAATCATCGCGTTCCACCAGAACCGGGTCTGGCACGGTTTCGACCCGTACATCGCGTGAGCCGTGGTAATTGAGGGCGAGCATGCAGTTCTCCTGAGGGCCGTCGATACGCGGCAACGTCGCGCAGTGTTGGCCTTGGACCGTTAAGCCGGTCAGCACGGTGCGTGGGCGCGGTGTGGACGCACACATTCGGTGACGCCGCGTTGATCCGCATGTCACGTCTGGATAACTGTCGCACTCGCACGCTGGATCGACCCGCAGTACCGCGCTTGGAGTCAGGGCAGTGCGGTGTGCACCCAAACATCAACGTCGCCGAGCGGCGACTATTCAGGAGACAGGCATGGGACTTTTCAAGATGGTGACTGCCGGCGCCGTGGGATACGTGGCTTATAAGGCGTGGCAACGTCGTCAGGGTTCGACGGACAGCGCGGAGACGCACCAGGACCGTCAGCGCGCCATCGGCACAACGCCACCGCATGGTGACCCATTGCGTGACAGCGTTGGTGATGTGCGGGACCGCAAGCAGGCGCTAGGTGCACTGGCCATCTTCAACGAGCAGGAGCGCTCGCTCGCACAGCTTGCCGTTGTCAAAGGTGCGGCAGGAGAGTTGCTGGATTTCGCCCGCAAGATGGATGAAGCCCATAGCGCCGCATTGACCGATCTCAGCCGGTTTGCGCCAGATCGGAGTGGCCCGTTGGGGCAAGCAGCATCCGTTCGCGCGAAGAGTGCTCGCGATCAATTGGAACCATTGCATGGTCAGGCATTCGAAAAACAGTATCTGCAAGCTGCCGTTCGCAGTCATGAGCAGGCGCTGGCATTGTTGGATACCCAGCTGAGCAGCGAGCCTGGTTCTAGCGATCTTGGCAAGGAGTTGCAGCGGATGCGCGAAACTGTCGCCGAGCATCTGGACCACGCCAAGGCACTCAGCGCGAAGCAGACCCAGCCGCACTGAGTGCTGCGATTAGCACGTGACAGGTCGAGGTCGTCCAGCTCGGTGATCTCGCGGCAACGTACTGATTTACAAACCGGTTGGCGTATGACGCAGAAGAAACAGGCAGCACGTGCTGCCTGTTTTTTTATTGGATGTCATGGCCGCGCCGTTGGCGGTTGAGTCCATGAGCGCGGATGCGTATTGATGTCTTGGCTTGATCAGGTGTGTCGCACTCCACCATGTTGCCATGCGCTAGCAGTGATGGCCGTCTGCAGCGCCGATCATTCGACCAACAAAATACCCGCGTCACCTTCACAGGTGACGCGGGCATGCAGCGCTCTACGCGTGTTACATCGTGACGGCACCGCCAGCGATGGTCAATAGAGTGCCCGAGGTATAGCTGGCCGTATCGGATGCCAGCATGACGTAGGCCGAGGCCAACTCCACGGGCTGACCAGGACGCCCCATGGGCGTCTGCGCACCGAAGTTCTGCACCGATTCTTCGTCCATGCCCGAAGGAATGAATGGCGTCCAGATAGGGCCGGGGAGCACGGCGTTGACGCGGATATTTTTCTCGGCCAGCACGCCGGCCAGACCGATGGTGAGATTGGCCAATGCGCCCTTGGTCGCCGCGTAAGGCAGGATGTTGGGAGTGGGCTTTTTCGATTGCACCGAGGCGGTGTTGATGATCGAGCCGCCATCCGTCATCAGGGGTGCCGACAGCCGCACCAGGTTGAAGGCCGCATGCACGTTGGTGTCGAAGGTCTTGCGCCACTCGTCCAGCGTAATGTCTTCGAAGCTTTCGAAGTACTTCTGGTAGCCGGCATTATTGACCAGGATATCCAGGCCGCCGAAGGCACTGTTGACCTTCTCGATCAGTGCTGCCGCCTGGCTTGGGTCGCTGATGTCGCATGCCACCAGCAGCGCCTTGACCCCGGCTTTCTCAATGAGCGCGCCGATCTTGGCCGCGTCCTCCTGCTCGTCAGGCAGGAATGCGATGGCCACATCGGCGCCCTCGCGTGCATAGGCGATGGCCACCGCCGCGCCGATGCCGCTGTCGCCACCGGTGATCAATGCGCGCTTGCCTTTCAGTTGCCCATGACCGACATAGCTGTCTTCGCCATGGTCCGGGCGCGGGTCCATCTTCTCGGTGCGGCCCGGAAAGCTCTGCTGCTGCGGCTTGAAGGGCGGACGCGGATAATTGGGTACGGGCATGGTCGTCTCCTGACGTTGGTGTGTGCTGATGCAAGCAGCAAGTGCTGCGCTCAACCCCAGTGTGGGCATGCAAACGTAAACATCCGGGCTAGGCAATGTCGGCAGCGTGTGTGCTGCACTTCACTAGCAGGCGGCACATTCATAAGGCCGGTTATCTTTCTGCGTAGACCGATGGCGCCCATGGCTGCGGGCTTCATGCGCTCTTGCTCACGACGTTCGATACTGCGCGCATTGTCAGGAGGCCTTCCATGTTCTTCCGTCGTAACGGTTTGTCGTTGTGCCTGCTTGGGCTAACCTTGTTCTTCATCTGCTGTCAGATCTATGCCGGACTCCACGCGTATAACGAGGAGCTGCGCGAGCAGGGGCAGGCGGCACTGCGGTTGGCGGCTTATCTGCATAGCCCGCACTTCGTGTCTGCGTTGTTCGAAAACTGGGAGAGCGAGTTTCTGCAGATGGGCATGTATGTGCTGCTGACGGTCAAGCTGCGACAGGTCGGTTCGGCAGAATCGCGCCCGCTCGATCCCGACGAAGAGGACACCTCGATCAAACCCGGCACCGCGCCGTGGCCCGTGCGTGCCGGTGGGCTATGGCTGCGGTTGTACGAACACTCTCTGGCAATTGCCTTTGGCATCCTGTTCCTGATGAGCTTTGGGTTGCATCTGATCGGCAGTTGGCGGCTCGAGCTGCTGGAGCGCGCACAGAAGGGCCTGCCGCCCATCACCATGTTCGACCATTTCACCGACGCCGCGTTCTGGTTCGAGTCGATGCAGAACTGGCAAAGCGAATTTCTGGCGGTGTTTTCGCTGGTGGTCTTGACGATCTGGCTGCGGCAAAAGGATTCGCCGCAATCCAAGCCGGTAGAGGCGCCCCATTCGCAGACCGGTGGGTGAGCGTCGTGGCGCGTGGAGTGTGCGATGCATCTGCGCGCCAGGCCGACCACTTGGCGCATGGTCACTTCACACCATCACGCAGCTTCGTTCACTCCACTGCAATGTGCCTGTGCCTAGCGTGACCTCACACCGAGACGCAGGAGATGCACATGGGTAGCGAAGCGAAAAAGCCGTGGGGTCCCGGTTCCGATCAGAGCAAGCCGTTCACGCCGCAGGAGAAACGTAACGAGAACGTGGAGTGGAAGGTCCACGACATGCCCGACGAGGACCGTGACGTCAACAAAGCCGATCCCGAGCACGATTACGAACGCCCGGATGGCTCGGAAAAGCGTTGAGACCCTCCGGCAATCGCCAGCACCACGCCCGCAACCGCGGGCGTGGTGCTTTCAGCTCTGCCGCGCCGGGACGGCATTCCGCATTCCGCGCGGTGCGGTGCGGCGCTGAAACGTGCTCAATGGTGATGGTGATAGCCCACATCGGCGGCGATCTTGCCGCGGAACACGCGATACGACCACACCGTATAGCCCAGTACCAACGGCAGCAACACCACCAGGCCAACCATCGGGAAGATCTGCGACGAGGGCGGCGCGGCCGCCTGCCAGATGGTGTAGCTGGGCGGCACCAGATACGGCCACATGCCCAGCACCAGTCCGATAAAACCCAGCACGAAGATGGCCAGTGTCAGCAGGAACGGCGACGCATCGCTGCGTGAGCTGTCGCTACTACGCCACAACGCCAGCGCCACGGCTGCCGTCACTGCCGGGATCGGCGACAACCACCAGAAGTTGCCGTGCGCGAACCACCGTGCCATCACATGCGAGCTCAGGAACGGCAGCCACGCGCTGACCAGCACCAGGAAGGTCACTACCACACCGACCAGCGGCTTGGTCAGCTGGCGCGCCAGGGTATGCGTGCGTCCCTCGGTCTTGAGGATCAACCAAGTGCTGCCGAGCAGCGCATAGCCAAAGACCAGGGCCGCGCCGGTGAGGATGGTGAACGGGCTGAACCAGCCAAATACCCCGCCGATGTAGCGCCCATTTTCCAGTGCCATGCCTTCCACCAGCGCACCCAGAATGATGCCTTGCGCGAATGCAGTAAGGATGGAGCCGGCGATGAACGAAAGCGTCCACAGCCGTCGCGAGCGTTGCGCCTTGAAGCGGAACTCGAAGGCCACACCACGGAACACCAACGCCATCACCATCAACAGCACCGGCAGGTACAGTCCCGACAGGATCACCGCGTACGCAGCCGGAAACGCAGCGGACAATCCCGCGCCACCGAGCACCAGCCAGGTCTCGTTGCCGTCCCAGATCGGGGCGGCGGTATTCATCATCAGGTCCACCTCCTGTTCGTCGCGTGCGAACGGCGCCAGCATGCCTAGTCCCAATACGAAGCCATCCAGCACCACGTACATCAGCACGCCAAAGCCGATGACGCCAAACCACACCACCGGCAACCAGTAGCTCAGTTCCATGGTGTGTTCTCCTGTTCCAGCGCGGTGTCGGCAGCAGAGAGCGGGCGTGCAGGCGTGTGTTCGCCCCCGGCCACGTCCGGGCCATCGCTGCTGGTTCGCGGGCCGGCATGCACCAGTTTGGTGAGGTAAAAGATGCCGAAGCCGAAGACGAATGCGTAGCCCAGCACGTACACCAGCAACGACACTGCCACGGTCGCGGCCGATTGCGGGCCCATTGCGTCGGCGGTGCGTAGCAGTCCATACACCACCCACGGCTGTCGCCCGATTTCGGTGACGAACCAGCCGGCGATCAGGGCGATAAAGCCGGCCGGCAGCATCACGTTCCAGGCCAGGATGAGCGCTTTTGCATGCAGCCGGCCGCGCCACCACGCAATGGCAGACACCCACGACAACAACAGCATCGCCATGCCCAGGCCGACCATGATGCGGAAGGCGAAGAAGACCGGAGCCACCGGTGGGCGCTGATCGCGTGGCACCGAGGTCAGCGCAGTGATGTCGCCATCGGCGCTATGGGTCAGGATCAGGCTGCCCAAGCGTGGAATCGCTACTTCGTAGTCATTGCGCTCGGCCTCGGCATTGGGTAGCGCAAACACCACCAGCGGCACGCCGGCACCGGCTTTCTCACTGTGCCAGTGCGCTTCCATCGCCGCCACCTTGAGCGGCTGATGTTCAAGCGTGTTGAGGCCGTGCTGGTCGCCGACCAGGACCTGGATGGGCAGCACGATGGCGGCAAAAGCTACCGACAGTCGCAACATGCGCGCAGCCTCGGGCAGGTGCACGCCCTTGCGCAGGTAGTACGCCGCCACGCCGCCCACGACGAAGCAGGTAGTGATGAACGAGCCCAGTGCCATGTGCACCAGACGATAGGGGAACGATGGGTTGAAGATGATCTGCACCCAGCTCACCGGCTGCACGATGCCGTTGACCATCGCGTAGCCCTGCGGCGTGTGCAGCCAGCTATTGGACGACAGGATCCAGAACGTGGACACCAGCGTACCGATCGCCACCATGCAGGTTGCAAAGAAGTGCAGCTTCTCCGAAACGCGGCCCCAGCCGAACAACATCACGCCCAGGAAGCTCGCTTCCAGGAAGAACGCGGTGAGCACTTCATAGCTCAAGAGCGGCCCGATCACGCCGCCGGCGATACGGCTGAGCTCGGGCCAATTGGCGCCAAACTGGAACGCCATCACGATGCCGCTGACCACGCCCATGCCGAAGGACACGGCAAAGATGCGCAGCCAGAAAAAATACAGCCGTTTCCATCCCTCGTCGTGCGTGCGTAACCAACGCCACTCAAGAAAGCCCAGCAGATTCGCCAGGCTAATGGTGAAGGCCGGGAACAGCACATGGAATGAAATAACGAAAGCGAACTGGAGGCGGGACAACAACAACGCTTCCACGGGGTTCTCCTAGTAGCGTGTGGTCACAGCGATGCTGGCGAGGTAATGGCATGCCGTAGTGCGAGCTGGATCCCAGTATGAGGACTGTGCCTGTGAGCGCTGTCGCTTAACGCTTCACGATGCGATAGGCCGCACGCGTAGTGGCATGCGGCAGCAGGGTGGAAGCCCAGGCGCGTTTCGTACCGCCCGGGCGGTCGTGTTGCGTTGAGTACTCCGCATCCGTGCGGTGCGTCCAATGTGATCGGTAACGGCGCGGCCTAGGCGCTGCGCAGATGCCGCAGACAACGGGGCGCCAACCAGTCGGCAAGGGCCGCATTGCTAGAGCCCGGCGTCAGGCACAGCGCATCGCGCACTGCCTTGATTGCTTGCTGCTCGCTCAGATCCGGCTGCGCGTTGTACGCGTCGCAGACGGCGCGCACGGTCCCTTCGGGAATGCCGTCGAAGGGATGGTAGCCAAGCTGGCCGCGCCGATGCTGGTCCCTCCAATACGTCAATGCGCTTTGCACATCGGCGTGGCGATGTACGGATACTGCATGCATGTGACACCTCGCTCGGCTAGGTCGGGGAGCAATGTTTTGCGCTTTGAAAGTACGACGCCGTGATGACGATCTGCACGCGCTCTCCACGCGATGCGCGTCGTGGGTGGAGGCGCCTCAGACCGCAACGTTCATCGCCCGGACGCGTCATCCAATGGGATAACGGCCGCCTATTGGCGGCCGGGACACGGTTGCAGTGCAACACCATAAACGAACTGATCCATTAGACTAAGCCGCGCCGGGCCGAGCAAGAATGCGCGGCAACCGTCGTCGCAAACCTTGCACTGTTTGGCGTTTCGACATGCCGGGCACGGTGACCGACCCCGACCATGACGCTTGGCACTGGCAAATTGCTGCCCAGCCGTGCGTACTGCGCGCACGACACGGCGAGCTCGACTTGGGGGCAAGGGCGACGGTTCGGCCACGAGGGTCGTGGCTGCACGTGCAATCTCGTAGTGATGCGCAGGCGCGGTTTTCGCGCCGCTGTCACAATTCTCAACTGAACATGTAGTAGCCATTGCGGACACAAGCGCTCATGGACCGTCTTTCCTGCGCCATCATCGATGACGACGTGGAGTTCTGCGATCAGGTGGTTGAGTTGGCCACCGATAGCGGCTTCCGCGCCAAGGGCATCCACACCCTTGGCGAAGCCAGCCATTGGCTGGACAGCAACTTCCCCGATCTATTAGTTGTGGACGTTGGCCTGCCAGATGGCAGCGGCTTCGATCTCATCGAACGGTTGGACCCCGATCACACACCACAGATCGTCGTGGTGTCGGGCGACTATGCATATGAAACCCAGGGCCGCGCGCAGCAGTTTGGGGTCAGCGAGTTCCTGACCAAGCCGTTTGCGCCGGAGCGGCTGGAGCGTGTGCTGGGTGGTCTGCGTGAGGCCCAGCAGGGCAATCTGGGCATCATTGGTAACAGCGACAGCATCGTGCTGTTGCGCAAGGACATCGTGCGCGTGGCGCCAACCGATCTGAATGTTCTGGTGACTGGCGAAACCGGCACCGGCAAGGATCTGGTCGCACGTGCCATCCACCGGGTGTCGGGCCGTCGCGGTCGCTTCGTGCCGGTCAACTGCGGCGCGATTCCCGAAGAGTTGTTGGCAAGCCAGCTGTTTGGCCATGAGCGCGGCAGCTTCACCGGTGCCGACCGTCGTCATGCCGGATTCCTGGAACAGGCGGCCGATGGCACGCTGTTTCTGGATGAGATCGGCGAAATGCCCAAGCGCTTGCAGGTCTATCTGTTGCGGGCGATCGAATCGCGCAGTTTCATGCGCGTTGGCGGCAACGAAGAAATTCCGCTCGATGCGCGGGTGGTCGCTGCCACGCATCAACATGTGCAGCGCGAGCAAGCCGTGCTGCGTGAGGATCTGTTCTACCGTCTCAACGAGTACCCGATCCAGGTGCCGTCGCTTCGCGAACGCCGCGGCGACGCGCGTGTGCTGGGGCTACGCGTGATCGACGAGCTCAACGTCAAATACGGCAAGCGCAAGCTGCCGACCAAGTCGCTGCTGCGCTATCTGGCGTATCACACCTGGCCGGGCAACGTGCGCGAGCTACGCTCGTTCATCCACTATCTGTATCTGCGCTCGGATGGCGATTTGCTGACTGCGCCGGATGTGGAGCAGACCGTGCCGCAGGCCGACGAAGACGGCTTGCTGATTCCGGTGGGGTGGACCATGCGTCAAGCCGAAGACGCCATGATCGAGTCAGCCTTGGCGCGTACGCGGTTCAACAAGAAGGCTGCGGCACGCGAATTGGGGATCAGCGTACGCACGCTGCATAACCGGCTCAGTGACAAGGACGCGCAGTGACGGATGTTGCATCGCAGGGCGGCAAACGCGAGCTGCTGCATCAGTTACGCAACCGTCTCAATGTGATGGGTTTTGCGTTGTATGCACTGCGTGACGAGACCTCGAAACCGCTTGAAACGTTGCGTCATGCGCATCAGTCCGCCATCCAGTTGCTCAACGAGCTAGGCGAGCAGGAGCGCGCCCAGGAATTAGCCGACAGCCAGCACGCCCAAGCACCTGACGTAACGGTGCCGCCGCCGAACGATCAATAGTGCTCGGCCGGTTGGGTCTGTTTGCTGAGCAATGTGGTGATGGTGCGCGGGTTGTACGGCTTCATGCAGTAGGACAGGTGCGCGAACCGCGGCGGTAGCGTGTAGCGGTCGTACCCGGAGCAGAAAGAGAACGGAACACCGCGCTCCAGCAGGGCGTCGGCGACCGGGAACACAGGCTGGCCACGTACATTGACGTCCAGTAGCGCGCCATCGATGGTCTGGCCTGACGCGAGTAGCGATAGCGCGTCTTGCACATTCCCGACTGGGCCCACCACGCGCGCACCCGCTTCGACGAGCAGATCGTTGAGCGCCTCGGCCAATAGATAATCGTCTTCGACCACCAGGATCCGGCGGCCAGTGAGTAGATTGTCGAACATGGGCAACTCCTGAGGCGTGGGCGCACCAGGTGCGTTTTATATGGTGCGCCCATCCAAGGTTAACGCGGCGCGTAAGCAGGCGCTTCCACGGCAGGGGTGCGCCGCCGTGTGGCCGATGACTGCCAATGGTGCGATCAGCGGACGCGCAGAGAGGTCGCTGGCTTGGCGGAATTAGCGGCTATCCGCCATCATTCCGGATTGCGCTTGATCGTCAGGCGCCGACGATGTGACAGCCGACATGACTCAAGACGACGCCGCTTACGACGACCACACGCCCGACGCCAACCACGCGCCGCTGTTCATTCTGGGGGTAGGTGCGGGTGGCCTGGATGCCACCCGGCTGGCCGAAGTACTGGATGCGGTCGCAGGTTCGCCGGATCTGGCAGTCATGCTGCTGCTGCGCGATCAGCAATTGCTGGACAAGGCACGCTTGCGCGAACTGCTGGGCCCGCAGGCACGCTTGTTGCTGGTGCCGGAAGACGGTGACCGCCTGCAGCCCGGACGGTTTTATCTGCCCCCCAACGACACCGTGGTGACCTTGGAAGAGGGCACCCTGCGCTTGCGGCCACTCAATGGCGAAAGCGATCACGGCTTGATCGACAGCTTCTTCGTTTCGATGGCGCATGACCAGGACGGCAATGTGATTGGCCTGATTGTGGGCCGCACCGATGGCGATGGCACCCTGGGCACCGCGGCGATCAAGGAATGCGGTGGCCTGGCCCTGGCAGTGGACGATCCGTCGCTGCATGAGCTGGATCTGCGCAGCGCCAGCAACCCAGCGGCCATTACCGACGACATCCTGCCGTTGGCGCGAGTGGCCGCACGCATCGCTGCGCACATGCAACGGCACCACAGCTTGGGCCATGCCGTTCCGGCAGGTGTGCGCAATGGCAGCGAGAACGATCAGCTCAGCCAGGTTGCCAGCATCCTGCGCAACACCACCGGTCACGACTTTCATGGGTACAAGCGCGCTACCTTCCTGCGCCGGGTGCAGCGGCGCATGCAGGTGGTGCAGGTCGAGGCGCTCGAACAATATCTGGACGTCCTGCGCAGTCACTTTGATGAGCCCTTGCTGCTGTTCAACGACCTGTTGATCGGCGTGACGCAGTTCTTCCGCGACCATCGCGAGTTCGAGTTCCTGGAGCAGCAGGTCATCCCGCGCCTGTTTCAGGGCAAGCATGTGGGCGATCATCTGCGCGTGTGGGTACTGGGTTGCTCCACGGGTGAAGAGGCCTATTCGTTGGCGATGCTGCTGCGCGAGCATGCCGAGACGTTGGATGCACCGCCGCGCATCCAGATCTTTGCCAGCGATATCGACGGGCGCGCGCTGGCGACGGCGCGGGTGGGGCGGTATTCGTCCAGCATCGTTGGCGAAGTGGCCCCAGAGCGCCTGCGCCGCTGGTTCGTCAAGGAAGGCGACACCTATGTGGTGCGCAAGGAACTGCGTGAGCTATGCGTGTTCTCGCAGCACAGTATCGTCAAGGATCCGCCGTTCTCGCGCCTGGATCTGGTGTCGTGCCGCAACCTGCTCATCTATCTGGATGCAGAGCTGCAAAATCGGGTGATCCCGATCTTCCATTTTGCGCTCAAGCCCGGCGGTTACCTGTTCCTGGGCAATGCGGAAAACGTCTCGCGGCATGCCAAGTTGTTCGTACCGGTGGAGCGCAGCTTCCGTGTATTTCAGAAGATCGATGCCGACAGCCGCGTGCATGCCACCTTTCCCACCCTGCCGCGGGCGCCAACCGACCGGGTGCTGGCACCGCCGCAACGACAGCGCGCCTCCAGCAGTGCGCTGGTGCGCGCGGGCGAGCGGATCGCCGACCACTACGCACCGGCCTACGCCGTCCTGGACGAACATTTCGATGTTCTGCATTTTTCTGCACAGGCGGGGCGTTTCATCCGTCCGGGTGGCGGTGCGCCCAGCCTCAATCTGCTCAATCTGATTCACCGCGACCTGCGCCTGGATCTGCGCAGTGCCCTCAGCCGTGCCGAAGCGGAAAAGATGCCCGTGCAGATCAAGGGCATCCAGGTGCACGAAGACAGCGCTGCGTGGGCGGTGGACCTGTTCGTGGAACCGACCTCCGATTCGGAGGTTCCGCGTGGCTATGTCGTGCTGTTTCAAGAAGTGGAGGTGCGCGATCCACTGGAGCTTGCCGGCCCGCGGGATGCGGCCGCCGACAGAGGTCATGTGCAGGTGCTGGAAAACGAACTGCGCATCACCCGTGAGCGGTTGCAGTCGATGATCGAAGAGTTGGAAAGCACCAACGAAGAGCTCAAATCGTCCAACGAGGAATATCAATCCCTCAACGAGGAACTACAGAGCGCCAACGAAGAACTGGAGACCTCCAAGGAGGAGCTGCAGTCGGTCAATGAGGAGGTCACCACCGTCAATGGCGAGCTGGCGCATCGGGTGCAGGAATTGGCCCACGCCAATAGCGACCTGAAGAATCTGCTGGAAAGCACCCAGATCGCGACCTTGTTTCTGGATAACGAACTGCGCGTCACCAACTTCACCCCAGCCATTACCGACATCCTGCCGTTGGTGGAAAGCGATATCCATCGCCCGATCAGCCACATCAAGTTGCACGTGGCTTATGACGAGCTGCAGGACGATGTGCGCCGGGTGATCCGCACTCTGGCCGTGCACGACCGCGAGGTGGAAAACCCGGCCACGCATGCGCGCTACATGGTGCGCGTGCTGCCGTATCGCACCGTGGACAACTTCATCGGCGGCGCGGTGCTGACCTTCACGGACGTCACGCCGTTGACCCGTGCCGAGCGCGCCCTGCGCAGCAGCGAGCAACGCCTACGTACCTTGATGGAAGGCATCCCGCAACTGGTGTGGCGTTCGCACGATGGCGGCAACTGGACCTGGTCCAGTCCGCAATGGTCGAGCTATACCGGCTTGAGCGATGCCGACAGCCTGCAGCTGGGCTGGCTGCAAGCGGTCCATCCGGACGAACGCGAGCTGACCATGACTGCCTGGTGCGACAGCGCACGCACCGGCGGGCTGGATGTGGAGCACCGCCTGTTCAACGCATCCGAGCGTGGTTACCGCTGGTTCCACACCCGCAGCACTGCGGTACGCGACGAGCGCGGCCAGGTGCTGGAGTGGCTGGGCACCTCCACCGAGTCGGACAATTTGCGCCGCTTGCAGGAGCAGCAGCGCGTATTGGTGACCGAACTGCAGCACCGCACACGCAATCTGATCACCGTGGTGCAATCGGTGGCCAAGCAGACCATGCAGAGCAGCCAAAGCATGCCCGAGTTCGCCGGCAAGTTTGAAGATCGCCTGTCGGCGTTGTCGCGCGTGCAAGGCCTGTTGTCGCAATCGGATAACGAGCCGACCACCATCGGCGCACTGTTGCGCATGGAGCTGGCCGCGCTCGGTGCCGAACCGGATCATCACCGCATCGTGGTGGAGGGGCCCGACGTGGCCTTGCGCAAGTCGACAGTGCAGACCTTGGCTTTGGCACTGCACGAATTGGCCACCAACGCGCTCAAGTACGGCGCATTGGCCGTGGATACGGGCACGTTGGCGATTCGCTGGAACGTGGTCAATGGTGGCGACGCGTCCGCGCACCTGGTGTTGCAATGGGTCGAAGAGGGCGCAAACCAGCAGCTACGCAATGACCGCGATCAGGCCGGCGGTTTCGGCCGACGCCTTATCGAAAAGGCGTTGCCCTATAGCCATGGCGCGCATACCCGCTATGAACTAAGCGACACGCGTCTGGAATGCGAGATCCGGCTGCCGCTCAACCCGCTGCATGGGTGAACCCCTGCGTTGCGTCGGTGCGCGCACGGCGTCCGTCGTGTCGACTGGCACCGGACCCGAGGTCCGCTATGAACATGACGGGCCTCGTCCATTGAAATGTCCGCGTTGGTGATGCACGCGCTACCGCTTCGCCGGGTTTTCATGATGCAGTGGAAGAGGTTGATTGGGCGCAGCGCGCTCGTCCAGGGTCATCGCGCGGTTTATCCGCTCTGTCATGCAGTGCAGTGGCGCTCGCAGCCGAACCGCCATGACTCGTGAACAATTTAGCCGTCAACCGAACGCTATCGTGCATTGCTTGCGCACCTAGCAAACGCGGCTGCGCGAATCTGGCGCACTCTGTAGGATCGATCATCGAATCGATGGAAAATCTTGCACTTCGATGCAGATCTTGGCGCCCGAATTGACCCTCATGGCACCACAGTTGTGCCTGGAGCAAGTCGCTATACGGGCAACGCCCGTGTTTGCTTGTGCCAAAAACTTGGCGCGCATTGTGCTTACGTAGTCGGTGTCATCAAGAGGCACAGTGGAGTAGTCATGATTACCCGTATTCTTCAGTTGTCCGCCCGGGTGGCGAGCAACGCGTGGGTCGAGGTCGGTGTTGGTGCCGATGCCGATGTGCTGGTGGCCAATCGCGGCGGCCAGCGCGAGGAACGCGCTACCTTTGGGCGACGTGCGCCCGGCCAACAGCGTTCGATACATATGCAGGAGCCCGCGTGGTTGGGCAATGTGGACCTGGCCATCTGGGAAACCCAACGGTGCGCGATACCGCTGTGCGGTTTTGTCTGCACAGCGTCGGCAGATGGCACCACGGCCGCAACATGGCTAAGTCCGGACGGCAGCGCGTCTTATGCAGCCGGGCTGCGCAATGTGACGGACATCGGCGGTCGGTTGCAGATGGGATTTTCGTTGCTGGTTGCGACATCGGCCACCATGCCGACCCATCGCCCGTTATGCATCGACGGCGACGTGGGGCAATGGCTGCAGATGACTGGCGCCGAGGCGATGGGCAATCTCACGCCCTGGCGGTTGGAGCGCTGGACGGCGGCCGCAGGTGTACGGCCGGAATGGACAAGCGATGTGACAGAGCCGGCGATCCGCGCGTAATTGGCCTACACGGCTGGTGAGATCAGGGGGCCCGATGGGCCCCTTTTATTTTCGGTCCCGCGGCGGTGAGACTGTAGAGGCACGCGAGCTAGGTACGAGATAGCCACGCACCTGTGTGGGACTCGCGCGCGGGCATGTTGGCACCGCGGCGTAGCGTCTAGTCTCTTCATGTCGCGTGCCGGGTTCTCTTATCGTCGCGGCGCTTGGAGCTGTGTCGCTCGTAATTTATTGAACGTAAAAGCTCACAGATCGTGGTCGGTCTGCAGCGTTTGACTATGCATCCTTGTCGGTGTCCTCGAGCGCACGTTGTTGCGCCTGGATGTGTTGCTGCTTGCCATAGGTGCCGGTCTGGCCAAAGTTGGGCTGCGTACTGCCATCGCGTTGCGGTTGCGCATCTGGCTCGGCTTCACCCACCCCGCCGCCGCGCCCGTGATCGTGCTGGTTGAGCTCCTCCGGCTTGCCATCGCGTGGCACTGGAATCTCACCGTCCTGCGCAGCCGACGGATCGTTGCGGCCATGTCCGTCAATGGATGCATCGGTCCCAGTGCCGCGGTAGGCGGACTGGCGTGCATCATGCGTATCAAGTTTGGTTTTGTCGTTCATGCCAAGTCCCATGTGGTGTCAAGAAAAAGGCCCGGGTCGTGTACGACCCAGGCCAGTGATGCAGCGGTGACATCTTCAATCTCAGCGCTGGATGTCGCCGGTGGTGGACCCTGCGCCCGGACCGGCACCCAGATCTGCTCCGGTCACGCGATCCAGTTCCGGGTTGGAGAGCAATCGCTCCGACATCGCATCCAGTGCCGCGGTCTGTGTCTTGTCCAGGGCAACCGTCGCCGAGCCGTCGCCGCCATCCACCGCGGCCTGCGATTCGCGGTCGGCCACGACTTCCCATTGCTCGCCAGCATTCCATGGGCCAACCATGTCGCCCTCGCCCTGCGACGTGTTGTAGTACTTGTCGGTAAAGCGCGGGTCCCCCGGCAACTTGCCCGGCGGGAAGTTTGGCTCGATCGAGTACAGCGCCTTCTCGAACGACTTTTGATGCGCGACTTCGCGGGTCATCAAGAAACGCAGCGCATCCACAATGCCCAGGTCGTCAGTCACAGTGATCAGGCGCTCATAGACCAGCTTGGCACGTGCCTCTGCCGCAATATTCGACCGCATGTCAGCGGTCGGGCAACCGATACTGTCGACATATGCCGCAGTCCACGGCACGCCGCTTGAATTGACCAGGGCCGGGCCACCGCCATACAGGATCTGTTGCGTGTGGCTGGTGCTGTTCTGGGTCATGTTGCGCATGTCCATGGCCTCTTCCATGCCTTCAGACAAGACGGCTTTCGGCCCCTTGTTGAGCATGGCGATGATCGACCCGATGATCTCCAAATGGCTGAGTTCCTCAGTAGCGATATCAAATAGCAGATCCTTGCGACCCGGATCGTCTTCACCCAGCGCCTGGGTGAAATAGCGCATTGCAGCGGCAAGTTCGCCCTGCGGACCGCCAAACTGTTCGAGCATCAGCGTCGCCAGGTCGGGATTGGGCTGGGCAACGCGGACGGTGTACATCAACCGCTTGTTGTGCATAAACATAAAGATGCTCCATGGCTTGCGCCCGGCAACTACGACCACTCAAGGAGCGGGCAGAAACGTGGGGGCTTGGCTGTTGAGAGATGCCGCAGGACTGCGAGCGACGGGGCGGCGGTGCCGCCCCGTGACGGATCAGGCCGCCTTGCTGGTCTTGGCAGCTTTCTGGTTACCGCCCTGTTCGGCGAGCAGGGTCAGCTTTTCGTCGGTGGCCTTTTCTTCTTCCAGCGTGGCCAGCAACAGCGGCAAAGCGTCTGCATAGCCGAGCTGCTTGGCCATCGCTGCGATGGTGCCGTAGGAGGCGATTTCGTAGTGTTCCACCTTCTGCGCGCCGCCAATCAGTGCAGCATCGCGCACCGGGCCGGCTTCGATTTCTTCGATCACTTCACGGCTTTCTTCCACCAAGCCTTCCATCGCCGCGCACTTGATGCGCTTGAGCTTGATTCCCAGCACCTCGACCACCTGGTCCAGACGCTCGATCTGGCCCTGGGTTTCTTCCAGATGGGTCTCGAATGCGGCCTTCAACTTCGGCTCGGTGGCAGCACGTGCCAAACGTGGCAGCGACTTGGTCAGCTGCTTTTCAGCGCTGTAGATGTCCGACAGCTCGTGGATGAAAAGTTCTTCGACAGTCTTGATCGCCATGGGTGGCTCCTTTGTTGGTCACAGGGTTGAAACGTGGCGTTCACCGTTCGGCGGCGACGCTGAACAAGTGGTTTGCGTTCGAAAACGCAAGCACGATTGCTTCCTGGTGCGTGATCAGCCATTCGGTGATGGCGATCGGCATCAGGCCGATACCGCTTGACCGCTAAGCTAGCCCTGCAAGTGTTAGCGCGATTGGTGGAAACGGTGATCCCGATGCGATGGCGACCTGTGCCATAAGCGCGATGCAGTCGACAACGCAGCGATGCGCGACCGGTCCAACGGGATAGGCGCCTGCGGCGCTCGTCGATCTGCATGCATGGCCTGCACGCATTAGATGCTGTCGCTTCAAGGCATCACCGACATCGCTGCCTTGCAGCGCAGCGTCTGCAACTGCATGGTGCCAGCCGGATCACGTCGCCATCATGTGTGCGCGCCGTACAGGCAGATGCGTTACAACGGGCGTCGACTCCCGCACGAGATGCCGCATGACACCGTTGGACAAACCGCTACGCCGTGAACTGCAGATCGGCGACCAGGCCTATACGTTGATCATCGACCCTGACGGCCTGAAGTTGGTCGAGAAAGGCAAGCGCAAGGGCGTGAGCCTGCGTTGGGATGCGCTGGTCAGTGGCGATGCCGCATTGGCCATCGCCTTGAACGCCTCACTCAGCGAGGGGTGAACTGCAGTGGTCGCAATGCCAGGCGACGCGATGCGCGCATGACTCAGGTTGCTGCAAATAATTGCGCCAGCGTGCGGACGGCCGCTTCCGATGCTGCACGGTCGGGGGAGGAATCGGCATTGTTGAAGTCGTTGCTACCCTGCGCCTGCACCAGCAGCCCATCGCGACGCGGTACCACATTGAGATTGTGGCCGCGCCAGACCAGCCCGTACGTGACCTCGGGCTGCGGGATCAGGCGTGCTGTCTGCCCCCGCACCGGAATCACGCTGTCGTCGCCCAGCAGCGCACGCGCGCCGTAGCCGGTGGCGTTGATCACGATTTTTTCGCGCAGGTCGGCGAACTGACGTGGGTTGTCGAAACTACGCGTGTAAAGCTCGCCACCGCCCTGCAGAAAATCCTGCAGCAAGAGTCGCGAATACGCGCTGATGTTGAAGGTCAGTTGACTGTAGCGGCGGACGAAGGGCACCGGAAATGGATGGCTGCCGGCAGCGACCGGTTGCGAGCGCGGGCCAAGGTCGTGCAGCAGCGTGCGCTCCAGTGGCGGGTAGTCCGGTTCGTGCGCTTCGGCCGAGGCGACCGGTTGATCGAACGGCACATCCGACAGCGCGTAGCCATCGCGCCATTCGATCGGCTCGCCGGGCAGGCCGAGTAGCGTCTGATAACGGCGAAACGAGATTCGCGCCATCTCTTCCCAGCGCGTCTTGAAATCGGTGCTTGCGTGCTCGCTGGTGCACACCCGCGAGTCCGGCGACCACACGCCGGTGGCATAGAACGAGCGCACGTCCGGCAACCGCTCGCGGGCATAGATGCGCACGCGCAGGCCGGCGCGTTGCGCGGCCACCGCCGTGGTGAGCCCGATCGCACCACAGCCGATCACTGCCAGCTCGCGCACATTGGTATCGGCCGCACGCACCAGTCGCAACGCGTGCTCGGCCGCGCCCCACGATAACGACCAGCCGCTGCCGCCGTGCCCGTAGTTATGCACCACCGTTTTGCGCCCGATGCGTTCTGCCTCAATGCGCGGGCCCTGTGCGCGGAACGGCCGCGTGCAGCCGTCGATGGCGATGATGCGATCGACCGCTGCGCGGATCGGCACCAGTGCGGGGGCGGCGGCGAACGGCATTGGCGCCGCCCCGGTTGCCGGCAACGGGGTGGACGGCGCAATGACGCCCTTGCCGGTGGCAGCCCAATTGCCGGTGGAGACGGCCGCAAGCGCGAGGCCTGCGCTGTGCAGAAAATGACGGCGGTGCATGCGACTCCTGCGGGGTGATGTAAAGGTTGGTCGACCCCATTGCGATGTGGGCCAAGTCGGCATTCCACAGCAATATGGCAGAGCCGCCCGATGGCAATACGCCGCCGCCTGGCACGACAGCGTGCTCGGCCGCGTGGCTCACGTAACCAGGCAGGCGGCCCGTTGCGTGCGTAAGCCGAGCATACCGCGCAGGTTCCCGGGCCGCCGACCGGGCGGGTCGGGTTCCGTCCGGCGATCCTGGCACTTGAGGCGGCGCTAACGGCCATTCGTCGCGCGATGCTCTCGTCGCGGCACGTGCCGGCTATGCTCGCTCCCGTCCCATCTCCAACGAGTCTGCGTCCGTGTCTGCCAGCGTCTTTCTGATCGTGCGTATCGTGTTTGCCTGGGCTGCCGCGCTGCTGGTGGCGGGGATCATGTGGGCGCAGCTGTTCGGCTCTGCCGGTTCGTTCTTCGGCCTGGTGTGCATGGTGCTGCTGACGCTGGCGTTGATGAGTTCGATCACCCATGTGCGGCGCGTCCGCCTGATCGCCGGGCGGCTTGACCACGACACCTTGTCCACGCGCCAGCGCCGCCAGATCGAAGTGCCACTGGATGTGCAGGCCAGCTTTGCGGTGGTGGAAGAGGCCGTACGCGCGCTGCCACGCGTGCAGGATGTCGAATGCGCGCCCGGCAGCCTGCTGATCCGCGCCAAGATCCGCCGCATCGATCCGTATGCAGGCCGCAAACCCTCGCGCTGGAACCTGTTTGCGCGCTTTGCCATCACCCACAACCAGGTGCTGGTGACGATTGCGCCGGGGCAGGGCACCAGCAGCGTCACCGTGTTGTGCGAGCCCGATGCCGGCGCCTGGGTGGACCTGTTTGCGGTGGACGAAGGCAGCAATTTCGAGAACGCCGAGGCGATCAATCGCGCGGTGGTGCGCCGGGTCGGCGAGCAACGTCGCGACGAGCAGGCTGCCGCCGAGCAATCGGTGATGGAGAAGGAACTGGCCGTGGCGCGCTTGAACCTGCTGCATGCGCAGGTCGAGCCGCACTTTCTGTACAACACGCTGGCCAGCGCCCAGATACTGGCGCGTACCGATCCGCCGCGCGCCGACATCATGATCGGCCATCTGATCCAGTACCTGCGCCGCTCGCTGCCCAGCGCGGACGATGCGACCTCCACGTTGGGCGAAGAGCTCGAACGTACCCAGGCCTATCTGGAAATCCTGCGCATCCGCATGGGCGCGCGCCTGGCGCTGCAGGTGGAAGTGCCGTATGAGCTACGCGGCCTGCAGCTGCCGTCGATGATGTTGCAGACGCTGGTGGAAAACGCCATCAAGCATGGGCTGGAACCCAAGCCCGGCGGTGGCACCGTGTGGATCCTGGCGCGCCGCCTGGACGACCGCCAGGCCACGCTGACCGTGGCCGACGACGGCCAGGGCTTCAACACCCACAGCCACGGCACCGGCATCGGCCTGAAGAATCTGCGCGAGCGGCTGCAGCTGATTTATGCCGGCGCCGCCAGTTTCGCCATCGTGTCCAATTTCCCCACCGGGGTGGCGGCTACGCTCACGCTGCCGTTGCCGGTTCAGCCGGCCGCGCCGCGCCCGCCGCCGCTGCCTGAGGCCGCCACGGTCGTGCAGGTGCAGGCATGAGCGCACTGCGTGCGGTGGTTGCCGAAGACGAGGCGCTGCTGCGGCAGTCCCTGCTCGCGCTGCTGGCCGAGGTGTGCCCACAGCTGCAGGTGGTGGGCGAATGCGAGGACGGCGCCAGCGCGCTGGAAACCATCGCCACCCAGCAACCGGATGTGGTGTTTCTGGATATCCGCATGCCCGGCCTCACCGGCATCGAGGTGGCACGCGCAATGCGCGAGGTCAGCCCGCGCGCGCAGGTGGTCTTCGTCACCGCCTACGACCAGTACGCCATCGATGCGTTCGAACATGGCGCGGTGGATTACCTGCTCAAGCCGATCAACCGCGAGCGCCTGCAGGCCACCTGGCAGCGCGTGCAGCAACGCGCCGCCGCCGGGCAGCCGGACAGCGGCCTGCTGGATGCGCTATTGCAGCGGCTGGCCGCACGCCCGGCAGCGCCCGGCGCCACGCCGCCACTGGCCTGGCTCACCGCCACCAGCGGCCGCGAGACGCGCCTGATCGCGCTGGATGAGGTGGCGTATTTCCAAGCCGATCAGAAATACACCACGGTGATGACCGCCGGCGGCGAAGCGCTGCTGCGCACGCCGCTGCGCGAGTTGCTCGACGTGCTCGACCCGCAGGTGTTCAAGCAGATCCACCGCTCCACCATCGTCAACATGAAAGCGGTGGCCTCGGTGGTGCGCGACGACGCCGGCAAGGGCCGGCTGGCGCTGCGCGGACGCAGCGAAACGCTCACCGTCAGCCAGCCGTTCATGACCTTGTTCCGCGGCATGTAATTCCCCGTCTCCCCCATACCGCATCGACACGAAAGGACTGCCTCCATGCGCCTGATCGCCTCCCTGGTGTATTGCCTGCTCGCCCTGGCCGGCTGCCACGAACGCAACGGCACCACCTCGATCACCCGCGCCACCAGCGATGGCCGCGACGTGCTCTTCAGCAAGACGCAGGTCACCGACGCCGAGACCAATGTGCACTGCCTGGTCAGCAGCAGCGGCCAGTGCCATTACCTGATCTATGAAGAACAGTGCCCGGCAGCCACGACCGCCGCCAACGCCGGCAGCGGCCCGGCGCCGACGTGTACGCGCAAGACGCTGGACAGCTTTGCGCTACTGCCTGGCCAGGTCCGCGCACTGCACGGCCTGCCGGTGGCGGCGCATACCTGCGTGGGCCGCGATGCGCCCGCTGCCGAGTGCCACGGGTAAGGCCGCAGCCTCTGTCATCGCGGTGTCGCGTGACGGCGGGAACATCGGCGGCCGGGGCCTGGCTGCGTGCGTGGACGCCTGGGAATGTCGCGCTTTGCCTGAATACGCACTGACGACAAGCGGTCGCTTCTGCGATCATTGGCGGCTTGTTGCCGGTTCACGGCGCCCTCACTCCCAGGCTTTTCATGTCCGAACATTCGTTGCGCCGCGACGTCGGCCCCTTTGCGCTCATGCTCACCGGGCTGGGCTCGATCATTGGTTCTGGCTGGCTGTTCGGCGCCTGGCGCGCGGCCGGGCTGGCCGGTCCGGGTGCGATCTGGGCCTGGATCCTGGGCGCGGCGATCATCACCACCATCGCACTGTCCTACGCCGAACTGGGCGCCATGTTCCCCGAATCCGGCGGCATGGTGCGTTATAGCCATTACTCGCACGGCTCGCTGGTGGGCTTCATCGCCGGCTGGGCGAACTGGATCGCCATCGTGTCGGTCATCCCGGTCGAAGCCGAGGCCTCTGTGCAGTACATGGCCTCCTGGCCATGGGCCTGGGCGCAAGGGCTCTACGTGCAAGCGCCCGGCGGAGCAGGCGAGCTGTCGGTGCCCGGCCTGTTGATCTCCGCGGTGCTGGTGCTGGTGTACTTCTTCCTGAATTTCTGGAGCGTCAAGCTGTTTGCGCGTTCCAACACCCTGATCACCGTGTTCAAGCTGGTGGTGCCGGCGGCGACCGGCGTGGCCTTGATCGCCAGCGGCTTTCATACCGAAAACTTCAGCGTCGGCATCCACGGCGATACCCATGTGATCGACCTGGCGGCGGTGCTCACCGCCGTGGCCACTGCCGGCATCGTCTTCAGCTTCAACGGCTTCCAGAGCCCGGTGAACCTGGCCGGCGAAGCGCGCAACCCGGGCCGCAGCATTCCGTTCGCGGTGCTCGGTTCGATCGCGTTGGCCACGGTGGTCTACGTGATCCTGCAGGTGGCCTACATCGGCGCGGTGCCACCGGATCTGCTGGCCAAGGCCGGCTGGCACGGCATCGATTTCCGCTCGCCGTTCGCCGAGCTGGCCATCATCGTCAACCTGCACTGGCTGGCGATGCTGCTGTACATCGATGCCTTCGTCAGCCCGAGCGGCACCGGTATCACCTACACCGCCACTACCGCGCGCATGGTCTACGGCATGGAAAAGAACGGCACCATGCCGGCCGCGCTGGGCAAGCTGCACCCGGTGTGGGGCGTGCCGCGCATGGCGATGTTCTTCAACCTGGCGGTGTCGTTCGTGTTCCTGTTCTTCTTCCGTGGCTGGGGCACGCTGGCGGCGGTGATCTCGGTCGCCACCATCATTTCCTACCTCACCGGCCCGATCAGCGCGATGGCGCTGCGTCGCCACGCACCGGAGCTGCATCGCCCGTTGCGCATCGCTGCCTTGCCGGTACTGGCCGGCGTCGCGTTTGTAATGGCCACCGAGCTGCTGTACTGGGCGCGCTGGCCGCTGACCGGCGAGATCATCCTGCTGATGGTCGTGGCGCTACCGGTGTACTGCTACTACCAGGCCAAGCAGGGCTGGCCGGACCTGCGCCGCAACCTCAGGGGCGCGGCCTGGATGATCTGCTACCTGCCAGTGATCGCGCTGCTGTCCTGGGCCGGCAGCAGCGATTTCGGCGGCCATGGCTACCTGAGCTACGGCACCGACCTCGCGGTGGTCGCGGCAGTTGGCGTGGTGTTCTACATCTGGGGCGTGCGCAGCGGCTGGCGTACCCCGTCGGTGGAACAGGCGGTGGCGCGGGCTTGAGTGACGCTGCGCACCTGGCTTGAGCCGCGAAGCCGACCCGCGCAGGATCGTTCTGCATTCATTGCACGACGAATGGCCAGGGCTGGCAACCCTGGTCGCCGACTGGATCGCTGAAGGTGTCACCTGCGTCGGTGTGGTCGGCGTCGATGCCGGGCGCATCGAGAACCTGATCGATGACCTGCGCGTGGGAGATGGCTCGGCCCCATGTCATGCTCACCGCGCGCATGGGCCCGACGAGTCTCTGGAGGATGCGGTGTTCTTGGCGGAGCTTCTGTCCGATGAGTTTGCAGACCCTGTTCGTGTGATCGCGTTCTAGTCGTTCGAACACGCTGGCGCCAACGCGTCATTCGACTCCTGCGTCACAGACCCACACAGCCACAAAACAACGACACGACGCACCTGGCGCGCGCTCGGATCAGGCTGAATTGTCGTGCTGAAATGCAAAACGGCCGATGGGGTTCCATCGGCCGTTTTGCATTCAAATCGCGCGTTATCGTCAGCGATCTGTGCCCAAGCTTCAGGCGTTGGCCACCAGCCGTGGCGCGCCATCGAAGCGGTCCAGATCGCGCAGCAATTCTGTGTAGCGGCGCAGGCGGCCCATCTCGCGCATGTTGACGATGTCCTCGTGGCGCAGCTCGCGCTTGGAGGTCACTTCCTGCTTGTAGCGCAGCACCTCCGGATAGCGGCGCGTCATGTCCAACGCATCGGCAACGCACTCGACCGAGTCGGCATCCGGGGTCACCCGGGCGCGGCTGTTGAAAGCGCGCAACCAGCGCTCGAAGCCGGCGCTATGGTCGAACAGGTCGGCGATGTACCACATGATGAACAGGATCGACGCCCATGACGTAAAGATGATCACCACGCGGCTGAAGGTCAGGTGGTAGTCGTTCTGCCACAGCTGGTGCGTGATCACGCCCAGCAGCACCAGCGAAATCGCCTGCCAGCCGATGATCGAGGCGATCACCCACTGTTTCTTGGCCACCTTGAGTAGATCAAGCTCCTCGTCGAGTTCCGCGTCGGTCTTGTCGCGCCAATAGACGACCTGCTCGTCGAAGGAGCGCCGATGGAGTGCGTTGTCCTGCAATAGCAGGCCTAAACCCTGGAACAAAGCGATCATGACAAGCTCCCGACGGTTGGCTGGTACGAACGACTCGCTGCACCGACGGCTGCCGGTGCCCTGGAGCGACCGACGTGCCGTGCGATGCATGGCCAATGTCGGACGGTCCTAGTTCTAGCACTTTCGCTGTGCATGGCAATGCCTGAGACGAAGCTGTGGCCGCACAAAGTTGCGCACCCGCGCACAAAACGCTGAATTCAGGCGGTTTGGCTGCGCTGGCGCCAGATCGCGCACGTGTTGCCTCGCCACTCTTGTTGCACTGCACACCTGCCAGTGCGGCGATCACGTGCGGACCGAAGCGTGGGCTGCGGGTTGGATGGCGCCGTTACGAGAGGGAGGACAGCGGCCACCAAAACGACGCCACCGCCCTCGGACCAACGCTGCGGGCATAAGACGCCGGGATTGCCATTGGGATGTGGGCGTCCGTCCGCGTCGCCTATGCCTCTGTGACGGACGATTACTAGCACGTTGCTGGTGTCTCGATCGCGCGCGCTGGCTCGACTGCAAAGCGCCGCGGCGCACGTCTGTGCCTGACCGGCGGATGAGGCACCTGTGCCCGGCCACCTGCACGCTGACGTGATCGTGCAGGCGCCCCCCGTATCATCGCCGCATGTCTGCCGTCCTGCGTACCCTCACAGCCCCTGCCGCCGAACAGATCCGCCGCTGGGTGCTGGGCGCGTTTCCGCGTGGCCAGAGCACCATCGAATACGATCAGCCGCTGGGCGACCCGGGCATCTTCGGGCCCGACAGCGTCACCTGGCGCGTGCATTCCGAATTTCCCGGCATGCTGTCCGGCGGGCTGTGCGCGTTGATGCTGCAGCTGCTGCACCCGCGCGCGCTGGCCGGGGTCTACGATCATTCCAATTTCCGCGCCGACCTGGTCGGCCGGCTGCGGCGCACCACCAATTTCGTCGCCGGCACGACCTACGCACCCCAGGCCGAAGCCGAGCAGCTGATCGCGCGCGTGCGGCGCATTCACGCGCATATCCGCGGCCACACCGCCGACGGCGTGCCGTACGAAGCCAACGATCCGGCGCTGCTGACCTGGGTGCATGTCACCGAAGCCTACGGTTTTCTGCAGGGCTGCCGGCGCTATTGCCGCGCGGTGCCGGGCGCAATCGCCGACCGCTATTACGACGAAGCGCGGCGCGTGGCCGAAGCCCTGGGCGCGACCGACGTGCCCGCCAGCGAGGCCGAGGTGGACGCGTATTTTGCCTCGGTGCGTGGCGAGCTGCGTATGGACGCACGCTCGCGCGAGGTCCTGGACATCCTCACCAGCATCCAGCTGCCGGTGCCTGCGGCAGGCCTGTCGCGCGGCGTGTTCCTCGGCGCCGGTACTGCGTTGTTGCCGGGCTGGGCCAGCGACATGCTTGGACGCACCACCACCCAACGCGCACAGGCCCATGCATCCGCCCGGCTGCTGCGCAGCTTGTCGCCGTTGTTCCGCACCGCGTTGCGCGACGGCTTATCGGCCCGTGCCTGCAGACGCATGCAATTGGAACCGGCGACGTTGCTGCAGTGGCCGGAGTAGCGGTCTTCAGTTGGGGTGTGTGTGATTTGCGCGGGGGTTTAGCCAGTGCGTGGCGCTGCGGGGGGCGGTTAGATCCCTGCGATGACTGACCCTCGCTCCAACCCCTCTCCCGGTGGGAGGCGGATTTGCTTTCGGCGTTTTTGAAGGCTGCACTCACCGAACAGTCCTGCAATGCGGGATCGGCGGTTTGCGTCGGGCCCCAACGACTGCACAGGCCGTAAGGCGGGCGATGGCCGAGCGAGCAGGATGACTGTCCGATGGTGGCAGGCACGCTGACAGTGTCGATGAATTGCCGCTTCGCGACCCGCGCCACCACTTACCAGATCTTGACCCGCTGTTCCGGCGGCAGATACAGCTGCTGCCCCTGCGTCACATCGAAGGCCGGGTACCACGCATCCACATTGCGTACGGTCTGGGCGCGGAAGCGTCCGGGCGCGTGTACGTCGGTGAGCACGGCATTGCGCAGCGCAGCGTCGCGGTATTTGCTGCGCCAGGCCTGCGCAAACCCCAGGAAGAAGCGCTGATCCGGACTGAAGCCATCGATGGTCTGCGGCTGCTTACCCTGCAGCGACAACTGATAGGCGTCGTACGCGGTGGCCAGGCCAGCGACATCGGCGATGTTTTCGCCCAGCGTCAGTTTGCCGTTGACCGCCAGATCGTCGAACGGCTTGTAGGCGCCGAACTGTGCGGCAAGCGCATTGCCGGCGGTCTCGAATTTCTTCAGATCCTGCGGCGTCCACCAGTTGTGCAGCTCGCCGTGTTCGTCGAACAGCGCACCCATGTTGTCGAAGCTATGGCTGATTTCATGCCCGATCACCGCACCGATCGCGCCGTAGTTCACTGCATCGTCGGCGGCCGGGTCGAAGAACGGCGGTTGCAGAATCGCGGCCGGGAAGATGAGGCGGTTTTCCAGTGGCACATTCAGCGCATTGACCTCCTGCGGCAGCATGTACCACTCGCGATGATCGACCGCCTTGCCCAGCTTGGCGATATTGCGGCGGTACTCGAACAGGCCGGCGCGTTCCACGTTGCCCAGCGCATCGTCGCGGCGCACGTCGAGTGCGCTGTAGTCGCGCCAGCTGTCCGGGTAGCCCACTGCCACCGTCAATCCGGCGATCTTGGCCTTGGCGTGCTGCTTGGTCTCCGGCGTCATCCATTCCAGCGCATCGATGCGCTTGCCGAACGCGGCGATCAGATTCTTGACCATCTCTTCGGCGCGGGTCTTGGTTTGTGCACTGACGTATTTCTGCACGTAGCGCTTGCCCACCGCTTCGCCCAATGCAGCGTTGGTGGCGTCGATGCCCCGCTTCCAGCGCTGACGTTGTTGCGGCGTGCCTTCCAAAGTGGTGCCGTAAAACGCGAACCGTTCATCGGCGAACGCCTTGGACAGATACGGCGAGGCGCGATCCAATGCGCGGAAGCTCAGATAGTCCTTCCAGGTCTGTAGCGGCTCGGCCTGCACCAGCGCCGACAACCCGCGCACGGCCTGCGGCTGCCAGACGATGAAGTCCTGTTGCGCCTTCAGGCCGGCGGCATCGAAGAACAGCGCCCAGTCCAGGCCCGGTGCATTATGCGCAAAATCGGCCCGTTTCCAGGCATTTGCGCCAGCCTGCACGTTGTTGGTCTGCTCGGGCGTGGCATGCACGTGCGCCATGGCGATTTCAAGGGCCAGGATGCGCGCGGCCTTGGTCGGCGCATCGTCGATGCCTGCCAGTTCCAGCACCTTGACGATGTGGGCGCGGTAGGCGTCGCGCAGTTGCGCCATGCGCCCGCCGTCCAGGTAGAAGCTGCGCTCGAGCATGCCGAGGCCGCCTTGTACCAGGTACGGCGCGTAGCGCCCCGGGTTGTGCAGATCCTGCGACACCCACAGGCCGAACAGACGGTCAGTGTAGAAATTCGTCGAATTGAGCAGGTCCACATCGGCGCGTAGTTGCCCACCCAGGGTACGGGCCAGCGCCTGCTTGTCTTCCAGCTGCGCGATGGCGTCCAGCTCCGGTTGCACCGGCCGCACGCCCTTGGCCTCGATGCTTGCTTCGTCCATGTAGGCGGCGTAATAGTCGCCGATCTGCTTGTCTTCGCCGGTGACGCGGTCGTTGGCGGCAGCGCCTTCGATGATGTCGCGGCTGTGGCGCTCGGTGTCGATGGCGATGCTGACAAAGCTGTTGAAGCTGGAGCGGTCGTCGGGAATCTGCGTGGTCTTGACCCAGGTGCCACTGGCGTAACTGAAGAAGTCGTCGCCTGGCGCCACGCTGCGATCCATGCCCGACAGATCGAAACCAAAATCACCGAGTTTGGGTGTGCTGGGGGCGGGCGTGGTGCGGGAATCGGCCGCTGGCGCCGTACCCTCGCGGTGACAGGCTGCGGTGGTCAATGCCGCGGCAGCCATTGCAGCGATCAGGACAGGGCGGTGCAAGGAAGCCATGCGGCGCAACTCGAAGCAAGAACAAGGACCGCAGTGTAAGTGGCATGTGCTGCCACGTCCCGATTTGAGGGCAGGTGGCGCGGCATCCTCGCGCGCTGCGGACACGCTCGGTTCAGCGCCGTCTCTGATACCAGAAGCCCAGCGCGTCGCGGGTCTGCAGCATGCGGCGCCCGCGCCACAGAAACCGCAGCAACAGACCCAGGTGCTCTCGCTTGGAAAAACTGCGCAGCTTGCGATCGGAGGTGTGCACGGTCTGGCGAAGGATCACGAAGCGACCGCAACGCGCCAGCGCACGGCTCAAGGCCACATCTTCGCCGGCGTAATAACGCGTATCGAAGGCCCCGGCGCTGACGAAGGCCACGCGCGTACAGAACAGAAAACACCCGGGTGCGATGCCGGCAACGCGAAAGAACCAGCCAAACGCGGCCTGCGCTGCACGCTCGAACCACGCCCGATCGCCCTGCAGATGGACCTGCGCACCGCCTCCTACTGCACCGGCATCCAGCGCAGCCAGTGCGGCGCCGACCACCTGCGGGTTGATCAAGGTATCGGCATCCAGAAACAGCAGGCGCTCGCCTTGCGCGGCCTGCGCGCCGGCATTACGCGTGGCCGCGATATGCCGCAGCTGTACCTCCAGCACCTGTGCTCCGTTGTCGCGCGCAATCCGTGCGGTGTCGTCCTCGCAGGCATCGGCCACCACGATCGCTTCGTAGTCCAGCTGCATTGCCCGTGCGCAAGCATGCAGGCACTGCAGCGTTTCGCCGATCAGCGCAGCCTCGTTGTGAGCGGGAATCACGAAAGACAGCATGCGGCGTGATGTCAGCGATGGTGCGACGAGTGTGCGGGCTGGGACGATGCGATGGCGTGAGTGCACGCGATCAGTACCGCACTACCGTGCTCAGCCGTTCGCGGCCGCCGGTATTTGCCGGTGGCGGCACTTTGCGCAGGCACTTGCAGTCATCAGCGCGTGGCCGCAGCGATCGCGACGGCCACGCGGTCATGACTCAGCGGTTGAGCGCGCCCATCATGGCTTCGGGGTAACGCGTGCCGGCTGCGGCCTGCGCCGGGAAGATCGCATCGATGCGCTCCAGTTCGTCAGGCATCAGTGCCACATCTAGCGCGGCGATGTTCTCGTCCAGGTAGGCCTGCCGCTTGGTGCCGGGGATCGGGACAAGGTCCTGGCCCTGCGCCAGTACCCACGCCAGTGCCAGTTGCCCGGGCGTGATGCCTTTGTCGGCGGCGATCGCCTTGACCTGCTCCACCAGCTGCAGGTTGCGGGTGAAGTTGTTGCCCTGGAACCGTGGTGAATGCCGGCGGTAGTCGTCCGCGTCGAAGTCGTCCGGTGATGAGAAGGCACCGGTGAGAAAGCCGCGGCCCAGCGGCGAGTACGGCACGAAACCGATGCCCAATTCGCGCACGGTGGCAAACACGCCGTTGTCTTCTGGCTCGCGCGACCACAGCGAGTATTCGGTCTGTACCGCAGTGATCGGGTGTACGGCGTGTGCGCGGCGGATGGTGTCCGCGGCTGCTTCCGACAGCCCGAGAAAGCGCACCTTGCCCTGTTCAACCAGACGCGCCATCGCGCCGACGGTGTCTTCGATCGGCACGTTGGGATCCACGCGGTGCTGGTAATACAGATCGATGTGCTCCACGCCAAGACGGCGCAGACTGGCCTCGCAGGCGGACTGCACGTAGGCCGGGCTGCCGTCGATGCCGCGCACCGACGGGTCGTTGGGATCGAGCTTGATGCCGAATTTGGTGGCCAGAAACACCTCGTGCCGGCGGGCTGCGATCGCCTTGCCGACCAACACTTCATTGGTGTGCGGGCCATACATGTCGGCGGTGTCGAGCAGGCTGATGCCGCGGTCGAGTGCGCGATGGATCACCGCGATCGAGGTGGCCTCATCGCTGCGATCGCCATAGAACGCGCTCATGCCCATGCAGCCAAGGCCGAGTGCGGAAACGGTGGGGCCGGAACGGCCAAGTGTGCGGGTTTGCATGGTGGGGGAAGCTCCGTGCAGTGAAGTAGGCGGGGAGAGTGGCGCGGCGCGCGTTAGCGCGGCGTGGCCCACGTGCGAATGCTTGAGGTCGGTGAGTGGTGGTGTCTGTGCCTTTGCATGGAAGTGACAGCGCTGCACTGCACTGTCAATGGATTCGGACAGCTGATGCGCCGAGCAAGGGTCCAGTTGTCGATGGCGCCGATAGCAAGGCAGCGTCGCGTATTGAACAGTCGTTGCGGCGGAATGAGATGACCTGCAGCGACACACAGCGTCTGCGTTCGGTTGCGCTTGCCGTAGCGCCCATCACGCGCGACGTGTTGCCGATGCCGCAACCCGCAGCCGGGCCCGACGCTCAGCACTGCGCGCACGATGGTGCCGCAAGCATCCCGCTGGCATCGACGCGCGGCGCCATTGAGATTGCCCCGTGATCCGGACATCCATGAGTGCAGTACGCGCGGGCCCGGCGATCCGCCTGCGTGCTTGTGCAACGCAGGCGATGCCAACGCCCTTGGCCAACCTGCACGCCTGCTCTGGGTGCCATGCCGGCAACCGCATCGTCGAACACACCAACGCCCGCGCTATCGCGCTCCTTCAAGCCTGGCGAGACGCGCGGGCGTTGCGATGGCAGCCTCAGCCCTTGAGCTTGTTGGCGAACTCGGCGACGCGCTTGCCAAGCAGTTTTGCGGTTTCCAGATCGCCGCTACGCGGGGCTTCGTCCGGCGATGCGTCCGAGGGTGAGATCGCCAGCGCGCCGCCCCAGCCGGCGGTCCAGTTGATGTCCTGCGGCCCATGCGCCTTGGTGTTGGACGGCGGCAGACCGGTGCCGACCCAGACCTGCCCATGCTGCTGCGACAAGGTCCAGAAATACTGGATGGTGGCGTACTTGTCGCCGTTCACCGAGGCCGAGTTGGTGAAGCCTGCGGCCACCTTGTCCTTCCATGCCTGCGCAAACCACGGCTTGGAACTGTCGTCGGCAAACCTCTTGAACTGCCAGGCCGGCCCGCCCATGTAGGTGGGGCTGCCGTAAATGATCGCGTCTGCTGCACCGATCGCCTCCCAGGCCTCGTCGGGCAGTTTGCCATCCTGGTCGATGCGGTACAGCGTGGCCTCGCCGACACTGGCGGCCCCTGCATGCACGGCCTCGGCCTGCTTGACGGTGTGGCCGTAGCCGCTGAAATACACGATGGCGATCTTGCTCATGAACGCTCCTGCTGGACGAGGGAGGCCGATTGTGGGCACACCGGCTGCGACAGATGAATGACCACATGCGGGACGATCTGTTGCCGGGGCCGCTTGAAGCGGCTAGTTGTGTAAACCCACCACGTTGTTCAGTGGGATTCGGGTGATGGGTGGCCTGTAGCCAAGGCTGGCATGTGGTCGATGCCAGTTGTAGTGATGAAGCCAGCCCTGCAGCGCGTGGGCTCGCTGCTCGGAGTTGGCGTAGGAGCGGGCGTAGGCCCATTCGCGCAGGCTGGTTTGCACCAGCCGCTCAGCCTTGCCATTGGTGCGTGGGGTGTATGGGCGCGTGCGCAGGTGACGCATGCCCAACCGACGGACCAGGCGTCGGAAGCTACGCGATCTGTAGCAGGCGCCGTTGTCGGTCAGGACGCGCTCAAATTGCACGCCCAAGCGCCGGTAGTAGCGCACTGTCCGCAACAGCGCCCTGCACGCACTGCGACCGCGCTCGTCCGGCTCGATGGAGCCGAACGCCATGCGGGAGTGGTCATCGATGGCCAGATGGACGTATTCCCAGCCGATGCCATCGGAGTTGACCTGGCGATTGCTGGTGACCCGATGTCCCGGCTGTCGGAAACGCGCGAGCTTCTTGATGTCCAGATGCAGCAGTTGGCCGGGCAAGGCGTATTCGTAGCGGTTCTCCGGCGCAGCCGGCTGCAGTTCGGCCAAGCGGTGCAGGCCGGCGCGACGCAGCAGCCGGGCGATGGTGCTCGGGGCCACAGGCAGGTGCCCGGCGATCTGCCGATACGTCTGTCGTGCGCGGCGCCGCTCGATGACGTGCTGCACAATCTCCTGTGGCGTGGCATGCGGGCAGGAACGTGGCCGAGAGGACCGGTCGACCAAGCCTTGCGGACCTTCTTCCTTGAACCGTCTGAGCCACTTATAGGCCGTGCGGACGCTGACACCGGCCGCATGCGCTGCTTCTTGGATGCGAAGGCCCTGAACAAGGATGCGGTCCACGAGCAGGGCTCGACCGCGCGGGCTCAAACGGGCATGTTTATGCAGGTTCATCCGGGGCTCCTGGGGGCTGGGTTGGCTTCGCAACCCCCATCTTCCAGAGATGCCCCGGATGAACAACCTACCGAGAGATCACAGCTAGTCCAACAATTCCCCAGCCACCAGATGGGCGGGGCTGGCGCGAGGTGCAGCCTGTGCCAGGCGCACGCCTGGGCTGCCCGCCGCCATAACCACCCGCGATGGCTGGCGGCGTGTCGCCAGCGCGCTCAGCCCGCCGCCGGGTCGGCCAGGCATTCGAGCAGGTAGTCGATGAAGCTGCGCACCTTGGGTGCCAGATGGCTGCGGCTGGCGTACACCGCAAAGATGCCGATCTCGCCAAGCTCGTATTCGGGCAGGAGGCGCACCAGGCGGCCGCTGGCGATGTGGGCATCGGCCAGGAAGTCCGGCTGCATCACGACGCCCTGGCCGGCCAGCGCCGCCGCATTGAGCACATGGCCATTGTTGGCGCGCAGCCCGCCGTGGATGCGCACGGTGACATCGCCATCCGGACCATGGAAACGCAACTCGTCGCCGCTGGGCGAGTAGTGGTAGAGCAGGCATTCGTGGCCGGCCAGATCGGACGGGTGCCTGGGTGTGCCGGCGCGCGCCAGATAGGCCGGCGCTGCGCAAGTCAGCAGGCGTACCTTGCCCAGTTGCCGCGCGATCAGCATCGGCGCCGGCTGGCGGGTGATGCGGATGGCGACATCAAAGCCTTCTTCGACCATATCGACCAGGCGGTCGGACAGCGACAGGTCCAGTTCCACCTGCGGGTAGCGCGCGCGAAAGCCGGGCAGCAACGCGCCCAGCCGCTCGATCCCGTAGCTCACCGGCGCATTGACCCGCAGCACCCCGGACGGCTCCAGCGCCTGCGCCCCAATGGTGGCTTCCAGGTCGTCCAGATCGGCCAGTAACTGCAGGCACCGCTGGTAATACGCGGTGCCCGCGCTGGTCAGGCTGACCCGGCGCGTGGTGCGGTTGAGTAGGCGTGTGCCCAGGCGTTGTTCGAGCGCAGCGACCTGGCGGGTGACGTTGGCAGTGGAGCGGTCCAGCGCATCGGCCGCGGCGCTGAAGCCGCTGCGTTCGGCCACCGCGGTAAACACGCGCATTGCATCAAGGGTGTCCATGGGCGCTCCGATTGTTTCTTTCGTTGCAATAAATTATCTGAATGAAACGCATTTATCAGATTTCTGTAGCTAATAGGCTGTGCTGGTCACCAACGGAGTGCGGGCGATGTCCATCCATTTCACCATGCCCTGCACGGTTGCCTATGCCGAGGCACTGCGGCGTATCAGCCGGGGTGCCCTGTTCCTGGTGCATCGCCTGACCAAGGCGCTGTCATTCACCCCCGGCCGACACAGTAGGCAACTTCCAGGCGCAGGGACTCCCCGTCGCGCTGGCCTACCTCGCCATGGCGCTGGAACTCGGTCTTGGTCTGCCGTTGTTGGTAGGCCTTTACGCGTGCTGGGTGGCGCTGCTGGGCGTGCCGCTGCTGCCGGGTACCGTCGTCAGCGTGCATGGCGCCAACGGGTTGGGTGTTTCCAACCCCGGCGGCGGTTGGGGGTCCCCGGCGCTGTGGGCGGTGTTGCTGGTCGTTGGCGCAGTTGCGCTGAAGCCGCCGCGCTGATGTCGGTGATGTCGGTGATGTCGAAGCCAATCATTTCAAGGAGCCATGCATGAGCCGCATGCCATCGCTGTATATCTCGCACGGGTCGCCGATGACGGCGTTGCAGCCGGGCCAGGTCGGGTTGCGCCTGCAAGAGCTGCGACAGCTGTTGCCGCAGCCGCGCGCGATCGTCGTCGCCACCGCGCACTGGCTGGGCCGTCGCCCACTGGTCAGCGGCGCCGCGCAGCCGGCGACCATCCATGACTTTGGCGGTTTTCCTGCGCCGTTGTACGAGCTGGAGTATCCCGCGCCCGGCGAGCCCGCGCTGGCGCACCACATCACCCGCCTGCTGGAACAGGCCGGCCTGCATCCGCAGCTGGACCCGCAACGCGGCTTCGATCACGGCGTGTGGGTGCCGCTGCGCCTGCTGTACCCGGCGGCCAATATCCCGGTGGTGTCGGTATCGATCCAGCCCGAACTTGGCCCTGCCCACCAGTTTGCATTGGGGCGCGCGTTGGCACCGCTGCGCGACGACGGCGTGCTGGTGATCGGCTCGGGCAGCATCACCCACAACCTGCACGATTTCCGCCATGGATATGGCGCGGAGCGCGAGGCGCCGTATGTGCGCCCCTTCATCGAATGGGCCGAGCGCGAACTGCTGGAAAACGACATTGCCGCACTGCTGGACTATCGCCGCCAGGCGCCCTACGCCGAGCGCGCGCATCCCAGCGACGAGCATCTGTTGCCGCTGTATGTCGCGATGGGCGCAGCCGGCAGCGATCAACTCGGTGCGCAGCGGATCGATGCCGGCATCGACCAGGGCTTTCTGGCGATGGATCTGTATCGCTTCGACGGGGATACGGCGGTCGCCGCTTGATCGGGTGGTAAAGGCGCTGCCGTTATCGCGGCGGCGCTGTCGCGATGACGGCAGCGCTTCGCACCAGGGCGTTGGCGGCCTCATTGCGGCGCCGCAGCGATGACAGCACCGCAACACCGCAGCGTTGGCAGCATTGCCGCAACTGCAGCGTTGACAGCATCACCGCAACACCGCCGCGCTCTGAAGCATTCACGATCGACCGCTGTGCAGTCTCATAGGCTGAGACGCCTTCGCTGCATGCTGCCCGCGTGAAAATCCTCGACAAGCTCGCCGTCCTTGCCGACGCCGCCAAATACGATGCCTCCTGTGCCTCCAGCGGGGCAAACAAGCGCAATTCGCTGGGCACGGGCGGGATCGGCAGCACCGAGGGCATGGGCATCTGCCACTCCTACACGCCCGATGGCCGCTGCGTGTCGCTGTTGAAGATCCTGCTAACCAACTTCTGCATCTTCGACTGCGCGTACTGCGTCAACCGCGTGTCCAGCAACGTGCGCCGCGCGCGCTTCACGCCGGAAGAAGTGGTCACGCTGACGCTGGATTTCTACAAGCGCAATTACATCGAAGGCCTGTTCCTGTCCAGCGGCATCATCCGCAACTCTGACTACACCATGGAGCAGCTGGTGGAAGTGGCGCGGCAGCTGCGCGAGGTGCATCGTTTCGCCGGCTATATCCATCTCAAGACCATTCCCGACGCCGCGCCCGAACTGCTGGCTGCGGCCGGCCGCTATGCAGACCGTTTGAGCATCAATGTGGAGTTGCCGACCGAGCAGGGGCTGACCTTGCTGGCGCCGGAAAAGAGCGTCGGCGGCATTCGCTCGGCGATGGGCGAGCTGCGTTGGCGCATCGAAGAAAACCAGCTGGAGCGCAAGGCCGAAAAAGTGCGCCGGGCCAAGCCGCCGCGCTTTGCGCCGGCAGGCCAAAGCACGCAGATGATTGTGGGCGCCGACGATGCCAACGACCGCAGCATTCTGGACACCAGCCACAACTTGTATGGCAATTACCGCATGCGCCGGGTGTACTACTCGGCCTTCAGCCCGATCCCGGATGCCTCATCCAAGCTACCGTTGCAGGCGCCGCCGTTGCAGCGCGAGCACCGGCTGTACCAGGCCGACTGGTTGCTGCGGTTCTATGAATTTTCGGTAGAGGAAATCGCCCCTGCGCAATCCAGCGGCATGCTGGACCTGGATGTAGACCCCAAGCTGGCCTGGGCGCTGCGCAATCCGGAGCGGTTTCCGGTTGATCTGAATGTCGCGCCGCGCGAAATGCTGTTGCGGGTGCCCGGCTTGGGTACACGTAATGTGGAGCGGCTGCTGTTGTCGCGTCGTCATGCGCGATTACGGGTGGGCGACCTGGCGCGGCTGCGGGTACCGATGAAAAAGCTGCTGCCGTTTGTGAGCGTGCTGGACCATCATCCGCGCCAACGCTTGGACGATCCGGCGCGGTTACGGGCACAGCTGGCGCCTGCGCCGCGGCAGGCGGGGTTGTTTGATTGAGGTGTGGGCGGGATGAGTGTGCGATGTGTGCGTGGTGGTTGCTGCGGTTGAAGGGGGTGGGTGCGGAGCACAACAAATGCAGGGCACAACAAGTGCAGGCACAAGTGCAGGCACAACAAGTGCAGGCACAAGTGCAGGCACAACAAGTGCAAAGCTTTCGCGCCTGCGGCGCGAGTGACTTTTGTCTTGGCAAAAGTCACCAAAACCGTTGTCGCCTGGCGCGATCCGGTGCGATACAGCCGCACCGGTTCCCTGCGCTCCTCGCCATGCGCGGCACGGCGCCCAAACTCGCTTCGCTCAGACAAGGGCGCCTCTTCGGCCGCGCATGACTGCGGTGCTCGGCTCGCTTTAAGGCGACAGGGTGAAGCAGGATCAACGGCAACGGCAACGGCAACGGCAACGGCGTATGCAACAGCAAAAAGCAAAAAAGACAGCAAGAGAAAGAGCAATAACAACCAATGAAAACAGCAGAAAAAAATCAACGACGGCGGCAGCTTCAGTGGCAACAGGCGTGAATTTTGCTTGCTGCAGTTATCGGAAGCAGGGTGGGGCGGTAGAAGCACCCATGGCAACAGCAGCGGCAACACCTTCAGTAGTGGCAATAGCGGTCGTAAGACGGTAGTTACGGTGGTGGTGTTCGTCTTGTGGGAGTGTGTTGTAGCGATGTTCAGCGCTGAGGTCGAACCACCGTGGAGTTTTGAAGCATGGCGTGCGTTGGCGCGGGCAGGGTGGTGCGCGCAGGTGCAGCCGGATGATGTGGCATGGAACGGTGGGGCGCAGGGCGGGTTGTTGATGGGGCAGGGGCTGCTGGAGCTGCCGGTGATCATGCCGCCGCCGCGCGTGTCGGCGAACTTCATGCAGCTGGCTGCGTCGGTGCTGTGTCATCGCGATCCACAGCGGCATGCGGTGCTGTACCGGGTGTTATGGCGCATCGCCTCCGGAGAAAAAGCGCTGTTGGAGCGCGTCACCGATGTGGATGTGCACCGTCTTGCGCAATGGCAAAAGGCGGTGCAGCGCGATACGCACAAGATGAAGGCATTTGTGCGCTTTCGGCGTTTGCCTGGGGAAGAGGAAGATTTCGTGGCCTGGTTCGAACCCGAGCACTGCATCGTGGATCGGGTGGCGCCCTTTTTTGCCCGGCGGTTTGCCGGCATGCGGTGGGCGATCCTCACGCCATACCGCAGCGTGCGCTGGGATGGCGAGGCGTTGTCGTTCGGCGATGCGGCGGTACGTTCGCAGGTACCGGCCGACGACGCGCAGGAAACCTTGTGGCGCACGTACTACGCGCACATCTTCAATCCTGCGCGGCTCAACCCCACCATGATGCGTCAGGAAATGCCGCAGAAATACTGGAAAAACCTGCCCGAAGCGGCGCTGTTGCCTGAGTTGATCCGAGAAGCCGGGGTGCGGGTGCGCGAGATGGCCGAGCGTGCGCCCGAACCGGTGCGGCGACGCGTACCGATGACACCTGCGCCGACGCCGGACGTTGCAACCCAAAGCCTGGCGCAGCTACGCACTGCGGCGCGCGATTGTCGTCGCTGCGAGCTGTGGCAGCCGGCCACGCAGACGGTGTTCGGCGAAGGACCGGACGATGCATCGGTGATGGTCATCGGCGAACAACCCGGCGACGAAGAGGATCTGAGTGGGCGTCCGTTCGTGGGCCCGGCCGGACGCCTGTTCACCATGGCGCTCGGCGAACTGGGCGTGGACCGTCAGGCGTTCTACGTGACCAATGCGGTCAAGCATTTTCGTTTCGAGCAACGCGGCAAGCGGCGCCTGCATCGCAATCCCGAGCGTGCGCATGTGCAGGCATGCAGCGGTTGGCTACAGGCCGAGCGCGCGCAGCTGCGGCCCGCGCAGATCGTCTGTCTGGGAGCAACCGCCGCGCAGGCAGTGCTGGGGTCTGGCTTTCGCTTGATGCAGCAGCGTGGGCAGTGGCAGCGGTTGGACGACGGCACCCCGGTCTTGGCGACCGTGCACCCGTCCTGGGTGCTGCGGCAAGGCTCCGAGGTGGCGCGCGAAGAAGGCTACCGCGGCTTTGTGCAGGACCTCCGGCAGTTGTTGACGCCGCCGCGTGCGGCAAGCGATCTGGCCAACGCATAAAAGAAGCGCGTGCAAATCCACGCGCATGGTGTCGGAGAAAAAGACACCAAGTGAGGTCGCCGGCATGCCGGCGACCTCGTACCGCCGCTTCGCGGTTGGGTAGCGCGTCTTGCTAACGGACGCGCATGCATCGCTACGTGGCCATCGACGAACGCGATCCGTTTGCGTCGTTGGAAAAGACGGGCATGCGCCAGCGATGTGGCTGCACTTACGGCATCAGCACTTTGTCGATGACATGAATCACGCCGTTGCTCTGGTTGACGTCGGCAATGGTGACGGTGGCAGTGTTGCCCTTGACGTCGGTGAGGGTGACCTTCTTGCCGTTGAGCTTGGCAGTCAGCGGCTCGCCTTGCACGGTCGTCAGCGTGGCGCTACCGCCACCGGCCTTGATCTTGGCGATCAGCGAGGCCGCGTCCACCTTGCCCGGCACCACGTGATAGGTCAGCACCTTGGTCAGCATCGGCTTGGATTCCGGCTTCAGCAGCGTGTCCACCGTGCCTGCCGGCAGCGCTGCAAACGCGGCATTGGTCGGGGCGAAGACGGTGAATGGGCCCGGGCCCTTCAGAGTGTCCACCAGGCCGGCGGCTTTGACGGCGGCCACCAGCGTGGTGTGGTCCTTGGAGTTGACCGCGTTGTCGACGATGTCCTTGGTCGCCAGCATCGGCGCGCCACCCACCATCGGATTGGACGCAGCGTAAGCGGGAGCCATGGCGCTAGTCAGGGCAATGGCAGTGGCAATGGCAAGCGACTGGAATGAGGTCTTCATGAGGCATCGATCCTTTGGTGAGCGATTACCTGGATGGCAATCGTGGATCTTGATACGCGGCCAGATGCGGCGCGGATGCATCACGCGTTTTTTACATCAAGATGCTGCGCTGCAACGTCATCGCACTCCGCCATAGCGACCATGGTCGGGTCGCCGGTGCGTTTGTTCGAGCAGCGATGCCCACACAGGCGACCGGCAGTTGAGAACTCCATGGCGAAACTGCACTGCAGGGGACACGCGATCGGGCTGTCAGCAAGCCCAGCATCGTCGTCTCTCTCGCATGACCGCCGTAATGCTGCACGAATGTTCGCGATTGGCAAAAGCAACAGCGTTCAATGCAAGTAGTGTTCGAGCTCTCCGGTGATGATCCGTTCCAGGGCTGTAGAACATGAAGTCCCAAAGAGTTGAGTTCAATCCATTGGTGTTGCCCACAGTATTGGTGGCAGCCACGTTGGCGTTGTCCGGCACTGCACAGGCATCAGTCGTCACCTCAACGCCCACACCATCAGCGACGGCTGCTGCTGCGAGTGAGAGCTATCGACCAGGGCAGAAATGGATCGTGCCGGGCGAATGGGAATTCACGGTTGATTCTGCGCGCGTGGCCAAGGTGAAAATTCCTAACCATGGCGGCGGCTCCTGGGTTCCCACACAAGTGATCCTGCTGAGCTACAGCTACAAGAACATCGGATTCGACGATAGCGCCAACTTCAAGGACGGCGGCCCGTCGACACTGGCATTTTCGAAAGCGCAGATCGACGTGGTCGACGCCAACGATGCGGACAATGGCGGCGCAGGCAATTACCCCGTGCGCATCAAGCGCGTCGAAGACGCTGACGGTCAGAAGCCCGGGCAGAAGATGGTGGGCGCGCAGTGGCCTTACGCGTTCAAGAAGAAGGTTGGGGCGGTCAGGGTGACGGTGAGTCACTACGACTCCACGCTGAAACTGCATGAAGCGACCTTCCTGGTCCCGGTGGAAGGCGCTCGGCACTCGAGGCCGCACGCGAACAAGCACGTTCACCACGGCTGATTTGCGTTCGGCCATCTGCGCGGCAGGCCACCGGCATGCGCGAGGTCGCAAACGATCAGGCTGCCGGCTGCTTTCGACTGCACTGCAGTCCAGGTGACCGAGCGGCTGTTGCCTTGGCGATGCTCCATCGCCTGCCCGCTGTCAGCGACGTGCAGGTGCATTGCGGGCTGTTGCAGTGCCACGCCGGCGCAGCGGTTCATCGTGCGGCAGGCCATCTGTCTTGCCGGCGCACAGCCGCATCCTCGTCTGGGCCTGTCCATCGCGCAGCCGGTAGCTGATCGACAGCTACCCGCCAGAGCGCTGCAGCACGACACCTTCGTGACAGTCACCGCGCAGGATCATGGGCAGGCCCAGGCGGCGCGGCAGTTTCATCGCCGCCTGCAAACCGGTATGTTCCCGTAGGTGCGTTGTTGTGCGTCGCGAGACGATGCCGCGCGTGCGGCCGTCTCTTCTTCCGGGTTTTTCATGCATTCGATCGATGTCGTCCTCGCCATGTTGCTGGCGGTCGCGGCCAGCGGTTATCTGATCCGCATCCTGCCGTTCTCGCTGCCGTTGCCACTGGTCCAGATCGCGCTAGGCGCGGTGGTCTCCGGCGTGTTCGATGCGGGGCACGAGCTGGAACCGGAACTGTTTTTCCTGTTGTTCCTGCCGCCGCTGCTGTTCCTGGATGGTTGGCGGATTCCCAAACAAGGCCTGTTCCGCGACAAGGCGGCCATCCTGGAGCTGGCGCTGGGTCTGGTGGTGTTCACCGTGGTCGGGGCCGGCTTGCTGATCCATTGGCTGATTCCGGCGATGCCGTTGGCGGTGGCCTTCGCACTGGCGGCGATCATCTCGCCGACCGACCCGGTGGCGGTGTCCTCGATTGCCTCCAAGGTGCCGATCCCCAAGCGGCTGATGCACATCCTGGAAGGCGAGTCGCTGCTCAACGACGCTTCCGGCCTGGTGTGCTTCCAGTTCGCGGTGGCCGCGGTGCTCACTGGCACCTTTTCGATCGCCAGCGCGTCGCTCACCTTCCTGTGGGTGGCGCTGGCCGGGCTGGCTCTGGGCGTGGCCACCACCTTTGGGTTGAGCCGGGTCCAGGCCTGGATCTGGCGCCACTTCGGCGAAGAACCTGGTTCGGCGATCCTGGTCAACCTGCTCACGCCGTTCGCCGCCTATCTGCTGGCCGAGGCCTTCCACGCATCCGGCATCCTGGCCGCAGTCGCGGCCGGTATCACCATGAGCTATGTGGAAATGGCCGGTAACGCGCCAGGCAATATGCGCCTGCAGCGCTCGGCAGTGTGGGACACGGTGCAGTTCACCTTCAACGGCATCATCTTCGTCCTGCTGGGCGAGCAGTTGCCGGGCATCCTGGATGGCGCTGTGCGCAGCGTGCAGGAGGCCGGGCACCTCAATCCATGGTGGCTGGCGGTGTACGTGGCCACCATCAGCGCCAGCCTGATGGCGCTGCGCTTTGTGTGGGTCTTTCTGTCGCTGCGCTGGAATATCTTCAAGGCGCAGCGACGCGGCGAGGCGCACGTCAGTCCACCGTGGCGGATCGTGGTGGCAGTGTCGCTGGCCGGCGTGCGCGGTGCGATCACCCTGGCCGGCGTGCTCACCCTGCCGTTGATGCTCAACGACGGTACGCCGTTTCCGGCCCGTCAGCTGGCGATCTTTTTGGCCGCCTCGGTGATCCTGGTGTCGTTGTTGGTGGCCAGCGTGGCATTGCCGCGGCTGCTGCGCGGGCTGGAATTGCCGGAAGAAGAAGACGAGCAGCTCAAGGAAGACCTGGCAGTGAAAGCTGCCTCGCAGGCAGCGATGGAGGCCGTGGAGAAGTTGCGCCAGCGGCTGGTACAAGACAGTACGCACGCCGAGCGCTACAACGCCGCCGCCAACCAGGTCAGCCAGCGCTACCAACGTAAGCTGGGCGCAGTGGACATGGCCGAGACCGACCCGGAAGAAGCCGGCGCCTATGAGCAGGCCCTGCGCCAGTTCCGCCACGCCGCGCTGGTGGCCGAACGCAACGAGTTGTTCAAGCTTGCCCGCCGCCGCGAGATTTCTGACGACCTGTCACGCAGGCTGGTGCGTAACCTGGATCTGATCGAGTCGCGCAAGCGCGCTTGAGCGCGCGGGAAGCGGGATAGGGAATCGGGAATCGGGAATCGGGAATCGTAAAAGCCCGGTCAACGACTACGGCCGCCGTAGAAGCGCAGCAGGGCGCGACCAGCCTGTCCCGAGACACATCCGCGTGCGGGCTCGGGAATCGGAAATCGCAGCGGCCAGGGAGGTGGCCACTGCTTCGGTAGGAGCGCACCCAGGCGCGAGAGGCCCTCTCTGGACAGCCTGGTCGCGCCCGGGTGCGCTCCTACGACACCGCACTACAAGGATGTAGGCATCGCAGCCCTTGAGAGGACGCAACGCGGCAGCCCTTGAGCGGACGCAACGCGCACCTGCGGGCTTTGTCCGTGTACAGCAGGCCCCAGGCACCAGGCAGCACGCACCAGGCAAATCATGGGTCGGGAGACACCATCCCACCAGACCCCCTCCCATCGTCACGGCGCGCGGCCTACCCTGTGGCGCTTATCGTTCCCGTGCCAGGCCCATGACTTCGATCGTTTCCATCCAGGGATTGAGCAAGACCTACGCCGGCGGTTTCCAGGCGCTTAAACAGGTGGATCTTGAGATCCAGCGCGGCGAAATCTTCGCGCTGCTCGGCCCCAATGGCGCCGGCAAGACCACCTTGATCAGCATCATCTGCGGGCTGATCAACCCCAGCACCGGCACCGTACTGGCCGATGGGCACGACATCGTGCGCGACTACCGCGCCGCACGCGCCAGCATCGGGCTGGTGCCCCAGGAATTGGCCACCGACGCGTTCGAAACGGTCTGGGCCACGGTGCGTTTCAGTCGCGGGCTGTTCGGCAAACCGGCCAATCCGCAGTATCTGGAAGCGGTGTTGCGCGAGCTCTCGCTGTGGGACAAGCGCAACAACAAGATTTCCACGCTGTCCGGCGGCATGAAGCGGCGCGTGCTGATCGCCAAGGCGCTGGCGCATGAACCGCGCATCCTGTTTCTGGACGAACCTACCGCCGGGGTGGACGTGGAGCTGCGCCATGACATGTGGCAGATGGTGCGGCGGCTGCGCGAGCAGGGCACCACCATCATCCTGACCACCCACTACATCGAGGAGGCGGAAGACATGGCCGACCGCGTCGGCGTCATCAATCGCGGCGAGCTGGTGCTGGTGGAAGACAAGCACACGCTGATGCGTAAGCTGGGCAAGAAGCAGCTCACACTCAGCCTGCAATCGCCATTGCAGACGCTGCCCACTGCGTTGGCAGACCTGCCGATGGAATTGTCGGCCGATGGCAACAGCCTGATCTATACCTTCGACACCCAGGCCGAGCAGACCGGCATCGGCGCACTGCTGCGCCGACTCAACGAGCAAGGCATCGACTTCAAGGACCTGCATTCCAGCGAAAGCTCGCTGGAGGAGATCTTCGTCAACCTGGTACACGGCGCACGCAACGCGGAGGTGCGCGCATGAACCTGCATGCGATCGCGGCCATCTATCGTTTCGAAATGGCGCGCGCGTTCCGTACGCTCACCCAGTCGATCGCCTCGCCGGTGTTGTCGACCTCGCTGTATTTCGTGGTGTTCGGCGCGGCGATCGGTTCGCGCATGGGCGATATCGACGGCATCAGCTACGGTGCCTTCATCATTCCCGGGCTGGTGATGCTGTCGCTGCTCAACGAAAGCATCTCCAACGCCTCGTTCGGCATCTACATGCCGCGTTGGGCCGGCACCATCTACGAGGTGCTTTCGGCACCGGTGGCGTGGTGGGAGATCGTGATCGGCTACGTGGGCGCGGCCGCCAGCAAGTCGGTGATGCTGGGATTGCTGATCCTGCTCACCGCGCGGCTGTTCGTGCCGTACGAGATCGCCCACCCGGTGTGGATGCTGGGCTTTCTGGTACTCACCGCGCTGACCTTCAGCCTGTTCGGTTTCATCATCGGCATCTGGGCCAGCGGCTTCGAAAAGCTGCAGGTGATTCCGCTGATGGTGGTGACGCCGCTGACTTTCCTGGGCGGCAGTTTCTACTCGATCAACATGCTGCCGCCGGTCTGGCAGAAGGTCACCCTGTTCAATCCGGTGGTGTACCTGATCAGCGGGTTCCGCTGGAGCTTCTACGGCAAGGCCGACGTGCACATCGCGGTGAGCACCGGCATGACCTTCCTGTTTCTGGTGGTGTGCCTGGGCGCGGTGGCAGCGATCTTCCGCAGCGGTTACCGGCTCAAGGCGTGAGTGGGTCGCGTGTGCGGTGTCCTCACCACTTGCTGGCTGTTTGATCGAAAGCCATGCGCACCGACCAACATGACTGGTCCTTGCCCGCTCACCGTCGCGGGACCTTGAGCGGCATGGATGCCGCGCCAGAGCCTCCGGGGACGGATTCACGGCGTGTCCCGCGATGGTGGGCGGACAAGAGCCCTGCAGCCAGTTCGCAACTCAGCTTTGCAACAGAACAACGTGACCTAGGTCTGTCAGCCGCGCTTACTCGGCGGCAGGCTTCGCGTCGTTATTGGTGTCCAGGAAGTAGGCCACCACCTCGCCCTTGACCTTCATCGTCATCGGGTTGCCGCGACGGTCGCGCGCCTTGCCGACCTGCACCTTGATCCAGCCTTCGCTCATCGAGTATTCCTCCACGTTGTCGCGTTCGACACCGTTGAAGCGCACGCCGATGCCGCGGTTGAGGGCATCGGCATCGTGGAATGGGCTGCGTGGGTCGATGGCCAGATGATCGGGAGGGGTATCGCTCATGGGGAGGGCGTCATGACGGGCCGGATGGCCGTCTTCGGGCGCACAGGATACGGGCCTGCGCGGCGATGACCAGCCCCCTGGCATGAGTCCGCGCAGGCGGCAACGGTTTGCTTGGCGCGCGTCAGGCGGCACACTTCACGCTGAATCTTTCTGCGAGACCCCGCGATGCCCGACAATAGTGCCGATTACGAAGACGACGACGGCCTGCCCTCCGATCTGGAAGAAGGCGACGACGTCGACGATCATCCTGCGCGGGTCTGGAACCTGCTGGTGCTCATCAATCCCGGCGACGAAGACACCGCGTTGAGCCAGTTCGACAGTTGGCGCGAGGCGCAGGCCGAGGCGGACGAGGACGATGAAGACGATGCCTGGTTGTGGGCGCTGAAGGACACGATCGATTGGCGTTCGGGCTTCTACGTCGACTGGAAGGACACCGATTCGTTCATCGCTGCCATCGACGAGCTCAGCGCGCGCTGGAACCTGCGGATCGACTGGGGCGGCGACCTGGACGACGAAGACTTCGCGCGCAAATTCGACGTGCCCGATCTGATGGCGGTGGCCTTCGACCGCCTGCGCGAACATGGCTATTCGCTGTGGAACTGGAACACCGGCGGCGATGCCTATGCCGGCTGGATCGCGCTCAGCCGCGACGACGACGCCATGCTCGCCTTGACCTCGCTGCTGGGCGTGGAAGTGCGGCTGGGCAACGAGGCGTTTTGAGGGGCGGGATTGGGGCAGTGGGGATTCGCAAGGGCGGATCCCGACGTTGGTGCAGCCGGTAGCGCATACGCCCGGCGTTGGCTGCAAGTAGATCGGTGCAGCTGCGCGACGGTGCTATTGCGGTAACACGCCAGCGCGTTGGTGGAATCTGCAGTGGTCACGACGATGGGTCGCACGTCATTGCTGTGCCGTAGCTGCCATGGAGGTCGTGTCAGGGCCAACGATCTCCCAGGACGTTTCCATCCGATCGCTTGCGGACGATTTCGCCTGGACGCTGCGCCAGGCGCGCAGGCATGCCACCAGCCAAGCGGCTGCCGGCTTTAGCGAATCCCGAGGCCCGAGTCCCCAATCCCGGCAGTCAAGGCACCTCACCTCGCGCCTGCGCACGCGCATTGGCGATCAGTGCCTTGAGCAGTGCGCGATCGGTATGGCGGGAAACGGGGATGGTGCCCAGGGCGATGGCCTCCAGGCGGAGCGGTGCGGGCACGTCGTAGTGCGCACCACTGAGTTTGTTCTGGAAGGCGCGGCGGGGAATACCCAACCGCGCCGCCATGGCATGCAACTCGTCCAGCGTGTCGCCGAGCAGGTGCGCCCAGCGCTGCTCGCGCCATAGATGCACCGCATCGTCGATGTAGACAGCCATCAGCCGGGTCAGGCCTTCTTGGATTTCTTCGGCTTCTTGCCGGCGGTCTCGGCGTCGGCGTCGTCCGCGACGGCGTCGGCGGCCTCGTCGCTGGTCGCATCGTCTGCAGTGCTGTCGTCTTCGGCCGTCGCGGCGTCTTCGGCAGCGGCATCGCTGTCGGCCGCAGGTGTTGCGTCGGCGTCGTCGGCGTCTTCATCGCCGTCTTCATCGGCATCGGCGTTCTGGAACTCGGACACCAGCTTGGTCAGGTATTCCTCGGCGGTCTGGCCTTCTTCGGCGGCCAGGTCGTCGATCATCTGCTGCAGCTGGGTCGAATACTCCAGCGAGATGGTCTTGCCTTCGGCTTCCTGCAGGTTGGCCAGGTGCTTGAGCATGGCCAGCATCGGGACCGGGTTGTCGGCGCTGCCCATGGTCTGGCCGCCGATCGACAGCATCCACTCGCTGCCCCCCTGCAGACCGATCGCGGCCACCACACGGCCATCGGCGTCCTGCAGCACGGCATGGTTGGTGACCTGGGGCGCCTGGCCCAGACGGACGATGGGGCGCTTGGGTTGCTGCTTCTTGCGCTTGTCGCGCTTGGCCTTGGAATTGCGGGACACGGTGTTCTCGACGCTGGGAATGGCCGGCCATTCTAGAGCGTGCGCCGCACGATGCGATGAGCGGCGCGTGGAGGTCCCGGTGTGAGGGCAGCTGCGCCCGGATCCAGACAGCATCGGCGCGGGGGATCATCATGGCCGCGGCACCGGTCTGGTCCGGTCACCCAGCAACTGCGCCCGGCTGTTGCACGTCGCCAGGCACGGCTGGCGAGCAACGCCGGCGACTCACTGCCGACGGCAGCGGCGGCGGCGGCTCACTGCGTGGACGACGCGGCTTCCACTGCTACCCGCGGTGCGGCCACGGCCGCTTCAGCTGCCCTGGCGAGCGTGGCGGCCGAGGCCACCTGTGCGCTGGAGGACACACGCGGTGCTGCCGGGCGCGCCGCGGCAGCGCCAGCCGGCACTGGAGTCGCTTCCGCAGCACCCCGGCCGGCGGCCGACGTAGCTGCGGCTGCCGCAGGCGCAGCACCGTCCACCGGTGTTCCCACGGTGGCTGTACCGGTGGTAGCGGCGCCGCTCAGATCCGGCACGTGGGTATCGGCGTCGTGCACCGACTGACCCAGCGCCACGCCCTGGCCGGCGCCGGCCAGCGCCGCCTGCTCGGCGTCCTGGGTCATCACCACGATGCTGATACGGCGGTTGATCGGGTTCTGCGGGTTGGTCTTGTCGAACAGGACCGACGACGACAAACCGACAACACGCGTCACCTTGGCGTCTTCCATGCCGCCGCCCACCAGCGCGCGGCGTGCAGCGTTGGCGCGGTCGGCGCTGAGTTCCCAGTTGGTGTAGCCGGCATCGCTGCTGTAGGCGGTGGTGTCGGTATGTCCGGTGATGCTGATGTGGTTAGGAACCTGATTGATGAAGCTGGACAGCTCGCGCAGGATGTCCACCGTGTACGGCTTGAGCTGATCGCGGCCGATGTCGAACATCGGGCGGTTCTGCTTGTCCACGATCTGGATGCGCAGGCCATCGGGCGTGAGGTCCAGCAGCAACTGGTCCTTGAACGGCTCCAGCGCTTGGCTCTTGTCGATGGCTTCCTTCAGGTCCTGCATCAGCGCTTCCAGGCGCCGCTTGTCCTTGGCACGGCTGTCCACGTCCGTATCGGCCGCATTGTCGCGCTTGCGGCCCATCTCGTCCTTCTGCCCCTTGGCCATGTCGGCGGTGCCGCCGAGCTTGATCATCGAGGTGCTGGCGCCGCCCGGGCCGTTCATGCCGGGCGAGGGCGCCGGCGACTTGCCGGAGAGCGGGCTGGGGTTGCGGAAATATTCGGAGATCGCCGCGCGCTGTTCCTTGGTGGTGGCGGCCATCAGCCACAGCACCAGGAAGAAGGCCATCATCGCGGTCACGAAGTCGGCAAAGGCCACCTTCCAGGCGCCGCCATGGTGGCCGCCGCCTTGCACCTTCTTGACGCGTCGGATGATGACGGTGGATTTGCCCTCGGCCATGACCGCGGTCCTACTTGATCGTCTTCAGGTGCGTTTCGAAATCGCCGAAGCTCGGACGCACGTTGGAGGGCAGGGTCTTGCGCGCGAATTCCAGCGCAATCTTCGGGTTGTAGCCGCGCAGGCAGGCCAGCAGTGCGGTCTTGACCGCCTCGTAGATGCGCCCGTCCTGCTCGGCGCGTGCTTCCATCGCCGCCGACAGCGGCGACACGAAGCCATACGCCAGCAGGATGCCCAGGAACGTACCGACCAGGGCGGCGCCGACGTGGTGGCCGATCTCCTCGATCGGGCCGCCGATCGAGCCCATGGTGATCACGATGCCGAGCACTGCCGCCACGATGCCGAAGCCGGGCAGGCCGTCGGACACCTTGCTCAGCGCATGCGCCGGAGCCAGGGCTTCATGGTGATGCTTTTCCAGTTCCAGCTCGAGCAGCGGCTCCAGTTCGTGCGGCTCGATGTTGCTGCCGATCATCAGGCGCAGGCAGTCGGTGATGAAGTCCAGCAGGTGATGGTCGGCCACCACCTTGGGATAGTTGCCGAAGATGGTACTGTCCTGCGGTTTTTCGACATGGTCTTCCAGCGCCATGAAGCCGTCGCGCCGTGCCTTGTTCAGCAGCTCGTAGATCAGGCTCAGGGTGTCCTTGTAGTCGTCGGACTTGTATTGCGGGCCCTTGAACACGCCCATGATGCCGGTCAGCGTTTCCTTGACGATCTTGCCTGGCGTGCTGACCAGGAACGCGCCCAGCGCGGCGCCACCGATGATCATCAGCTCGTACGGCTGCCACAACGCGCCCAGCTTTCCGTGCGACAGCACATAGCCGCCGAGGACGCTGACGATGACGACAATGAAGCCAACGATGATGAGCATGGCGAAGCCGGACGCAATCTGGGAGTGCTAGTTGTTTCGGCTTGCGCGGCGGATTCTTGAAGCGCACGGCGTGAAGACGTGCGCTGTAACTGAACACTCAGCCGATTGTCGTGGCGGCCTCATGCACGCATTTCACCCCTTCGCCGCCTGCCAGCGACAGTGTCGCTTCGCCCGCGTGCTCCCAGAACTGGTTGCCCTGGGCGTCGGCAAACCGTTCCCCGGAGGCGGCCTGGGCGCTGAGCAGGGTCAACGTGCGGCCATCGACGCTCAGCTGTAGCGCATCGGTGGCCGGATCGAAGCGGGTCGTGATCGCGCGCTGGTCGCAGCGCCAGGCGACCGACTGGGCGGGAAGGGATGGGCCGGCAGCAGGCGCGGCCGGTGTCGGCGTCTTGCCGGGACGCGGCAGCGGGCCGGTCACGCTGGCGTCGGTGCCGGCCGGAGGCAGGCGGGTGGGGCTGCTGCCGGCAGCGGCAGGCGACGTGTCTGCGGGCCTGGCCGTCTCCGCTGTGGACGGCGGGTTGCCCGCGCTGCAACTGGCGAGGGCAGCGGCCAGCAGGCCGGTGAGCATCAGGGGTGAGGACGTGTGCATCTGCGTACTCCTGCCTGGATGTGACCGCCACCGGGATGGCGGCGATCGAAACATGGTATCCGCCGGGCCGGCACGCGGGCCTGGCGCTGCCGATGCGCCAGCGACCATCCTGCCGGCGCTGCGCCACCGGGCCAACCCGCGCAGCGGTCAGGCCGGCTGTGCCTCGACGCCCTCGCGCTGTAGCGGGTTGGGCAGCGCCTGGCCGTTTTCGATGAAGCCCAGCGACACCGAGTTGAGGCAATGGCGCTCGCCGGTCGGCGGCGGGCCATCCGGGAACACATGCCCCAGATGGCTGTCGCAGCGCGCGCAGACGATCTCGGTGCGGATCATGCCGTAGCTGGTGTCGCGGATCTCGCGCACATGCGCAACATCGTAGGGCGCGAAGAAGCTCGGCCAACCGGTGCCGGAATCGAACTTGGCGCTGGAGCGGAACAGCGGCAATCCGCACAGGCGGCAGGTGTAGACGCCCTCCAGCTTGTTGTCCAGGAACACCCCGCAGAACGGCGCCTCGGTGCCATGGTGCAGCAGCACGCGCTGTTCCTCATCGCTGAGCCCGGCGATCAACGCATCGCGCTGGGCGGGGGAGGGAGGGGTCAGGTCGAACTGGCTCATGTGGGTCTCGCATGCACTCGCCAGCGGAGTGCCGGCGCCTGCACACGTGATGTGGGCACCGGCGGCGCGGTTCAACCGGTACGCCGGGCCATCACACGTTCGCGTCCGTTTTGCGGGCGCGTCGTTACGGCGGAGAAATCCCTTGCCACACCCAACGCGTTCATCGCCCAGCCGGCCCCATGCATTGCCGCCGCGGGCCAACGCCCCCATTGCGGTAGAACATCTCATCCAGGGTACCGACATGGCAATCCACTCTTCGACGCGCGGCGCGCTGCTGTGCGCGCTGCTGATAGCGGCGGGCGCGGCGACGGCGCAGTCGGCCACCAGCACGCGCGCGTCCAACACGCTGCAGCCCATTACCACGCCTACGCCGGCACGGCCAACCGTAACGCCGCCCCGCGCCATGCAACCAGCCCCGGCCGCTGCACCGGTGCCCTCCCAGCTTGGGCAACGCCCAGCTGCGCCAACCATTCCCACCCATGGCCCGGCGCAGACTCCTGTAGCCCCAGCGGGCAGCCAGGTCGCCCCGACAACACCCATGGTGTACGACCGCAACGGCCGCTTGCTCCAGGGCATGCAGCCGGCCGGCGCAAACCGGGTGCTGGACACCAAGACCGGACGCTATTACGACGCGGTGCCCGCTGGCGACGGCATGCGAGTGGTGCGCTGACAGCGGTATGAGTGGCTGCCGCCTGGCGGGCAGCGGCGATGCCGTCAGGCGGCGATGTGGGCAACATGCCGGTGAATGTGCCCTCCGCACTGGCAGCGTCCAGCTGGCAGATGTTTGGCCCACCCATCCGCCATGCCCGGCGGTCGGCGATCAAGCGCTGCAAGCACCGCCACGCCTGCCGGCGAGTCGCACTTCGAGTCCCCCAACCCCAACCTAGCCCTCAATCGGCAACGCCAGCGTCTCTTTCACCTCTTCCATCACGATATAGCTCTTGGATTCGCGCACATGCGGCAAGGTGAGCAAGGTGCTGCCGAGCAGCTTGCGGTAGGACGCCATCTCGCTGATGCGGGCCTTCAGCAGGTAGTCGAAATCGCCGGAGACCAGGTGGCACTCCAGCACGTTGGGCAGCTTCAATGCGGCGCGGCGGAACTCTTCGAAGATGTCGCCCGATTTGTAGGCCAGGCTGATCTCCACGAATACCAACAGGCTGGCCTTGAGGTAGTGCGGGTCTAGCCGCGCGTAATAGCCGGTAATGGCGCCATCGCGCTCCAGCCGGCGCACGCGCTCGGTGCACGGCGTGGTCGACAGACCGACCCGTTCGCCCAGTTCGGTGAACGAAATCCGCCCTTCCTGCTGCAGGATGCGCAGGATCTTGCGGTCGATCTTGTCCAGCTCGCGCGCGCGGGTAGCCATGGGGTTTGTCTCCACAAGATTTGGCAGGAAGTTTCACTGCAAAGGCGAGCCGATTCCAGAAATGGCACTGCCTGGCTCGCAATATACTGCGGCTAACTGTCTCCCTCAGCGCACGGTTGTGGGGGAATACCCTTTCAGGAGAGCGACATGCGGGTGCTCATTCTCGGTAGCGGCGTCATCGGCACCACCAGTGCGTGGTATCTGGCCCAGGCGGGCTGCGAGGTCACCGTGGTCGACCGCCAACCGGCGTCTGCGCTGGAAACCAGCTACGCCAATGCCGGCCAGCTCTCGTTCGGCTATACCTCGCCGTGGGCCGCGCCAGGGGTGCCGGGCAAGGCGATGAAGTGGCTGTTCGAGCAACATGCGCCGCTGTCGATCCGCCCCACCCGCGACCTGCGCCAACTGGCATGGCTGAGCCAGATGCTGCGCAACTGCACCGCCGAGCGCTACGCGGTGAACAAGGCGCGCATGGTGCGGATGTCCGACTACAGCCGCGACTGCCTCAATGCATTGCGTGCCGATACCGGTATCGAATTCGAAGGCCGTCAGCTCGGGACCACCCAGCTGTTCCGCACCCAGCAGCAGCTGGACGCCGCCGCACAGGACATCGAGGTCCTGGCCCAGTACGGTGTGCCGTACGAGCTGCTGAGCCCGGACCAGATCGCGCAGTTCGAGCCTGGCCTGGCCGGCGGCGGCGCGCAGATGGCCGGTGCGCTGCGCCTGCCCGAAGACCAGACCGGCGACTGCCGGCTGTTCACCCAGCGCCTGGCCGAGCTGGCCGCGCAGGCAGGGGTGCATTTCCGCTACGGGCAGCAGATAGAGCGGCTGGAGCATGCCGGCGGTGAAATCACCGGCGTGCAGATCGATGGCCGTCTCGAAACCGCCGACCGCTACGTGCTGGCGCTGGGCAGCTATTCGGCCGACCTGCTGCTCTCGCTCGGCCTGCATCTGCCGGTTTATCCGCTCAAGGGCTATTCGCTGACGATCCCGATCGTCGATGCGCAGCGCGCCCCGACCTCCACCGTGCTGGACGAAAGCTACAAGATCGCGCTGACCCGCTTCGACGACCGTATCCGCGTCGGTGGCATGGCCGAGGTGGCAGGCTTCGACCTGTCGTTGAATCCGCGTCGTCGCGCCACCCTCGAGATGGTGGTCAACGACCTGTATCCCGGCGGCGGCGATCTGGCCCGGGCCGAGTTCTGGACCGGTCTGCGCCCGGCCACGCCGGACGGCACCCCGGTGGTGGGCGCCACCCCGTTCGCCAACCTGTTCCTCAATACCGGCCACGGCACGCTGGGCTGGACCATGGCCTGCGGCTCCGGGCGCTACCTGGCCGACCTGATGCGGGGCCGCACGCCCGAGATCGATACCGAGGGGCTGGACGTGTTCCGCTACCTGTCGCCGCGCAGCGCGCGCCCGCGCCCGCGCCCGCAACGGGAGGCCGCGTAGTGCGTCCTGCGCAAGCGTTGATCGACCTGGACGCACTGCGTCACAACTATCGGCTGGCCAAGCGGCTCGGCGGCAGCAAGGCGCTGGCGGTGGTGAAGGCCGATGCCTATGGCCACGGTGCGGTGCGCTGCGCGCAGGCGCTGGAACCGGAAGCCGACGGCTTTGCCGTGGCCTGCATCGAAGAAGCGCTGGAACTGCGCCAGGCCGGCATCCGTGCGCCGATCCTGCTGCTGGAAGGCTTTTTCGAACAGGACGAGCTGCGCCTGATCGCCGAGCACGATCTTTGGACAGTGGTCTCCACTCCGCAGCAGGTGCGCGCGCTGGCCGAGTTCCAGAGCCCGCGGCCGTTGCGTATCTGGCTGAAGCTGGACAGCGGCATGCACCGGCTCGGCCTGTCCCCGGAGGATTTCCGCGCCGCCTGGCTGCGTCTGCACGGGCTGCCGCAGATCGCCTCGATGGTCTTGATGACCCACCTGGCGCGCGCCGACGAACTGGACTGCAGCCGTACCGACGAACAGGCGGTGGCGTTCGCGCTGACCGCTGGCGGCATGCGTGCGGAAACCAGCATCCGTAACTCACCCGGCCTGCTGGGCTGGCCGGCGTTGCGCAACGATTGGTCGCGCCCAGGTTTGATGCTGTACGGCGCAAACCCGTTCCCGCACGACACCGAGCTGACCACGCAGCTGCGCCCGGTGATGACGCTGCGCTCGCGCATCATCAGCGTTCGCGACCTGCCGGCCGGCGAGCCGGTGGGGTATGGCGCACGCTTCGTGGCCGAGCGGCCGACGCGCGTGGGCGTGGTGGCGATGGGCTATGCCGACGGCTACCCGCAGTTCGCGCCAAATGGCACCCCTATGCTGGTGGATGGCCAGGTGTGCCCGCTGATCGGTCGCGTGTCGATGGACATGCTCACCGTGGACCTCACCGATCACCCGCAGGCCGATATTGGTTCTGGCGTGCAGCTCTGGGGCGATGCGCCGCGCGTAAGCCCGTTGGCGACGCAATGCAATGTCAGCGCATATCAGCTGCTGTGCGGCTTGAAGCGCGTGCCCCGCGTGTATGTGGGCGAGGCTGCAGCAATACGTGAGCCGGCGGCGGTAGGCTAGGTTTCAACAGTGGGCAAAGGTGCAGCGCGGTAAGTCGTGTTTACGTCTTGCAGTGTGAGACGGTAGCGCGCAGCACCGGATGAGGTACGAGCAGAGCCCCGTGAGGTCTGAGCGATACGAGTGCCTCGCCGGTGCGCGCATCCTTGCCCCTCTCCCAAAGGGCGAGGGGCGTGAAGCGGCAACTTACAACCCAGCCGTAGTGCGATCGCCGCGGAACTGCTTGCGCACCCAGTCGTCGATCATCGTTTTCTCAAAACGTAGCGGGTCGCTGTCGGTCAGTCGCGGGCCGCTCATCAGGAAGGCCGAATCCACCAGCTTGCGCTCGCCCTGGTCGATCACCCGGCCATCGGCACCGGTGAGCGTGTAAGTGAAGCTCAGGCGTGGCGGATAGATGTCCTTGACCACGCGCACATCCTGCATACGTGGGCCGTGCCAGGGCTCGTATTGGCCCGCGCGGCGGATATCGGTGATGGTCACGCTCAGGTGCTGACCTTCCGGCAGCTGCCGGGCCGCGCTTTGCTGGAAATGCGTCGCCAACTGCGTCACCCAATCGCCACGCTGTGCTTCCCAGCGGTTGCCGCTGAAGCGCACTTCGGAGAATTCGGCCGGGTCGGTCCAACGTACGTCCACCTTGCCATCGCTGCTCAGCGCGCGTGGCGCCTGGGGGTCGGTGACATTGCGCACGCGCGCCTGCACACCGGTCGCTGCGAGCAGTCCTGCCAGCAACAGGCTGGCGCCGGAAACACTGGAAAGTTTCATGGAAAGCCTCCAAGCGGAAGGTACGTTGCGCACCAGCGGTCATTGCAGTGTGGGGCTGTGCCATCCCTCCCGCAACGCAGATTCCGCCTGGGCTCGTATCCGCGTTGCTGCCCGATTAATCCGCACTGCGGCCGCCATGACGGCGTGCTCACTGCGCCTGCGCCCGCGCTTCACGGCACAGCCCGGAAGATCTGCGCCATGGACACCCATTCTTTCCGCACAAAGTCAGCTTCATCGGCGCCGGCGCACATGCCGGCGGACGTGCGCCTGCAGTTCATCGACTGGGCAAAGCAGCACGGCCATAACCCCGCCACCGGGGCCGCCGCCTTCGTCGCCTTGCAAAGCGAGGTAGATCTCGATCTGGCCACGCGTGCGCTGCATCTGGAGCCCGGCACCGACCCGCGCGATGCGCTGCGTGAGCATTTGGCGGGGCTGGCGCGCCAGGTCGACGTGGCAGTGCAGTTTCCGCCGGTCTATGCCTACACCGCGGCAACGGGGCTGGAGTACCGCTATTCGCTGATGCTGGTGATTGCCGAGGATTGCGTCGAGTGGACCGGGCGGGTTTGGCAGGATCTGGATTACCAGGGAATGCTCACCGGCCGCGGCCAGGGCCCGCGTGCTAATTACACCCAACTGGCGCGCATGGCGCTGGAGCATGAGCTTGATCAGGAGCGCCCACGTTATGTCCAGGCATGAACTCGATCTGGAGTTGCCGATCGGCGCGCAGGTGGCCACCGGTGGATGGCTTCAGCCAGCGCTGCCGTAGTGAATGCACGGAGCTAGGGCTGTCGCGGGTACGGCTCCTGTTGCTGGACTCAGACTACGCGCGCTCCACCGCCTGGCGCGAGGAAGCGCAGCGCTGGATGGACGAACAATTGCGCCGTGAGGGCGAGTGGGTATTTCGCGGGGTGATCGTCGGCATCGTGGTGCTGGCGACCTGCATTGCCCTGGCAGCTGCCACCCTCTGGTGAGTTAGCGGCACGGAGCAAAGCGACAACGTGTGCAACGGAGACGTGAACTCCGGCCGACCCCCGTGCACCCGCTGACGACATCGGGCATGGTTTCATCAGTCCGTCATCCGCTCCGGCAGCATCCGTGGTTTCCGATTTGAGCACCTCCAGCCCCAGTCCCGACCTGGCCGCCGCCTTGCCGGCCGCCATCGCCGAGCCGTTTCTCGATCCGGCGATGTACCACGAGATCTTTCACAATATCGATGCGGGTTTCTGCGTCATCGACATGGTGTTCGAGGGTGACCAGGCGGTCGATTACATGATCCGCACGACCAATGGCGCGTTTGAGCGCTATACCGGTCTGTCCAATGCGCTCAATGTGTCCATCCGCGGCATGCTGCCCGAGCATGAGCAGGAATGGTTCGACCGTTATGGCCAGGTCGCCCGTACCGGCAACCGCATCCATTTCGAAATGCAGGCCAAGGCCTTGCGCCGCTGGTACTCGGTAGATGCCTTCCGGGTCGGTCAGCCGGAGCAGGCGCGGGTCGCCGTGCTGTTCATGGACATTACCGAGCGCAAACGCGTCGAGCGCGAGTTGGCCGAAAGCGAAGCGCGTTTTTCCGCGCTGGCCGACGGCTTGCCGATGCCGGTGTGGGTGCTCGACGCGCAAGGCGTAGTGCGCTTCGTCAATAGCGCCTACGGCGAATTCTTCGGCCTGGATATTTCCAGCGGCACCGTGTCGGCATGGAGCGAGCTGCTGCACCCGGACGACCGGTCGATCTTCCAGTTCGAGCTCTCGGCGGCGCTGGAAGAACAACGCGGGCTGCGCGCGCTGGTACGTGCGCGCCGCCACGACGGGCAGTGGCGCTGGATCGAAATGACCGCCACGCCGCGCTATTCGGCCGATGGACGCTTCATCGGCCTGGCCGGCAGCAGCCCCGATGTGACCGAGCAGCGCGAAATCGAACTGGCGCGCGAGCAGCTGCTGGATTCGGAGCGCAGTGCGCGTAACGAAGCCGAAAGCATGGCGCGGCTGAAGGACGAATTCCTGGCCACGCTCTCCCATGAGTTGCGCACGCCGCTGACCACCATTCTGGGCTGGAGCGAGTTGCTGCTGCAGCGCGTGGAAGAAGGGCATCCCAATTACAAGGGCCTGTCGGTGATCGCCAGCAGCGCACGTGCGCAAAAGCGGCTGATCTCCGACATGCTCGATCTGAGCAGCATGTTGCTGGGCAAGGTGCAGCTGGAAGTCGAGTCGCTGGACCTGGCAGAGCAGGTACGCGAGGCGCTGAGCACGCAGGAACTGGCTGCCGACGGCAAGGATCAGGTGCTGGAGCTACATGTGCCGCCGACGCCGTGTCTGGTGCTCGGCGATGCCACGCGCCTGCAGCAGGTACTGTGGAATCTGCTCTCCAACGCGATCAAGTTCACCCCGGCGCATGGCCGTATCGATGTGACCATCGAGCGCGACGACGGGCATCTGCTGGTGTCGGTCCGCGACTCCGGTGACGGCATTGCGGCCGAGTTCCTACCGCATCTATTCGGTCGCTTCCGTCAGGCCGACGGCACCACGACGCGCCAGCATGGCGGCTTGGGACTGGGTCTGGCGATCGTGCAGCAACTGGTGGAAATGCATGGCGGGCAGGTCGGTGCCACCAGCGGCGGGCGCGGCCAGGGTGCCACGTTTACGGTGCGCCTGCCCGAGCATGTCCCTGATCAGGCCAAGCGCCCGCGCCGCGAGCTGCGTCGGCGGCTGATGTCCGAACAGATCGTCGAAGCGCGTGCGCTCAACGGTTTGCGCCTGCTGGCGGTCGAAGACCAGCCGGACATGCTCGACTACCTGCGTCGCCTGCTCGAAGAACAGGGCGCCGAAGTGGTCACCGCCGGCAGCGCCACCGATGCGTTGGCCTTGATCGATCATCGCGGGCACGCGCGTTTCGACGTAATGCTCACCGACATCGGCATGCCTGGGATGGATGGCTACGGATTGATCCGCACCGTGCGTGACAACCTGGGCCTGGATGGGCAAGCGTTGCCGGCGGTGGCGGTGACGGCACTGGCCCGCGACGACGATCGCAAGCGCGCGCTGGACTCGGGGTTTCAGGAACACCTGGCCAAGCCGTACAGCGTTGCGCAGCTGGTCACCGCCGTGCGTGCGGCGCGCGAAGCGGTGGCGTGATACGGGTGCGACGGTCACCCCGGGCTGCCTAGCATCGTAACTGGCGCAGCAATCGCAGCTGCGTCTGGAGCGACATCGGCGTGCCTGCGCACCTTCAGCGACGCGTCACCGGGAAGCATGGTTGCAGGAGAGTGCCGCGTTTGCTGCCTCTTTCACGCCCAGTGCCCTAGCGTGACGCACTCCACCCCACGGAGAGATCGCGATGCCCAAATACGCCCCGCACGTTTATTCAGAACAGGTGCAAATCGCCACGCTTGAGCACTGGGTTTCCCTACTTGGCGGACAGGAACGTGTGCGCATTGAACTGGATGACGGCAGCATGCTCAGCGGCACCGTCGCCGTACGCCCGACCATCCAGACCTACCTCGACGACAACGACAACGAAGGCCTCAACGGGCAGTTGCGTCTGGATCAGTTAGACGCCTCGCAGGAGCCGCACTGGATCTGGATGGATCGCATCGTAGCTGTGCACCCGCTGCCCCTGGGCGCTGATCCACAGGTCATGCCGTAAAGCGCGTGTGTTGACGATGTATTTACTTCTCTCTGAGCAGTTGCCGGCATGATGGCCGACTGTCGCAACTGTTCAGGATTGGCTCGCAATGCATGCATCCCTGCCCACGCTCATTCGCTGGCCGCTGTCGTTGATCGCGGTCGCCGTTCTCGCCGGATGCGGCGATACCGCCACGCTGGCCATCGAACAGGGAACCGGGCCTGACCCGCAGCTGCCCGAGCCGGTCAAACGGCTGATCCCCACGGTGAAAGTCGCCCCGGTTAAGCGCTGGGCCGCCAATGCCAAGCCCATGGCGGCCGACGATCTGCAGGTCAATGCCTTTGCGCGCGATCTCGATCACCCCCGCTGGGTGTACGTACTGCCCAACGGCGATGTGCTGGTCGCCGAAACCGCCGAACCGCCCAAGCCGGAGGATGCCGAAAGCGGCGGCGGTCTACGCAAGAAGGTGCAGGGGGCGGTGATGAAGAAAGCCGGCGCCGTGGTGCCCAGCGCCAATCGCATCACTCTGCTACGCGACGCCGATGGCGATGGCATTGCCGAGGTGCGGACGCAGTTCATCAGCGGCCTGTTCTCGCCGTTCGGCATGGCATTGATCGGCGAACGCTTTTACGTGGCCAATGCCGACGCACTAGTGAGCTTTCCGTACAAGCCGGGCGACACGCATCTCAGCGCCAAGCCGACGTTTGTGGCCAATTTGCCCGGCGGGCTCAACCATCACTGGACCAAGTCACTGCTGGCAAGCGCCGATGGCAGCAAGCTGTACGTGGGCGTCGGTTCCAACAGCAATGTGGCCGAAAATGGGATGGAAGCCGAGCTCAATCGCGCCGCAATCCTGGAGATCGACCCGACCAATGGTAGTAGCCGCGTGTTCGCCAGCGGGCTGCGCAACCCGGTGGGCACCGCGTGGGAACCGCAGAGCAAATCGCTCTGGGTCGTGGTTAACGAGCGCGACGAAATCGGCAGCGATCTGGTACCGGACTACCTGACGTCGGTGCGCGACGGCGGATTTTATGGCTGGCCGTACAGCTATTACGGCCAGCATGTGGATGAGCGGGTCACACCGCAAAACCCGGAACTGGTCGCCAAGGCGATCAAGCCCGATTACGCACTGGGGCCGCATACGGCTTCGCTCGGTTTGACCTTCTCCAGTGGCAGTTTGCTGCCGGAGCGGTTCCGCCAGGGTGCCTTCATCGGTCAGCACGGTTCATGGAATCGCGATCCACCCAGCGGCTACAAGGTGCTGTTCGTACCGTTTGCCGATGGCAAGCCCAGCGGAACCCCGATCACCGTCCTCGATGGATTTCTCGATGCCGAAGGCAATGCCCAAGGTCGCCCGGTGGGAGTTGCGGCGGACAACAGCGGTGCCTTGCTGGTGGCCGATGATGTCGGCAATGTGATCTGGCGGGTAACACCGAAGGGGCGGTAAGCGGGCGGTTCGCCGACGTTGTCCCTTCTCCCCTCGGGGGAAGGCGCACCGTGAGGGCGTATGAGGGCACATGTGTGGCCGCTTGGACGCACGGTGTAACGTGGCTTTGCCCAGTTTCCTCAGCTCATTCCTTCTTCCGAGGGAGAGGGGTTTGGTTTATCGCCGAATGCTGCGCAAGGCCGGGCCTGCTGACGCGCCACTTTGATCTGGCGGTTGCGCTTGGCGGACAAGAAAGTTGCGCCGATGTCGAGAACGACAGTAAAAAAACCGGGCAGGTGCCCGGCTTTTTCGGATGTGCGGCACAGGTAGCGTTGTCAAAACACGGAATCCCGTGGGCGATCACTCGGATGACCTAGGCCGGCAGACGTGACGGCCAAGCGAGACTCCTTGCAGTTGGGCTGGATGCGCCTTTCAACAAGCTGCAGCCATCAGGCACGGGCTACAACGCAGCGATTGCACGTATTGCAAAACGCACGGCGGCCGCCTGACTCAGCGCGGTGGCTCCGGAGACGCACTGAAGCGACGTGCATAACCGCGCTCCTCGGTGATGCGGCTGATGTCGTCGTCGGCCATTTCCGGCGCGCCGTAAACGGCGTACGCGACACTGCCGTCTTCACGCTCACCGACCTGATGCAGGCGGTAGCGAGGGCGGCCAGCGCCGGTGTTTTCCGGGTAATGCATGGGTGGCGGCGTGTCGTCCAGGTCCATTTCGCTGTTGTCGACAACACCACCTACAAACAGGGCTCGCATCGCGTATCTCCGGTGTGGGCTTGGATTCCAGCCTAGGCCGGCAGATGTTGCGTACGCATCAACGGTCTGTGTAAGTCGTGCAAGGCAATTTGTTCGCATGTCACGGAATGGACGCGTCGCGTCAGCACGTCGCGAGCCGCCATGCGGCCGGGTCAGATCGCGCGGCGAGAACGGGCGCCGGGCAGCGCTCCCTTACAATGGCGGTCTGTTCACGACTCGATGATCCGATGGCTGGCCCGCCCGATGCACCGCTTCAAGCCCTGTTCCTGCCCTTCGCCCAAGGCGCGCTGCCGTGGCCGACAGGCCCGGTCCTGTTTCTGCGCGCGCGCGATGGTTTTCCATTGCGTGAGCATGCATCCGCCGACGCGCTGATCTGCGAGCAGAGTTTTCGCCCGTTTGCGCAGGCACTGGAGGGCAGCGGCTGGCGCGTGCGCGAAGAGAGCGAGATCGAGGCCGACAGCACCCGTTATGCGCTGGTGCTGGTGCTGCCGCCGCGGCAGCGCGAAGAAGCGCGGGCGCTGTTTGCACGCGCGCTGGCGCTGACCGCGCCCGGCGGTCGAGTGGTGGCGTGTCAGTCCAACAACGAGGGCGCGCGCTCGGGCGAGGCCGATTTGCGCCAGCTGGCCGGCCTTGCCGGCAGCCTGACCAAGCACCACTGCCGCACCTACTGGACCGCGCCGCTGCCTGCCGACACCGATGCCGCGCTGCAGGCGCGTTGGGCTGCGCTGGATGCGCCGCGCAAGATTTTGGATGGGCGCTTCGTCAGCCGCCCCGGCGTGTTCGCCTGGGATCGTATCGACCCTGCGTCGGCCTTGTTGGTCGAGCACCTGCCGGCCACCCTGGCCGGACATGGCGCCGACCTGGGGGCGGGGTTCGGGTATCTCTCGGCCGAAGTACTGGCGCGCTGCCCCAAGGTCACCGCGCTGGATCTGTACGAAGCCGAGGCGCGCGCACTCGCGTTGGCGCGACGCAATCTGCACGACATCGCGCATCCGGCGCAGCTGCAGTATCTCTGGCACGACGTCACCGCCGGGCTGGGGGCGCAGTACGACTTCATCGTCAGCAACCCGCCGTTCCACACGCCCTCGCGCGCCGATCGCCCGGACATCGGTCAGCGTTTCATCGCCGTGGCCGCACAGGCATTGCGCCCGGGCGGGCAGCTGCTGCTGGTCGCCAACCGGCATCTGCCTTACGAGCAGGTGCTCAACGAAAGCTTCGGCCAGGTACGCGTGGCTGCCGAGCGCGACGGCTTCAAGTTGATCGCCGCCGTGCGCGGCAAGGCGGCACGTGCATGAAACTGGTCAAACACATCGCCAATCTTGGCTACGGCAGCCGCAAGCAGGTCACTCAGCTGTTTCGCCAGGGGGCGGTCACCGATGTGCAGGGCGAGGTGCTGTATGCCGACGATCAGGTGGAGCACGACGCCATCCGTATCGACGGCGAGCCGCTGGACCCGCCGCCAGGTTTCAGCCTTTTGCTGCACAAGCCAAGCGGTTACACCTGTTCGACCAAGGACACCGGCCGGCTGATCTACGAGCTGTTGCCACCGCGCTTTCGCTCGCGTGCGCCGGTCCTGGCACCGGTAGGGCGGCTGGATCGCGACACCAGCGGCATGCTGCTGATGACCGACGATGGCGCCTTGCTGCACCGGATCATTTCGCCCAAATCCGCGTTGGACAAGGTCTACGAGGTCAGCCTGGCCGAAGACCTGCGTGGCGATGAAGCGGCGCTGTTTGCCAGCGGCACGTTGCTGCTGGAGGGCGAAACCAAGCCCTTGCTGCCAGCCGAGCTTGAGGTGCTTGGCCCACGCCAGGCACGCCTGACGCTGCATGAGGGCCGCTATCATCAGGTGCGCCGCATGTTCGCCGCCGCCGGCAATCACGTGGCGGCATTGCACCGCAGCCGTATCGGCGGCTTGTCGCTGGACGCGTTGCCTGCCGGGCAATGGCGCGCATTGGATGCCAGCGATCTGGAGGTGTTGTTCGGGCGTGGAGCGGCTGCATGACGGCTTTTACGCCGCTGACGTTTCGCCCGCGGGCGGTGATCTTCGATATGGATGGCCTGATGCTCGACAGCGAGCGCGCCATCACCGCCTGCCTGGCACAGGCCGCAGACGAGCAGGGGCTGACAATCGAGCCGGCGTTCTGGTTGCAGATGGTGGGTACCGGCGATGTAGCGTGCCGCCTCCTGCTTGGCGAACGCGTCGGCGACGCCGCTGCCGACCGCATGCTGGCGCGCGCGCAGCTGCTCTATGACGCCGTTGCCGAACGCGGTATTCCGCACCGGCCCGGCATCATTGCGTTGCTGGAGTATCTGGTGGCGATCGGCATGCCGCGTGCGGTGGCCACCTCTACGCAGCGACCGCTGGCGTTGCGTAAGCTGCAAGCGGCTGATCTGCTGTGGCGCTTCGATGCGGTGTGCACGGCCAGCGATGTGCGGCATCCCAAACCGGCGCCGGATATCTACCTGCTGGCAGCGCAGTCGCTGGGCGTGGACCCTGCGCACTGCCTGGTGCTGGAAGACTCGCCTACCGGCGTGCGCGCGGCATTGGCGGCAGGCATGACTCCGATCCAGATCCCGGACCTGCTCGAACCCGATGCAAACGTGCGCGCGCTGGGCCATCGCATCATGCCGTCGCTGAGCGATGCGCAGCGCCTGCTGGAGGCGCAGCTGTCGGGCTGATCACGGGTATGGGCGCGCGTCCGGAACGGCATCCGGGCCGTAGCGCTCGAATGCCAGGTGCAGCAGCGCGCGCCGGCGATCAGTCCGCAATGCGTCGGGGTGATCAGTGCGAACCACCAAAGCCCTCTTCCCGCCGGGAGAGGGGTTGGGGTGAGGGTACGAGCAAACCGACGCAACCAATGCCTGCACAAGGCAGAGCGTAGCGATACCGATGTGGCTGCACGACACGCCGCCAACATCCAGATTTCCGTCTCACCGACGCAGTGCATGCAAGCACCACAGATCGCCAAGAGTGCGTGTCTTTGCCACGCATCAGCACGTTGCGCGGTGCGTCACGCCAACACCATCAGCAATATGCCCTCACACGTACTGCATCTTGCGCGACATGCCGCCGTCGACGACGAAGTCCTGGCCGGTGACGAATCCGGACAGCTGCGGCGACAGCAGATACACCGCCAACTGCGCGATGTCTTCCGGCGTGCCCACACGTCCGGCCGGGTGCTGCGCATGGTCGCGTCGCGATAGTTTGGGCGCACGACGACGTTGCGGCGCACGCCAGGCATCGGTACTGATCCACCCCGGGCTGATGCTGTTGACGCGCACCTGCGGGCCCTCGCTCAACGCCAATGCATGAGTGAACGCAACCAGGCCGCCCTTGGCCGCGGCATAGGCTTCGCTATGCGGCTCCGATTGCCAGGCGCGGGTGGAGGCGATGTTGACGATCGCACCACCGCCATTCGCCTGCGTCAGTGCAGGCAGGGCATGTTTGCTGCATAAAAACGCGCCATGCAGACTTGCCAGACGCCGGTTCCAGTCATCCCACTCCAGCTGTGGTAACGGCGCAACGTGCGGGTCCGGGACACCGGCGTTATTGACTAAGCCATCGAGCCTGCCGAAGCGCTTGCGCGCAGTGGCGATCAAGCGCGCGGCCTGCGTCTCGCGCGCGGCATCGCAACGCACGAATGCGCTGCGTCGCGGCAGCGCCCATTCCTGCAGACAGGCCTTCCCGGCGTCGGCATCCAGATCGCCGATCACCACGCTGCCACCGGCACCGAGCACGGCCTGCGCAATGCCGCGCCCGATGCCTTGCGCGCCACCGGTGATCACCACCACGCGGTCCTGCAGCGGTGACGGGTTCCATGCGGAAACAGCGGGAATCAGAGCCATGGTGTGCGCGCTAATGGAAGGGTGCGGCACTGTAACGCGCGGCATGTCAGCGCTGCAGCAACGTCAGGCATGCGTGCGACAGCGACGCAAACCCGCTTTTTACCGGTCCTTCAAGGGACTAGTTCTGTCGCCGCGGGTGCTGGTAGTCGGTCCGTTGCTGCACGCACCGGCGCGCCAGCGGCAGGCGCGCTCAGTGCTCGGCGCCGTTCAACACGCGGTCCCAGCCCGCATGGCCCAGCCGTTCCAGCGTCTGGATATTGCGCTCGACAATCACGTCCGGATCCGGAAACGCCGCCACCGCACGCTCCACGCTGTCCTCGCGCAGCAGATGCAGCGTCGGGAACGGCGAGCGGTTGGTGAAGTTGGCCACATCGTCTGGCGCGGCGCCTGCAAATTGATAATCGGGGTGAAAGCTTGCCACCTGCAGGATGCCTTGCAGGTCCAGCGCATCCACCGCTGCGTCGGCGTTGTCGAGAAAGTCGTTGTAATCCAGAAAGTCGGTGAGCACGTCCGGATGTACGATCAGCGTGGTGTCGATCTGCTCGGCCGGCGTGTCGCGCAGCAGCACCAGTTCTTCGGCCAGTTGTTCCAGCAGCGCCTCGGGCGTGCTGGCATCGCTGAGCACCAGCCGCACCTGATCCTTGACGTACACCGCCTTGGCGAACGGGCACAGGTTCAGCCCGATCACCGCACGCTCGATCCAGGTGCGGGTCGCGGTCAACGGATCGGGCGTGGCAGAGGTGGTGGTCATCGTGGCGGTAGCGTGCTGGCGCGCCAGTGTATGCGATCGCTGCGGGCGCGGCCGCTCAGGGCGATTCAATGGCGATGATGCAGCAGACGCAACCGGGGCGATCCGGCGCATGCTGCTGCGAGAGCTCCGTGCCCAATGACGTGCCGACCGCGTCCGCCACCACGCAATCAGCGTGGGGCGTTCTGGTCGCTGCGCGGTGCATCGCCAACGTGCGTCCCGACATGCGCACGCAAAAACTCCACCGACACCTGTGCAACCTGCTCGGCCAGCGGCGTCTTGTGCGGGGAACCGATGGCATGCGCACCGCTGTCGAAGGCAATCGCCTGCTTGAGCGGTGCAGGCGTGCCCAGTGCTTCGAACATGGCCAGCATCGCCGGCACCGAGGCAATCTGATCTTCGTCGCCATTGGGCGCGCGGTAGTAGCCCAGCAGTACCGGGCAGCGAACCTGCGGCCACGGCGGCGCGGCGGCCAGTGATTCGAACACGCCGCGCAATGCGCGAAACCCGTCCGGGTGGATGCTGTCCGACCAATGCGCCAGTTCCGCCGCGCTGCGCGGGTACGGGTCGGCGATCGGTGCATCTGCGTCGCAGAGCCGATCGAGCAACCCGACATTGACCGGCTGGATACCGGGCGACCACGCCACCACCGCCGCAACCTGTTCGGGATGTTGAGCCGCAAGCCAGAGCGCCAGCGTGCCGCCCATTGAAGAGCCAACAATCGCCACGCGTTCGCCCATGCATCGCGCTTGCGCCAGCGCCTCCAGCGCAGAGTTGTGCAACGCCGCCGTCGTCAGCCCCCGCATCGCGTCAGGCGCGCTGCGTCCATGGCCTGGCCAGCGGTGCACGTAGCCGTTGGCACCCAGCGCATCGGCCATCTGTTCGGGCAGCGCGCCGGCCTCGCCCGGGCTTGCAGAAAATCCATGCAGGAACAGCAGCGCCACCGGGGTGCGCGTCCGGGTAGCGCTGCGCCAATGCAGGCGCGCCGCATTGCCGGGCTTCAACTCAGCGCGGTCGTCGGTGTGCATGGTGGGCGAGCAGTGCGAGCAATTCGTGCGCGTTGATCGGTTTGGACAGGTAACCGGCCACGCCGGCGGCGGCCGCGTCGCGCATCGAATCGGTGCGGGTGTCGGCGGTCAGCACGATGATCGGCGGTAGCGCGGCAATCGCCTCGCGCGCCTGGCCCAATGCATCCCAGCCCGCGGTGCCGGGCATATGCAGATCGAGAAACACCAGGTCCGGCGCTGCCTGGGCAATGCGCTGCACCGCATCGGTGCCATCGACATGAAAACTCACCCGGTGACCGGCGCGCGTCAGCAGGTTGCCGATCACCAGGCGATTGGTGTCCATGTCCTCGAAAACCAGGCAATGCAGCGGCGGCACTGTCTGCGCGTGGTGGGCCAGCGCATCGCGCAGGCCCAATGTGCGGGTGCCGTCGGCCGCAGCCACCGGTAGCTCGAAGATCCAGCGGAAGATGCTGCCCCCGGCAGGGTTGTCGCTTACCGTCAGGCTGCCGCGCATCGCATCGGACACCGACAAGGCGATATACAGCCCCAGGCCGACCCCGCCCTCGGCGCGGCTGAATCCCGTGCTGAGCTGGCTGAACGGGGTAAAGATGTAGGCCTTCTTGTCATCGGGCACGCCAATGCCGGTGTCGGTGACTGTCGCGGCGATGGACCAGTGCTGCTGGGTCTGGGTGGCTTCGATCAGCAGATCGACCGCGCCACCGGCCGGAGTGAACTTGATCGCATTGATGACCAGGTTGCTGATCACCTGCTCGATGCGGCCCTCGTCGCCCAGTACGTACGGAGTGTTCGGTGCCTCCATGCGCATGCTCAGTGACACGCCCTTGGTGGAGGCGGCCGTCGCGCACACTGCTTTGACGGTGGTCAGCACGTCCAGCATGCTCAGTGACTTACTCTGCAGCTGCAGTCGTCCGCCGTCGATGCTGGCCACGTCCAGTACTTCATTAACGCGATGGCGCAGCGCCGTCGCGTTGACGGTCACGGCCTGTATCAGGTCGCGCTGCTCGGACGGCATGCTGTCGGTCTCGATCAGCTGCGCGCAATTGATCACTGCATTCAACGGCGTGCGCAGTTCATGGTTCATGGTGCTGATGAAGCGGCTTTGCGCATCGCGCGAGGCCAGCGCCTGCAGCGCCACTTCCTGCATCGCCAGCACGATACGCGCCACCAGCAGCGGCAATACCATGCTGAGCGCCACCGCATAGACAAAATACGCTGGCCGCGACAGCCAATAGCCGCTGGGCGCGGTCAGCAGCATCAGCACGAAGGTGCTGAGCAGCACCGGCAAGGTGGCGCGTTGCCCATAGCGGGCTACCGCAGCGATGGTGATGAACGGCAGAAACGCGTTCAACGACATCAACAGGATGAAGGCCAGCGTGGTCTGGATGCCGATGAACACCAGGTTCATCGCAAAGCCCATCGCATCCAGCCAGTCGCTGGCTGGGATGATCCGGCGCCGCACCAGCACCATCCACGCGACCGAGATCACCCACAAGGTCACCGCGGTGGGGAACACGTTATGCGCATCCTTGACCAGCACCGGCTGCGGGCCATACAGCCACCCCAGGCACCACAGGGTCACCATGGTTTGCACGATCACGCGGCCAACGCAGGCGCGGTATTCCAGGAACGACTCGAACAGCCGCACGAGTCTGTCGTTACGCAACTGCCTGGCCGCCAGGATCAGGCCGGGCGCTGCGCGGTCGGGAGTGCTACGCATCAGGGTCCACGTCGTCGATGGGAAGGGTACGCCGGTAGCGCTTGACCAGTAGACCTGCGGCGGTGGCCACGGCGGTGAAGCGCTGCGCAAGCGTGTCGCTCGACGCGTCGCGTTCCACGTCGGCACGCAGCTGGTCGCATGCCTGGAGCAATGGCTGCGAGCCGGTCAATGAGATGGTGTTCTTCAACGAGTGGATCTGTTCCAGCGCGTGCTCCTGGCTGGTGTCGGCATCGCCCAGCGTGCAGCGCGCAATGGCGCGTTCGATTTCCACCGCGAAGGCGTCGGCAAAGGCCGCCGCAGCCACCGGGTCGAGACCGGCCATGGTATGCAGCGTCGATCCGCTTTCGATCTGCGGTTGCGCGTACACCTTGGCCGGCTGCACGCCGCCTGCAGCAGGCGCACTGGCCCGCCTGGCGTGCAGGCGATGCAACAGGCGAGTGAGCAGGAAGCGCATCGCGCCGCTTAGACCTGCGGCCTGCGGCGGCGAGGGCGATCGCCGCATGGGAACAGCAGGCGGTAGCAGCCCCACTGCGCGGCGCCGCAACGCACTGCAGGCGCCAGCATGTCCGCGTCGGCCACCGCGCTCACCGGCAATCGCTCAGCCACGCTCAGTCGCGGAAGTTGTCGAACTGCAGCGGCTGCTCGAAATCGGCCTTTTTCAGCAGCGCGATCGCATCCTGCAGGTCGTCGCGCTTCTTGCCGGTGACGCGCAGCTTGTCGCCGTTGATCTGGGCTTCGACCTTGATCTTGGCTTCCTTGAGCTTGGCGACCAGCTGCTTGGCCTGCTTCTGCTCAAGGCCCTGTTTGACGGTGACCTTCTGCCGCGTGCCGGCCAGATTGGTTTCCACGTCGCCAAAGTCCAGGCAGCGCACGTCGATACTGCGCGCCAGCAGGCGGGCCCGCAGGATGTCGGTCATCTGCTTAAGCTGGAAGTCGCTGGGCGCGGACTGGTTGATCACCTTGCCGTCTTCCAGTTCGAACTTGGCTTCCACACCCTTGAAGTCAAAACGTGTGTCCAGTTCACGGTTGGCTTGGTCCACCGCATTGGTCAGTTCGTGCTTATCGACTTCGGACACCACGTCGAAGGAAGGCATGCAAAGCTCCTGTTGTCTGAAAACAGCGGCCATTCTAGGCCATGGCGTCGCCAGGCCCGTCATCGGCGCATGGCGGCTGGCGCGCTGCGGCGACGATAATGCGCCTATGCCCAGCACCCGCTCTCCGCTTCCCGCCATCGCCTGGATGGTCGCCGCCGTCGCCTGCTTTTCGCTGATGGATGCAGCGATGAAGCTGCTGTCGGCGCATTACCCGCCGTTGCAGGTCACCCTGTTGCGTGGCGCCGCGTCGCTGCCGTTCGTGCTGGTGTGGGTCTTCGCCACCGCCGGGCCGCGCGCCATTGTGCCGGTGCGCTGGGGCCTGCATCTGCTGCGCGGTGCATTGGGCATGGCGATGATCGGCTGCTTCGTCTACGGCCTCAAGCGCATGCCGCTGTCCACCGCCTATACCCTCTATTTCGTGGCGCCGTTACTGGTGGCTGCCTTGTCGGTGCCGCTGCTGGGCGAGCACGTGGGGCCGCGGCGCTGGACGGCGATTGCCATCGGCCTGGTCGGAGTCATTGTGGTGCTGCGACCGGGCGTGGGCGGGTTGGTCTCGCTGCCTGGTCTGATGGTGCTGCTGGCGGCCACGGCCTATGCCATCGCCGCGGTCACGGTGAGCCTGCTGACCCGCACCGACACCCCGCAGTCCATGGTGGTGTGGTTCCTGCTGTTCATGGCGATCGGCGCCGGGTTGCTGGCCATCCCTGGCTGGGTGCCGTTGCAGGCCAGCCACGGCTTGCTGATCGCCGGGATGGGACTGGCCGGCGCGTTGGGGCAGGTCGCGCTGACCCAGGCCTTCATGCGGGGCGAAGCGTCGATGATTGCCCCGCTCGAGTACACCGGCCTGGTCTGGGTGATCGGTTGGGACTGGCTGCTGTGGCAGACCCTGCCCGACGGCTGGACCTGGACCGGGGCTGGCATCATCGTCGCCAGCGGCCTGTATTTGTTGCGCCGGGAGCGGATACGCAAGTCAGATCGCCCGTTGCCGCTGGAGCGGCCGTGATTCGGGATTCGGCATTGGGATTCGTCAAAGCAGAGTGCGCTCGCTTGATGCTCGGGACCGGCAACAGCGGGGCGGCGTTGCTTCTGCGACTTCCCAATCCCCAATCCCGAATCTCCGTCCGTTAGAACCTAATGGAATGACGGCCGTAAACATTGACTGGTAGGCTTCACGACCCCCCAATCGGCCACGCGCGGTGATCCAGTTTCAGGGCCTCCACAAGTCTTACTCCGTCGACGGTCGCCAGATCGTGGCACTGCACCCGCTCGATCTGCGGATCGGCCCCGGTGAGGTGTTCGGCATCATCGGTCATTCCGGTGCCGGCAAATCCACGCTGATCCGGCTGATCAATCGGCTGGAAGAGCCTAGCGGCGGACGCCTGCTGATCGGCGAGGAAGACGTCACCGCGCTGGATAGCCAGGGCCTGCGTGGCCTGCGCCGGCGCATCGGCATGATCTTCCAGCACTTCAACTTGCTGTCCTCGCGCACCGTGGCCGGCAATGTGGCCTTTCCGTTGGAACTGGCCGGCACCGCGCGCGCCGAGATCGATGCGCGGGTGGCCGAGCTGCTGGCCCGGGTCGGCCTGCAAGAGCACGCCAACAAGTATCCGGCGCAACTGTCCGGCGGCCAAAAACAGCGGGTGGGCATCGCGCGCGCGCTGGCCACCCGGCCGCAGATCCTGCTGTGCGACGAGGCCACCAGCGCGCTGGACCCGCAGACCACCGCCTCGGTGCTGCAGCTGCTGGCGCAGATCAACCGCGAGCTGGGCCTGACCATCGTGCTGATCACCCACGAGATGGACGTGATCCGCCGCGTCTGCGACCGCGTGGCGGTGCTGGACGCCGGCAAGCTGGTGGAAACCGGCCCGGTCACCGAGGTCTTTCTGCATCCCAAACATGCCACCACGCGGCGCTTCGTGTCGGAGGCCGAACACGTGGACGAGGCCGAGCTGCACCGCGATTTTGCCGCCGTCGGTGGGCACATCGTGCGGCTGACCTTCCTGGGTAACGGTACCTATGAGCCGGTGCTTGGCCGCATCGCCCGCGATACCGGGGTCGACTACAACATCCTGTCCGGGCGCGTGGACCGCATCAAGGACACGCCTTACGGCCAGCTCATCGTCGCCCTGACCGGTGGCGACCAGAACGCAGCGCGCGCAGGCTTCGTCGCCGCCGGCGTGCACGTGGAGGACCTGCGCGTATGAACCCGCTATCGATCGCCGCCGCTGGCGGCTTTTTCCGCAATCTCGATGCCGCCAAATGGGGTGACATCGGGCAGGCGACGCTGGACACCTTGCTGATGCTGGCCGGCGCGCTACCGCTGACCTTGCTGATCGGCCTGCCGCTGGGCGTTGCGCTGTTCCTGTGCGGCGCCCCGCAGCTGCGCCGCCGCCCAGTGCTGTATGGCGCGCTGGCGCTGGTGATCAACCTGCTGCGCTCGGTGCCCTTCATCATTCTGATGATCGCGATGATTCCGCTCACGCTGATGCTGATGGGCACCTCGCTCGGCGTGCGCGGCGCGATTCTGCCGCTGGTGGTGGGCGCCGCACCGTTCTATGCGCGCCTGGTGGAAACCGCCTTGCGCGAGGTGGACCGCGGCATTATCGAAGCCAGCCAGGCGATGGGCGCCACCACGCGCCAGCTGGTGCTGTGGGTGCTGTTGCCCGAAGCGCGCCCCGGCCTGATCGCCGGCGCCACCGTCACCACCATCGCGCTGATCGGGTTCACCGCCATGGGCGGTGCAATCGGCTCCGGCGGCCTGGGTGATGTGGCCTACCGCGAGGGCTATATGCGCTCGCATGCCGACGTCGCCTTGATCACCGTCATTGCCTTGCTGGTGCTGGTGCAACTGTTGCAGATGCTGGGCGACCGTCTGGTGGCACGCTACAGCCGCCGCTGAGCCAGTCGCCACGCCGCGCACGCAACCGGTGGCCGCAGTGCACGCCGTATCGGCGCTGCACGCGGATGCGCTGGCAGCGTACCGGTGCTTGTCCTGCAAGCACGCCGCTGTGGGCCGACGCATCGCCGCCGCACCTGCGGTCTGCTAGGTTTAACAACTGCGGCCCGCCCGCATTCCTCCTCCCACGGACCCTTTGATGAGCACATTTGCGTTTCGTTCCCTTCTGGCTGCGGCCACGCTTGCGTTGGCGTCCTGCGGCGGCAATGCCGGCAGCGGTGGCGACACCCTCACCGTGGCCGCCACCGCAGTGCCGCACGCCGAAATCCTGGAAGTGGTCGAACCACTGCTGGCCAAGCAAGGCGTGAAGCTGGACGTGCGCGTGTTCAACGACTACGTGCAGCCCAACGACCAGGTCGTGCAGAAGCAGATCGACGTCAATTATTTTCAGACCGAGCCTTACCTGGACGCTTACAACCGCGACCGCAAGAGCCAGCTGGTGACGGTGGTTGGCGTGCACATCGAGCCGTTCGGCGCGTATTCGCGCCGCTTCAAGGCCCTGGCCGCTCTGCCGACCGGTGCCGACGTGGTGATCCCCAACGACCCGAGCAACAACAGCCGCGCGCTGATCCTGCTCGACAAGGCCGGCGTGATCAAACTCAAGGACCCGAGCAACGCGCTGTCTACCCAGCGCGACATCGTCGACAACCCCAAGCAGCTGAAATTCCGTGAGCTCGATTCGGCGATGCTGCCGCGCGTGCTGGATCAGGTCGACCTGGCATTGATCAACACCAACTACGCGCTCGACGCCGGGCTAAACCCGACACGCGATGCGTTGGCGATCGAAAGCAAGGAGTCGCCATACGTGAACTTCCTGGTGGCACGCGCAGACAACAAGGACGACCCGCGCGTGCAGAAGCTGGCCAAGGCATTGACCAGCCCGGAAGTGAAGGCCTTTATCGAACAGAAGTACAAGGGCGCGGTCCTGCCCGCGTTCTGAGCGCGATAACGACACGGCCGCGCTCACCAGCTGATGCGCGCGGCCCATGATGGCCAGGGCCCGGATGCAGTACGTGAGCAATGCGCGAGGCGTCCGAATCCGAGCCGCAAGCGCTGTGCCGATCGCCGCGTCCAGCCGCGCCTGACGGCTGCAACAACGCCATCTTTGCGCTGCAACAGAACGCAACGACAAGGTGCGAAGCTTCAAAGCGAAGCTTGCCAACATCGCGATATTGCTGTTCAACTGAGCCATGCGCACGTGCGCACTGCGAAGGCAACGCTGAATAAGTCTCGTCATCCCTGATAAGGTCGAATTAAGCCTCGTCCTTCCCCAAGATGCCAAAGGCCATGGACGTAAATCTCTGAATTGCAAGCGTGGCATGACATGCGCGGGAACCTGATCAGCGTGCTTTGATGCAGTGTGCCGCTGTCTGCGCATCGTACCCAGTCGATCGCGATGCGTTCCGCACTACTGGATGTGGCGCGGGACGCTCTCGCATCTATGCGATGTGCGTTGACGCAGGCCGCGTCCCCAGCCACTCACCGAGCCGGGCGCTGCCCTGTGAAGCGCCTGCAAGCGTGCGCGGCCGATTGCGCCTGCGGCACTGAACACGCGCGCCTGACGCAGGCGTAGTAGCGTGGTCTGCCTTGTTCTCCGGTCACCGACGCGATGCCCCTGCTTCTTGCCATTCCGCTGGCCGTGATCATCGCCCTGGCGGTGTTTGCGGTGCTGTTCCCGTTGTCGCTGCTGCAACGTTTCCGTGTCGGTACCGCACGCCGGCAGGCACGCGGCTGGTTGCTGATGATCAACCTCGCGTCGGCTGTGCTGTCCAGTGTGCTATTCGTGATTTTTACCGCGATCGCCGCGGCATTCTGGCCAGGTGCGATGAGTCATGCCGGGTTCGGTTGGGCATGCGGGTTGGCACTGGGTCTGCTGGCGTTGCGCCTGACCCGGTTCGAACGCACCCCAAAAGGTTTGTTCTATCGGCCCAATCTCTGGCTCGTGCTCGCGTTGACCGCGCTGGTGGTGGTGCGGGTGATCGCCGGCATGGTGCAGGGCTGGCGCAGCGCCTGGCAGGGCGTGGCGTGGCCGGTCGATGGCTGGCTCAGCCACGCCAGCCTGTTGGGCGCCGCCGGCGTGCTGCTCGGCTACGCGCTGGCTTATGCCACCTTGCTGTGGTGGCGTTGGCGCACCGCGCGGTTGCGCGGCAGCGTCTATTGGCGTTGAGGCGCAAGTCATGCATCGACGCAGGTCGACACCTGTCGATGTTATGCATAAAAAAACGGGCCTTGCGGCCCGTTCTTTCGACTCAGACGTTCTCTGTCGCTGTGTGCTTAGAAGCGCGCACCGACACCGAAGCCGACGGTCCACGGATCCAGTTCCAGCTCGCTGCCGGTACCCTGGCCGCCCACACGCAGTTCCGGACGCGAGCGCATGTAACGGGCGTCGGCACGAGCAAACCAGGTGGAGTTGATGTTCATGTCAACACCGACGGTGCCGATCACGCCCTTGGCGGTATCCAGGCCCACGTGCTGACCGGTGGTCGATGCCGCATCGATCTTCTCATTGCTGAAGTTCGACTCGTAATAGCCCACGCCCACGAACGGACGGAACACATTGTCGGCCTGGCCGAAGTGGTACTGGCCGCTGATGGCGATCGGCTGCTGCTCGACGGTACCGACCTTGCCCACGCCATCGGCGTTGACGCGGTGGTTGAACTTGTCGGCAGCGCCCCACAGTTCAACAGCCCAATTGTCGTTGATGTAGTAGCTGGCGCTCAGCGTCGGCGCGGGGCCGCCATCGACGTCCAAGCCCGGAGCCGGATCGTTCTTCGGCTTGATCAGGGCAACGCCGCCGACCACTGCCCAATGCTTGCCGGAGGCGCTATCGGCGCTGGTGGAAGTCGAGGAGGTGTCCCCGGTGTAGGTCGTGTCCTGCGCGAACGCGGACGGTGCAATCGCAAGTGCGGATACAGCAGCCAGGCTCAGGATGGAAATGGCACGCATTGGGGGTCTCCTCGCATAATTTTTGTTAGGCCCGTGGAGTGGGCCGCGCCAAAGCTATTCCTGAAAATCTGAATCCACGCCCACCTGCGACTCGCTAAAATTTCGTTTGTTCAGGAACTTTCCCAAGAAGGCCGTGGTTGCGACATGCAGGCTGAAAAAGACATTCACGCAGATGCGATTGCCGTGACGAAAAAGCACGTTCGTGACGGCTTGCCAGCGCACATTCCTAACGATTGCCGTGTATTGGTGCTCGGCTCGATGCCCGGAATCGCCTCATTGCAGGCGGGGCGCTACTACGCGCATCCACGCAATCGGTTCTGGTCCGTGATGCATGCCCTTTTAGATATTGATGCCGCCGCACCGTATGCCTTGCGCATGCAGGCGCTGAACGCGCGCGGCGTCGGCGTATGGGATGTGATCGGCCAATGCGCGCGTCGCGGCAGCCTGGATGCTGCCATCGTTGCAGACAGCGTCGTGGTCAATCCGCTGCCTGCCGTGCTGGAACGCTTGCCGCAGCTGCGCATGGTCGCCTGCAATGGCACTGCGGCGGCGCAGGCCTGGCGTCGCCACATCCATCTGCTGCTGTCGCCAGAGGCGCGCGGCGTGCCGTTGGTGGCGTTGCCGTCCACCAGTCCGGCCAACGCCGCCTGGTCGCTGCCGCGGCTATGCGATGCATGGCAACCGGTACGCGATGCGCTGGACTGAGGTGGCTTTGGCAAGCGTCAGGCATCGTCGACGATGATGCGGACCGGCGCGCTGCCTGCCGGTCAGCGCGTGCGCACGCAATCGCCATACTGCCAGCTGCCGCCATCAGTCATGCCAGCGTTCGGCACAGGCAGCCCGCAGCGCGTGGCCGCACAGTGCAGGCAGCAGATGAAGGAGCGCCGCGATGACGATCAGATACGCAATGACGATGGCGGCCGTGCTGGCACTGGGCCTTTTCGCTGCAGCGGAGGTGGCCGTTGCCGACGATATGCAGTGCGATGTCAGCAGCGATTACGACCTGACGCTCAACCCGCGCAGCCTGATCCTGATCCGCACGGGTGAATCCTCCGGCGCGCCCGCGCGGCTGGTGATGCGCCAGGGTGCGTTGTTCGTCGACGATCGCTGGGTGACGCTGAGCGCAGACGACCACACCCGGCTGGTCCAGTTCGAACGGCAGACCCGCGAGGTGGTGCCGCTGGCGCAGGAGGTCGGCCGTGAGGCTGCAGACATCGCGGTCACCGCGCTCGGCGAAGTGGCGGCCGGATTCAGCCGCAGCCCCGAGGCGACCCGCGCGCAGCTGGCCAGCGTGCGCGAGAAGATCGATCTGCGTTTGAAGCAGAGCTTCAGCAAAAGCCAGCTGACGCCGGTGAACATCGACGACGACATCGGCGCGCTGGTCGCCGAGGTGCTGCCGCAGTTGATTGGCGATGTGGTTGCCGGTGCGGTGCAGTCCGGGCTCACCGGCAACGCTGTGCAGCTGCGCTCGCTCGATGGCCTGGAAGCGCGCATCGAACGTCTGGTCGAGCCGCAGGCGCGTGCATTGCGCCCGCGTGCGCAGCGCCTGTGCGACCGCGTCGAAGCGCTGGATGGGCTGGACAATGCGCTGGCGTATCGTTTGCCCTCGGGCGAGCCACTGCAACTGTTGCGGGTGGATCGACGCACCACGAAATAAGCATGCCTGTGCGTGCGCGGACGCTGCATCCTGCCGGCCGTGCGATTTTTTCCGCGGCAATGGTTGGCGCTACGGCCCGTGGCCGGCCACAATAGGGGTTTCCCCATCTGTTGCCGGAGTTCCCCGTATGGCCGAAATCAAGGAAGCACTTGTCCCCGATATCGGTGACTACAGCGACGTCCCGGTAATCGAGGTGCTGGTGTCGGTCGGCGATACGGTCAGCAAGGACCAGAGTCTGGTCACGCTGGAATCGGACAAGGCCACGATGGAAGTGCCCTCGTCGGTGTCCGGCGTGGTCAAGGAACTCAAGGTCAAGGTCGGCGATGCGCTGTCGCAGGGCGCGCTTGTTGCGCTGATCGAAGTGGCCGACGCCGGTGCCGAGACCGCAGCCAAGCCCGCTGCTGCCGCGGCTCCGGCCAAGGCAGCACCCGCCGCTGCGCCGGCACCTGCCGCCAAGGCTGAGCCGGCCGCACCAGTTGCCGCTTCGGAAGGCGGTCTGGTCGAAGCGCGCGTGCCGGATATCGGCGACTACACCGACATCCCGGTGATCGAGGTGCTGGTCGCTGTCGGCGATACCGTCGCCAAGGACCAGAGCCTGGTCACGCTGGAATCGGACAAGGCCACGATGGAAGTGCCGTCCTCGGCCGCTGGCGTCGTCAAGGAACTCAAGGTCAAGGTGGGCGACACGCTGTCGCAGGGCAATGTGGTGGCGATCATTGCTGCCAGCGATGGCGGCGCCGGTGCGGCGCAGTCGCCGGCCAAGCCCACCACCGACACTGCCGAAACCGCCGGCAAGGTCGAGCCGGTCGCGGTATCGGCCGAGCCGGACAAGCTGGCCCAGCGCGAAATCGCGCAGGTGCAGGGCGCGCGCTCCAGCGAGTCTTCGCAGCCTGCACAGACCAGCCAGCCCTCTGCCGGTAACCCGTCCAGCCCGCCGGTGACCTTCGATGCCGACAGCGTGCTGCCATCCAAGGTGGCGTACGCCAGCCCGGTGGTGCGTGTGTTCGCACGCGAACTGGGCGTGGACCTGAACCAGCTCAAGGGCAGCGAGAGGGGCGGCCGCATCACCCGTGAAGACGTGCAGCGCTACGTCAAGGCCGCACTCAGCGGCGGCGCGCCTGCCGCAGCCGGTGCTGCGCCGGCCGGTGGCGGCAATGGCCTGAACCTGCTGGCCTGGCCGAAGGTGGACTTCAGCAAGTTCGGCGAGACCGAGACCCAGCCGCTGTCGCGCATCAAGAAGATTTCCGGTGCCAACCTGGCGCGCAACTGGGCGATGATCCCGCACGTCACCCAGTTCGAATCGGCCGACATCACCGACCTGGAAGCCCTGCGCGTGGCGCTCAACAAGGAAAACGAGAAGGCGGGCATCAAGCTCACCATGCTCGCCTTCCTGGTCAAGGCCAGCGCCGCGGCGCTGAAAAAGTTCCCCGAGTTCAACGCCTCGCTCGATGCGGCCGGCGAAAACCTCACGCTGAAGAAGTACATCAACATCGGTTTTGCGGCCGATACGCCGAATGGCCTGGTGGTGCCGGTGATCCGCGACGTCGACAAAAAGGGCGTGCTGCAGATCGCTCAGGAAAGCGGCGAGCTGGCTAAAAAGGCGCGCGATGGCAAGCTCGGCCCGGCCGATATGAGCGGCGGCTGCTTCTCGATCAGCTCGCTCGGCGGCATCGGCGGCACCGCCTTCACGCCCATCATCAATGCACCGGAAGTGGCGATCCTGGGCGTGTCCAAGTCGGCGATGCAGCCGGTGTGGAACGGCAAGGAGTTTGCGCCCAAGCTGATGCTGCCGTTGTCGTTGAGCTACGACCACCGCGTCATCGATGGCGCGCTGGCGGCCCGCTTCACCACCTACCTCAGCCAGGTGCTGGCCGACATGCGTCGCGTCCTGCTGTGAGGGCTGCGGCGCTGACGATCGCCTTGCTTGGTGTGTTGCCGTGTACCTGTGCGGTGGCACGCGAGTGCGACAGCACGCTAGGGCGCGGCTGGCCGCCGGCCGTGGGCAACTACGGTACCGCGGTGAGCACGCTGCTCGACGGCGCCAGCAAGCCGGCGTTGTCGTTGCTGACCCTGCCCACACGTGGCGTGGAAAGCGGCGTGTCGCTGGTGCCGGGCAAGGACGGCGGCGACTGGACCCTGCGGCATAGCCGTGCCGACGAGCGCGTCTACAACTGGGTCAGCGAGGCTGGTCGCGGCAGCGTGCAGTTCCGCACCGAACAGACCCCGGAAACGGTTGAGATCCCGATTCCGGCCGCCGTGGCCAAGCGTCTGGTCAGCAACTGGACCGCGGCGCTGACCCAGCTGGCACCGAGCGGCCGCACCGCACCGGTCACCGAGGGCGAAGTGCTGTCGTTCCAGGTCGAGGGCGTGCGCTACAGCGGCACGCGCCCCAGCTGCGGCGCTGGTGAGCTGCTGCTGCAGCAGGCCGCGCTGTTGATCGAAGCCAGCGACGGCAAGGAAAAGAAGCGCGACAAGCGCTGGACCCAAATCGAATCGTCGCTGGATGAACTCCAGCAGACGCTTGCCGGCACGGCCGGTTGAGCCACAGGAGAAGCAAATGGCGGTCATTGAAATCAAGGTTCCTGACATCGGCGATTACAGCGATGTCCCCGTCATCGAAGTGCTGGTCGCCGTGGGCGACAGCGTGGCCAAGGACCAGGGCCTGGTGACGCTGGAGTCGGACAAGGCAACGTTGGAAGTGCCGTCCTCGGCTGCCGGCGTGGTCAAGGAACTCAAGGTCAAGATTGGCGACACCCTGTCCGAAGGGGCGGTGGTGCTGCTGTTGGAAACCGAAGGCGAGGCCGCCGCGCCTGCGCCCGCCAAGGCCGAGACCAAGGCCGCTGCGCCTGCTGCAGCCCCTGCGGCCGCCGCGCCCGGCAGCAAACCGCCGGTCACGCCGTCGCACCGCGCCCCGGCCGAACCTGCTGCGCCCAAGCCGGCGCTGGCCAGCGGCAAGGCCGCCGATATCGACTGCAAGATGGTGGTGCTCGGTGCCGGCCCCGGCGGCTACACCGCCGCCTTCCGCGCGGCCGACCTGGGCCTGGACACGGTGTTGATCGAGCGCTACGCCAGCCTCGGCGGAGTCTGCCTCAACGTGGGCTGCATCCCGTCCAAGGCGCTGCTGCATGCCGCCGCGGTGATCGACGAAGTGGCCCATGCCGGCGACTTCGGCGTGGACTTCGGTCAGCCCAAGATCACTTTGGACAAGCTGCGCGAGTACAAGGAAAAAGTGGTCGGCAAGCTCACCGGCGGGCTGGCCAGCATGGCCAAGCAGCGCAAGGTGCGCACCGTTACCGGTGTGGCCAGCTTCGTGTCGCCCAACGAGCTGGAAATCGTCGGCGACGACGGCAAGACCCAGCTGCTGCGCTTCGAGCACTGCATCATCGCCGCCGGTTCGCAGGCGGTGAAACTGCCCAACTTCCCGTGGGACGACAAGCGCGTGATGGACTCCACCGACGCGCTGGAGCTGCACGACATTCCCAAGACCCTGCTGGTGGTCGGCGGCGGCATCATCGGCCTGGAAATGGCCACGGTGTACAGCGCCCTCGGCAGCAAGGTCACCGTGGTCGAGTTCATGGACCAGCTGATGCCGGGCGCCGACAAGGACCTGGTCAAGCCGCTGGCCGATCGTCTCAAAAAGCAGGGCGTTGAAGTCCATCTCAAGACCAAGGCCACCGACGTCACCGCCGACGGCGCCGGCATCACGGTGTCGTTCGAAGCGGCCGTGGAGGGCGAGAAACCCGGCCTGCAGGCCACTGCGTTCGATCGCGTCCTGGTGGCCGTGGGGCGTTCGCCCAACGGCAAGAAGATCGGCGCGGAAAAGGCCGGCGTTACCGTTACCGACCGCGGCTTCATCCCGGTCGACCGGCAGATGCGCACCAACGTGCCGCACATCTTCGCCATCGGCGACATCGTCGGTAACCCGATGCTGGCGCATAAGGCCACCCACGAAGGCAAGCTGGCCGCTGAAGTGGCGGCCGGCGAGAAGAAGGAATGGGTGGCGCGGGTGATCCCGTCGGTGGCGTACACCAATCCGGAAATCGCCTGGGTCGGCGTCACCGAGACCGAAGCCAAGGCCAAGGGTCTGAAGGTCGGCGTGGCCAAGTTCCCGTGGGCCGCCAGTGGTCGCGCGATCGGCATCGGCCGCACCGAAGGCTTCACCAAGCTGATCTTCGACGAAGACACCCACCGGATCATCGGTGGCGCCATCGTCGGCGTGCATGCCGGCGACCTGCTGGCCGAGATCGGCCTGGCCATCGAGATGGGCGCCGAGGCCGAAGATGTCGGTCACACCATCCATGCCCATCCGACCCTGAGCGAGTCGGTCGGCATGGCGGCCGAGGTGTACGACGGCACCATCACCGACCTGTACATCCCGAAGAAGAAGTAACCGCGCAGATCTGTAGCCGTCAGCAACGCCCCGCTCGATGCGGGGCGTTGTCGTGATGGGCATGGGCGCGTTATCGCGGTGATGATTGCTGCCGTTCCTGCCAGGAGGCTCTGGGCGCAGTAACGACGTCGGAGCCATTGCGCCAAGCCGCTATGCCGATCTGATCGCGGTCAGCGGCGATCCGCTGCGGGACGTCACCGTGCTGCGGCAGGTGAAGGGGGATCAAGGGCGGCGAGTGCATCGTCGAGTGAGCGTCCTTGCGGATGCACAGCGGCCCTGTGCCGCTGGTTGACGACGTGCACGCGCGCCAGGTGCGTTGGTCGGCGCGGTGCTCCCCGTGCAGCGTGGCAATGCGATAGGACTTGAAAGGGCGCGCAACTGGCGCGTCGGTGTGCAAGACCCGCATGGGCGGCACAGCTCTGCCTAGGCGTTGCTGCGCAGTTGCGCCTCGGAAGCGGGTATGGACGTTGCGCGCCTGTTCCCTTTGCCAGCGCGACGCCGCAGGGGCAGCCGAAACGCAAACGGCCCGCACTGGGCGGGCCGTTTGCTTGCAACTGTGGCGCAGATCAGAACGCGAACGTCACGCCTGCCACCGGGCCCTTGAACTCCTGCTTCAGGCCGATCAGGCCATCGCTGCCGCGCTGGTCGACATCGAGCTTGAACCAGTCGTAGCCGGCGAAGATGCCGAAGTTCTTGGTGAAGCGGTATTCGGCCATCGCATTGGCGCGGCTCAGGTCGCCGTCGTAGTCGCCGAAGTCGCCCCAGCTGGTGTTGAGGTACTGGCCCTGCACATTGAACAGCCAGTGCTCGCTCGGGCGTGCAGTGAAGCGGATACCCACCACCGGCGCTGCGCCGTCTTCGCTTTCGTCCACCACATCGCCACTGAATACGCTGCCCAGGTCGGCGTAGGCATTGGCTTCAACCTTTGCGTACTCCGCACCGATCTGCAGGCCCAGGCTGAGTTCCGGCGAATCGATGACCGAGTAGTCGTACACCAAGGTGGCGACCTGATACTTCAGTTCACCCTTGATGAAGCTGCCGGTTGGCACGGTGACGCCGCCGGCGCTCAGGTCCTGGGTCAGGGTTTCGCGGCGATCCTTGTCGTACTTGAAGTAGTCGAAGATCAGGCGCTGACGGGTGCTGATGCGGAACACGCCATCGACGCGCGGTTCCCATTCCTGGCCGCCCAGCTTGAAATCTTCGTTGACCGACACGTTGTTGCCCGCCAGCAGCGTATTGCCGCGGATGGTGTTGTCGTTGTCCACATTCATCGCACCGAGGCGAAGCTGGAAGCGGTCGTCGGTATCTTCGGCGTGTGCGGGCGCGACGTAGGCGACGGCCAGAACGCACGGGATCGCCAGTGCGAGGAGGTGTTTCATGGGGAGCTCCGGATTCTTGGAATGGTCAGGCCGTTTGGGCCAGTGGCGCGCACTATCGATAAGCTGGCGTCTTCCATAAGTGAAGAACCTGTCGCACAACTGTGAAGGCGGACATAGCAATCGGACAAAACGGTCCGCACGCCTAATGGGCATGGGCATGGCGCGTTGGCATCAAGAAAACTCTCCCTGGAAACGACATGCAAAAAGTGTGTCGCAGTGCATACCTACAGGTACGGTTGTCGCCGTGCACTGCGCAACTCAAGCCGACTCAAGCGGCATGGGAGCCCTCGTTGCGGCGCCGGCGAGACCGAATCGATCGTGCACTGCAGCGGATTGGACCGCGGATGGGAAAGTGTCAGGGTGCGACAAAATGCGTAAAAAGCAGGAGCCCCGGTCTCCCAGGGCTCCCATACGCGACCTGCGGCGGTACCTTTCGACGAGGATGTGCAGGCCTCGTAGGTTCCGACCGCCAGTTTGTGGCAAAGTTCCCACCCGCCGCCGCGGCAGGTTCTTGGTGCGCTGCAGCAGCGAATGACCTTTGCCGGTTGTCTCGCAATTTGTCCCATTGCTATACTTTCGCGGCTAGACGAGGCGCAACTGCGCTTCCCCCTCATTCACACGTAAGGTAACCGTAGTGCTGAACTCCGTTGACGCGGGTCGGCGGTTGATGCTGCGCGCTGCGGTATATCCGCTTGCCGCCGTAGCTATAACCAGTCTGGGGTTGCTGTTGGTCGGTCCCCGTTACTCTGCCGGTCTGGCATTGACCGGGTTTGCAACGGTACTGGGCGGTTGGGTTGCGGCACGTACCGCGCTCGGTGGTGGCATCCAGGCAGCAGGCATCGCGATGGTGCGGTTGGTGCTGGCGATGGTGCTGAAGTGGGTGTTGGTATTTGCGGCGTTGTCGCTGGGCTTTGCCCTGTGGCGGCTGCCTCCTCTGGCTCTGTTGGCGGGTATCGCCATCGGGTTGATTTTTCAGGTTCTGGCTCTGGCCAGACGTTGATTCGAACTTAAAGGGCTCCAGACACATGGCGGGCGAGGCAGCAACCCCTACCTCCTATATCCAGCATCACTTGCAGAACCTGATCTATCCGGTTCGCGAGGGTGGCGGCACGTTTTGGACCATCCACGTCGACACCCTGGTCATGGCGGTGTTGATGGGCCTGGTCATGGTGCTGGCGTTCTGGACGGCGACCCGCAATGCCACGGCCGGCGTGCCGGGCAAGTGGCAGGCGTTCGTGGAAATTTGCCTGGAATTTGTCGACCGGCAGGCCAAGGACACCTATCACGGCAGCAGCAAGCTGGTGACGCCAATTGCGATCACCATCTTCTTCTGGATCCTGTTGATGAATCTCATCAAGATGGTTCCGGCCGATTTCATCGCCATTCCGCTGGGCTGGGCAGGCATTCATGCCTGGAAGCCGGTGCCCACCGCCGACGTCAACGCCACCTTGGGCATGTCGATCAGCGTGTTCTTCCTGATGATCGTCTTCTCGCTGCGCTCCAAGGGCGTGGGCGGTATGACGAAGGAATTCCTGACGGCGCCGTTCGGCAAGTGGATGATGCCGTTCAACCTGCTTTTGAACATCGTCGAGTGGCTGAGCAAGCCGATTTCGTTGGCGATGCGACTGTTCGGCAACATGTTCGGCGGCGAGATCGTCTTCCTGCTGATCTGGGTGCTGGGCGGTGCGGGCATCGCCGGCATGGTCGCTGGCGGCGTATTCGGCCTCGGCTGGATGCTGTTCCACCTGTTGGTGATTCCGCTGCAGGCCTTCATTTTCATGATGCTGTCGATCGTGTATCTGAGCCTGGCCGAAGACAGTCACTGAGTTTGCGTCACCCTTCATCTGCTTCATTCCGCTTCATCCATCACCCTTAGAAACTTTCGTTCGGAGATCACCATGTACCTCGCCGTCCTGACCAACCTCGCTCAAGTCCAGAGCTCCACCGTCCTCGCCGTCGGCATCATGATCGGCCTGGCCGCGCTGGGTGCCGGCCTCGGTCTGGCCATCATGGCTGGCAAGTTCCTGGAATCGGCCGCGCGCCAGCCGGAGCTGATCCCGGTGCTGCAGGTGCGTATGTTCATCACCGCCGGCCTGATCGACGCCGCGTTCATCATCAGCGTCGCCGTCGGCCTGCTGTTCGCCTTCGCCAACCCGCTGGCCCAGGTGTTCATCGAGCGTCTGTCGCAGGCTGCTGGCTGATCCAGCGGTAGCAGGATGTGGAGGCAGCCCGTGCGGCTGCGTCCGCGGATGAAGGTCGGAAAGCGTCGCCACTGCGGCGGCGCTTTCACCCCTAAACAGCGATTGAGCGACCCATGGATATCACCCTTACCATCTTTGCCCAGGCGCTGGCCTTCGCCGGTCTGATCTGGATCGTCGCGACCAAGATCTGGCCGCCGCTGCTGCAGGCGATCGAAGAGCGTCAGCAAAAGATCGCTGAAGGTCTTGCCGCAGCCGATCGCAGTCAGAAGGATCTGGCGCAGGCGCAGGAAAAGGTCAACGAAGCATTGAAGGACGCACGCACCAAGGCCAACGAGATCATCGATCAGGCCCATGCGCGCGCCAACCAGATCATCGAAGCGGCCAAGCTCGAGGCAATTGCCGAAGCCAACCGTCAGAAGGATCTGGCACAGACCGAGATCGACGCGTCCGCCACGCGTGCCCGCGAGGAACTGCGCAAGCAGGTGTCCGTGCTGGCCGTCAGCGGTGCCGAGAAGCTGCTCAAGCGCGAAATCGATGCCAACGCCCACAAGGCGCTGCTCGACGAGCTGGCGGCGGAGATTTAATCGATGAGTCAGGCCCTCACCCTTGCCCGTCCGTACGGCCGCGCCGCGTTTGCGATCGCGCGTGAGGGCGGCAACTTCGCGCCCTGGTCCGATGCGCTGGCGTTTTCGGCCCAGGTGGCCGGCGACCCGCGCGTGGCTGCGTTGCTGCTCAACCCGGCCCTGGGCCAGGATCAGGCAGTGACCTTGCTAGCGCCGCCGCAGGCGGGCGAGGACTATCTGCGTTTCCTCGGCGTGCTGGCCGACGCGCAGCGGCTGTCGCTGCTGCCAGAAGTGGCAGGACTGTACGAACAATTGCGTGCCGAAGCCGAACACGTCGTCAAGGCGACGGTGACCTCGGCGGCTGCAATGAGCCCGGCGGAACTGGACACGATCGCTGCTGCGCTGAAGAAGCGTTTTGGCCGCGAAGTGGACATCACTACCGCGGTGGATGCTTCGTTGATCGGCGGCGCGGTGATCGACACCGGCGACGTGGTCATCGACGGCTCGCTGAAGGGCAAGCTTGCGCGTCTGCAAAGCTCGCTCGCCCACTGAATTCACATAAACGCATGGCCCTCGCGGCCGGCACCTAGGACTGAACGATGGCAACCACGCTCAACCCCTCCGAAATCAGCGACCTGATCAAGACCCGCATCGATGCGGTCAAGCTGTCCGCAGAGTCGCGCAACGAAGGCTCCGTGACCAGCGTGTCCGACGGCATCGTGCGCATCTTCGGCCTGGCCGACGTGATGCAGGGCGAAATGATCGAACTGCCGAACAACACCTTCGCCCTGGCCTTGAACCTGGAGCGCGATTCGGTCGGCGCCGTGGTGCTGGGCGACTACGAGAACCTGCGCGAAGGCGACGTGGCCAAGACCACCGGCCGCATCCTGGAAGTGCCGGTGGGTCCGGAACTGCTCGGTCGCGTGGTCAACGCGCTGGGCGAGCCGATCGACGGCAAGGGCCCGTTGGGTGCCACCCAGACCGCACCGGTCGAGCGCGTGGCGCCCGGCGTGATCTGGCGCAAGTCGGTCGACCAGCCGGTGCAGACCGGCTACAAGTCGGTCGATGCGATGATCCCGATCGGCCGCGGCCAGCGCGAGCTGGTCATCGGCGACCGTCAGACCGGCAAGACCGCGCTGGCGATCGATGCGGTGATCAACCAGAAGGGCACCGGCATCAAGTGCGTATACGTGGCGATCGGCCAGAAGGCCTCGACCGTTGCCAACATCGTGCGCAAGCTCGAAGAGAACGGCGCGCTGGCGCACACCGTGGTGGTGGCTGCGACCGCGTCCGAATCGGCCGCGATGCAGTACATCAGCCCCTACGCCGGCTGCACCATGGGCGAATACTTCATGGACCGCGGCGAAGACGCCCTGATCGTGTACGACGATCTGTCCAAGCAGGCCGTGGCCTACCGCCAGATCTCGCTGCTGCTGAAGCGTCCGCCGGGTCGTGAAGCCTATCCGGGCGACGTGTTCTATCTGCATAGCCGCCTGCTGGAGCGCGCCGCGCGCGTGTCCGAGGAATACGTGGAGAAGTTCACCAACGGTGCGGTGACCGGCAAGACCGGCTCGCTGACCGCGCTGCCGATCATCGAAACGCAGGCCGGCGACGTGTCCGCTTTCGTGCCGACCAACGTGATTTCGATCACCGACGGCCAGATCTTCCTGGAAACCGACCTGTTCAACGCCGGTATCCGTCCGGCCGTGAACGCCGGTATCTCGGTGTCGCGCGTCGGTGGCGCGGCCCAGACCAAGATCATCAAGAAGCTGTCCGGCGGCATCCGTATCTCGCTGGCGCAGTACCGTGAGCTGGCGGCGTTCGCGCAGTTCGCCTCTGACCTGGACGAAGCCACCCGCAAGCAGCTCGAGCGCGGTCAGCGCGTGACCGAGCTGATGAAGCAGAAGCAGTACGCGCCGATGTCCATCGCCAACCAGGCGCTATCGATCTACGCCGTCAATGAGGGTTACCTCGATGACGTGCCGGTCAACAAGCTGCTGGCGTTCGAGGAAGGCCTGCACGCGCACTTCGCCAACACCCAGGGCGAGCTGGTCTCCAAGATCAACAGCACCGGCGGTTGGGACAACGATATCGAAGCCGCCTTCAAGAAGGGCATCGCAGAGTTCAAGACCACCGGCACCTGGTAAGGGCGCCGGGATTCGGGATTGGGCATTCGGGATTTGTAAGAGCGGTTGGTCGAGGGCTTGTTGATCCTCGACCATCGTTTCGAATCTTCAGATTAGGTATTCGGAAGTCGTGGTGCGGGACGTGGGATGCTTTGGCCATTCCCGAATCCCGAATCCCGATTCCCACGAGCGAAGCGAGCGAGCAATGGCAGGCGGACGCGAAATCAAAACCAAGATCAAGAGCGTGCAGAACACCCGCAAGGTGACGCGCGCGCTCGAAATGGTCTCGGCCTCCAAGATCCGCAAGGCGCAGGAGCGCATGAAGACCTCGCGTCCGTATGCGCAGGCGATGAAGCAGGTGATCGGGCATCTGGCGCAGGCCAGCACCGATTTCCAGCATCCGTTTCTGGTCGAGCGTGAGCAGGTCAAGCGGGTCGGTTACATCGTGATCTCTTCTGACCGTGGCTTGGCCGGCGGTCTGAACAACAACCTGTTCCGCAAGATGCTGGGCGAAGTGCGCCCGTGGCAGGACAAGGGCGCCGAGATCGACGTGGTGACCATCGGTCAGAAGGCCTCGGCCTTCTTCCGTCGCATCAAGGTCAACATGGTCGGCAGCGTGACTCACCTGGGCGACAGCCCGCAGGTGGAGCAGCTGATCGGTGTGATCAAGGTAATGATCGATGCCTATATCGACGGCAAGGTGGACCGCGTGTATCTGGTCTACAACCGCTTCGTGAACACCATGACCCAGAAGGCCAGCTTCGATCAGCTGCTGCCGCTGCCGGCTGCCGAGCACAAGGTGGCGCACCACGATTGGGATTACCTGTACGAGCCCGATGCCGCGACCGTGCTGGAGCACGTGATGACGCGTTACATCGAGTCGCTGGTGTATCAGGCGGTGCTGGAAAACGTGGCATCCGAACATGCCGCGCGCATGGTGGCGATGAAGGCCGCCAGCGACAACGCCAACAAGATGATCGGCACCTTGCAACTGGTCTACAACAAGGCGCGTCAGGCGGCGATCACCCAGGAAATTTCGGAAATCGTCAGCGGCGCGGCCGCCGTATAGCCGGGAATAGGGAATGGTGAATCGGGAATGGTCGAGGCAGCACTTGGTCTTCCCAATCCCGAATCCCGTTTCCCTAATCCCGACACAAGAATCGAACAGACATTAGTGGAGTTATCCAAATGAGTCAGGGCAAGATCGTTCAGATCATCGGCGCGGTCGTCGACGTCGAGTTCCAGCGCAATGAAGTACCCAAGGTCTATCACGCGTTGAAGGTCGAAGGCACCGAAATCACCCTGGAAGTGCAGCAGCAGCTCGGCGACGGCGTGGTGCGCACGATTGCGCTCGGCTCCACCGACGGCCTGAAGCGCAACCTGCTGGCGACCAACACCGAGCGCGCCATTTCGGTGCCGGTCGGCGCCGGGACGCTGGGCCGCATCATGGACGTGCTGGGTCGTCCGATCGACGAAGCCGGCGACGTGCAGGCCTCGGACCATTGGGAAATCCATCGCACTGCGCCTTCGTACGAAGACCAGTCCTCCAGCACCGAACTGCTGGAAACCGGCATCAAGGTCATCGACCTGATGTGCCCGTTCGCCAAGGGCGGCAAGGTCGGCCTGTTCGGCGGCGCCGGCGTCGGCAAGACCGTCAACATGATGGAACTGATCAACAACATCGCCAAGGCGCACTCGGGTCTGTCCGTGTTCGCCGGCGTGGGCGAGCGGACCCGTGAGGGCAACGACTTCTACCACGAGATGAAGGACTCCAACGTCCTGGACAAGGTGGCGATGGTGTACGGCCAGATGAACGAGCCGCCGGGCAACCGTCTGCGCGTGGCGCTGACCGGCCTGACCATGGCTGAGTACTTCCGCGACGAGAAGGACGAGAACGGCAAGGGCAAGGACGTGCTGCTGTTCGTGGACAACATCTACCGCTACACGCTGGCCGGTACCGAGGTGTCCGCGCTGCTCGGCCGTATGCCGTCGGCGGTGGGTTACCAGCCGACCCTGGCCGAGGAAATGGGCGTGCTGCAGGAACGCATCACCTCGACCAAGAGCGGTTCGATCACCTCGATCCAGGCCGTGTACGTGCCCGCGGACGACCTGACCGACCCGTCGCCGGCGACCACCTTCGCCCACTTGGATTCCACCGTCACGCTGAGCCGTAACATCGCCTCGCTGGGTATCTACCCGGCGGTGGATCCGCTGGATTCCACCAGCCGCCAGATGGACCCGCTGGTGATCGGTACCGAGCACTACGACACCGCCCAGCGCGTGCAGCAGACCTTGCAGAAGTACAAGGAACTGAAGGACATCATCGCGATCCTGGGCATGGACGAGTTGAGCGAAGAAGACAAGCAGTCGGTGTCGCGCGCACGCAAGATCGAGCGCTTCTTCAGCCAGCCGTTCCACGTCGCCGAAGTGTTCACCGGCTCGCCGGGCAAGTACGTGTCGCTGAAGGACACCATCCGCGGCTTCAAGGCGATCTGCGACGGCGAATACGATCACCTGCCGGAGCAGGCGTTCTACATGGTCGGCAGCATCGAAGAAGCCGTCGAGAAAGCCAACAAGATGAGCGCCAAGGCCTGATGCGATCCCAGTCGCTGTGCGGCTGGAATCGGGAATCGGGAATCGGGAATCGTAAAGGCGGGTAGTAGGCGAGTCGGAACTACGGGAATCACGAAGAGTGCGCAACCAACCGCTCTTCCCATTCCCGATTCCCGATTCTCCATTCCCGCCTCACTACAGTGAGGCACCATGAGCACTATCCGTTGCGACATCGTCAGCGCCGAGAAGGAAATCTTCCACGGTGAGGCGACGCTGGTCGTCGCCACCGGCGAGTTGGGCGAGCTGGGCATCGCGCCCAAGCACGCGCCGTTGATCACGCGCCTAAAGCCGGGCAAGGTGGTGGTCACCACCGCCAGTGGCGAACAGCTGGACTTCGCCATCTCTGGCGGCATCCTGGAAGTGCAGCCGCAGGTGGTGACCGTGCTGGTCGACACTGCGGTGCGTGCGCAGGACATCGACGAGGCTGCGGTCCGCAAGGTCAAGGAAGAAGCCGAGCGTCTGCTGGCCAACCGGGGCGACACGGTGGACGTCGCCCAGGCGCAGCGTCAGCTTGCCGAGGCAACGGTGCAGCTGCAGGCGCTGGAGCGTCTGCGTCGCAACCTCAAGCACTGATCGATTGCCTGGCCCAGTGTGTCTGGGCAAGCGACACGCTTCAGCTGCACTACCGCCTGCAGAGATGGATTGAAAACGCCGACCTTCGTGTCGGCGTTTTTCGTTTTTGGAGATGCGCCTGCGTGGCACACGGCCGCGTATTGCCGACAGCGCGCACACTGCGTGGCTGGTTGCCATGCAGCGCTTCATTGCGGCATGGCATGGTCACCCACGACGTTGAGGACACCTCCATGACCCGCTCGATCGACGGCTTTCGCGGTTATGCACTGACTTGCACGCTTGCGGTTGCCCTCCTGGGTTGCGCGTTGCCGGCCCGCAGCCAGCCGGCGCTGGATCCGCTGCTGGACCGCATCGTGCAGCGCAATGCCATCGGCGATGCGGTAGCGCTGAGCAAGTGGGATAGCGGCAAGCCGGTATTGGATCAGACGCGCGAAGCGGCGGTATTGCTGAGCGTGCGCGATCAGGCCTCCGCGCATGGACTGGAGCCCGATGACGCGGTGCGCTTCTTTGCCGCGCAGATCGAGGCCAACAAGGCGGTGCAATACGCACTGCTGAATCATTGGCATGAGCGGGGCCGCGCGCCGGAGACCGCCCGCCCGGATCTGACCACGCTGCGCGCGCGCCTGGATCAACTGCAAGGTGAGTTACTCGACGCATTGGCGGCCGCAGGTTCGGCGCGGGCTGCTCCCGAGTGCGCAACCAGCACCGCGCGTGCGGCCGCGCACTATGCCGCGCAATGGCAACTGGACGCGCTGCATCGTGCCGCACTGGTGCGCAGCCTGGGCGACTTCTGCCAGCAGGTGGGCAACAAGTCCTAGCTGGTGGTCATCGACCAGGTGGATGGATGCAGTCGAGCCGATGATGCAGTGCCGCGTGGTGGTCTGCGCGCGGGTGGCTGTGGAGCCGGGCGATCAACCGGTCTGCGGTCAGGAACGTCTGCCCTCCCATCTGTTTATGGTGCGACGTCTTTACCGCATCTTCCGGATGCGGCGCCCCTCGCTTTGTGCAGCGGCGTCAGAGTGGAGGTCGCAAGACGCGTAGCTGACGTCGCCTTCGACCGACAGAGCGATGTGGCCAAGCGCCTGCGCCAACTCCATGGGGTCCTCGTTGGCCGCGCTCCAGGTCGAAAGCGGGCGCATACCCTACGGACTCAGGTCGAGCGCACGCTGGGGTAGGCCATGCGGCCGGTCGCTTGCCTTGCCTCAGCGATACACAACATGCCGGCCGAGAAAGAACGACACGATCGCCAGGCCGCCTTCGACCAGCGGCTTGGCCAACCAGGCCTGGCGCAGACCGACCAGATCCACCGTCGCCGACAGCAGCCAGGTGCTGATCACGGTCAGCGCCAGCCACATCACCGCAAAGCGGCGGAAGCGCTGCCAGCCCAGGCGTGCGCCACCGCCCTGCTGGGCGAAGGTGTAGCGGCCATTGAGCCAGAAACCCAGCACCGCGCCACTGATGCGCCCGAGCAGATTGGCCGGCACCGTCGGCATGCCGGCGGCAGTGGCGGCGATGAAGATGCCGCAATCCACAGCCAATTGCAGGCCGCCAATCAGGGTGAACTGGCTGCCTTGGCGGAACAGGCTCATGCGTGCCGGCGACGAAGAAAGGGCGCCCATCCTAGCGGGCGCACCGCTTAAAAAGTTGTCATCGCGTGTTTCAGGCATCGATCGAGCACGCGATTTTGCATGGCTGCGACTAGAATTTGGCCCATCTCCCGCCTTTGGAATTCTTGATGACCCTGCCCCTGCACGTCGTGATCCTGGCTGCGGGCGAGGGCAAGCGCATGCGCTCGTCCTTGCCCAAGGTGCTGCAGCCGTTGGCGGGCCAGCCGATGTTGGCGCATGTCATCGCCACCGCTCGGCAGCTGCAGCCGGCCGCGGTCCACATCGTCTACGGGCATGGTGGCGATCAGGTACGGGCCGCCTTTGCCGGGCAAGCCGATCTGCAGTGGGCCGAGCAACAGCAGCAGCTCGGCACCGGCCACGCGGTGCAACAGGCGATGGATGCGATTCCGGATGCGGCCACCGTGCTGGTGCTGTACGGCGATGTGCCGCTGATCCAGAGCGAGAGCCTGTTGCAGTTGCTGCATGCACCCGGCCGGATGGCGGTGCTGGTCGCCGAACTCGCCAACCCCACCGGCTACGGACGCATCCTGCGCGATGCCGAAGGCAAGGTGGCGGCGATCATCGAGCAGAAGGACGCCAACGACGAGCAGCGGCGCATCCGCACCATCAACACCGGCATCCTCACCGCCGAATCCACCGCACTGCGACGTTGGCTGGGTGGTTTGTCCAACAACAATGCACAGGGCGAGTTCTATCTCACCGACGTGTTTGCCAGCGCCGCCGCGGACTTCACGCCCGCAGACATGGTGCATGTGGCCGACCCGCAGGAGGTGGAAGGTGCCAACGACCCGTGGCAATTGGCCCAGCTCGAACGCGCCTGGCAGCTGCGCGCAGCGCGTGCGCTGTGTCTGCAGGGCGTGCGCATGGCCGACCCGGCGCGCGTGGAGCAGCGCGGCACGGTGCAGGTAGGACGCGATGTGCAGCTGGATATCGATGTGATTCTGGAGGGCGATGTCACGCTTGGCGATGGCGTGGTGATCGGCCCGTTCGTCCGGCTGCGCGATGTGACGCTGGGGGCCGGCGCGCAGGTGCGTGCGCACTGCGATCTGGACGGCGTGGTCACCGAAGGTGCGGTGCAGATCGGCCCGTTCGCGCGGTTGCGCCCCGGCACCATGCTCGCCGATGGCGTGCATATCGGGAATTTCGTCGAGACCAAGAAGGTCACCATGGGTGTGGGCAGCAAGGCCAACCATCTGACCTACCTGGGCGATGCGGTGATCGGCAGCAAGGTCAACATCGGTGCCGGCACCATCACCTGCAACTACGATGGCGTGAACAAGTCGCAGACCACCATCGGCGACAACGCGTTCGTCGGCTCCAACAGCGCGCTGGTGGCGCCGATCCAAGTCGGTGCCAATGCCACCATTGGCGCGGGCTCGGTGATCACGCGCGATGCCCCGGCCGGCCAGCTCAGCGTCGCTCGCCCGCGGCAGACGGTGATCGAAGGTTGGGAGCGGCCGACCAAGAAGTAGGATGAAATGCTGGCGCGTGCGCAGTGCATGCGATGGCGTGGCCGTGCGCATCGCGATGCGTGCCGATAGTGTGCGTCACGATCGACCGAAGCAAGGTGCACCATGCAGCTGCGAGCACAGATGTTGTTGATGCTGTCACTGAGTCTGCCGATGCTGCAGGCGGGTGCGGCATCGGCCCCGCCTTACCGGCTGTATCTGGCGCCCGATGGCAACGATACGGCAGCAGGTACCGCGCCTTCGACGGCATTGCGCAGTCTCGGCGCCGCGCAGCAACGCCTGGTCGAGCGCCGGCCGGCAGGGGAGGTGGAGGTAGTGATCGCCTCGGGTACCTATCTTCAACAGTCGGTGCACTGGACCTTTGCCAACGGCGCGCCGATCCGCTTCATCGCCGCTCCTGGCGTTGCGCGCCCGCCGGTCTTCGATGGACGCGGTGGCGCAACCTGGTTCGCCTTGAAAGGCGGGCGAAATGCACCGACGCGGCTGACCTTCGAGGGGTTGACCGTCAGCAACTACTGGATGGCGCTGGATCTGGGCAGCAGCAAGGCCGATGAGGACGGCAATGGCGGCAACACGATCCGCAACATGCAGTTCGAGCGGATCGGTGGGCGCTACGGCCGCAGTCAGGAGGCCGCCTATTCGTTTGCGGCGATCCGCCTGCAACAGTCGCGCGACAACCGCATCGAACACAATCGCTTCGTGTCGATCGAAAACGACACCACTACCTCCGGCTTTATCCATGCGCTGTATCTGGCGCGGCACTCGTCCGGTAACCGGATCGAAGGCAACACGTTTGTGGACGTCAACGGCGACGCAGTGCGTACGCGCGATGCCTCCGACCAGACCTATGTCGGCGGCAACCAGTTCCTCAGGGCCGGCAAATACGCTGCGTTTTCGGATTGGTTCAAGGCCGATGGCGAGTGCCCATCGCAAGGTGGCGAGTTTGTCGGCAATACCGTCGGCATCGGGTATTACCGCGCCATCGATGCGACCGGGACGACTGGGGCAGACGATGCCTGTGGCGCACTGAAGCGACCGCGCATTGCAGAGCGCGGCACGCGCAAACCCGATTGACGACGCTGCAGTCGCAGCGCGATTGTGCGCGTTTTTTGCAGCCACCGGCCGTGCGTTGTGTGGTCTTGCCGGGGCCTGGAAGGCCATCGGCTAGTTGGCCATGCGAGGCGTTCGATCGTATCGAAAGTGTCTGGCTACGCAGCCGATGCCGAGGGCAGCAACAAGGTCACACACAGCCCGCCATGTTCGCGGTTGTGCAGCGAAATACGCCCACCATGCGCTTCGGCAATCTCGCGGGTGAGCGCCAGACCCAGCCCGGTGCCGTTGCGCTTGGTCGAATAGAACGGCATCAGAGCGTTATGCAGCACCGCTTCGTTCATGCCATTGCCGCGGTCGAGCACCTCGATCCGTAGCCATTGCGGCAAGCGTGTCACGCGCACCGCCACGTCGCTGTTGGGCGGCTGCGCTTCGCTGCAAGCCTCGTGCGCGTTCTTGAGTAGATTGAGCATGGCCTGTTCGATCTGCGCCGCATCGATGCGGCTGCTGACATCGCTGATCTCGCCTTGTAACTGGAACGGGATCTGGTGCCGCAGGCGCTCCAGAAACGGCGCCCATTCGATGGTCTGCAATTGCGGTTGCGGCAGTTTGGCAAAGCGCGCATAGCCGCGGATAAAGCCTTCCAGATGACGCGCGCGCTCTTCGATGGTTTCGAAGACCGTGCCCAGGCGGTCGGTGCGTTCGCGCCGCAACAGTTCGGCGCCGGAATGCGCCAGAGAGGCGATCGGTGCGAGTGAGTTGTTCAATTCGTGGCTGATCACGCGGATGACCTTTTTCCAGGTCTGCACTTCCTGGCGCCGCAATTCGGTAGTCAGGGTGCGGATCAGCAGCAACTCATGGCCGCGTCCGTTGAGGTGGAAGCTGCGCCGGGACAGGTGATAGATCTGCTCGTCGTCTTCGTCATCGCCGTCCTCGCGCACGGCGAACAGGCAGTCGCCGCCGCGTGCCAATGCATCGCGTAGCTCGCCTGGCATGCGTTCGAGCACGTCGTCCAGATGCTGGCCTTCGAGCTTGCGTCCGCCGTAGAGCAGTTTGCGTGCGGCGTTGTTGGAAAACCCGATGCGGCGCAGCCCATCGCCGCCGGCCACCACCAGCAACATCGCCACAGGGGTGTTCTGCAGCATGGTGTCGAGCATCAATTCGCGCTGCACCAGATCGCGCCGCTGCGCGCGCAGTACGTCGCCGAGTTCGGCATGCGCCTGTACCAGCTGCGCCAGTTCGTCGGTGCCGCGCCAATACACGCCGAAGTTGTATTCGCCATCGCGGTAACTGCTGGTGGTGCCGGCCAGGGCGCGGAACAGCGAGCGCATCGGTGCGGTGGCGCGGGTGAGGCTGAACCACATCGCGGCCAGCAGCACGACGACCGAAATTGCAGCTACCTGCCAGCCGCGATCCAGCCAGTACGCCATGAACCAGGGCAGGGCGGCGGCCAGTGCCAGCACCGGCAATAGCCGTAAAAACAGTGCGAAGGTGAAGGAGCGATGCCACATATGCGCGCTCATTCGGACTTGATGCCGTAACGGTCCATCCGCCGGTACAGCGCCTGCCGGCTCAGTCCCAGTTCCGCGGCGGCTTGTGCGATCACGCCTTGGGCGCGCACCAACGCCTGTTCGATGCGCGCACGATCCGGCTCGCCGGCGACCGCTGCCACCGGTCGCGCCGCGGCGGCGCGCGGCAGGTTCAAATCGCCGGCTTCGATGCGTGCACCTTGCGCAAGCAGCGACGCACGTTGCAGCACGTTGCGCAGCTCACGCACATTGCCAGGCCAGGCGTGCCGATGCAGCGCATCGCGTGCCTGCGCAGACAACGGCTTTTCACCGGCGAGGAAGTGTTCGGCCAGTGGCGCGATGTCGCCCGGACGCTCTGCCAATGCAGGTAGTGCGATTTCCACAGTGTTGAGGCGGTAGTACAAGTCTTCGCGGAAACTGCCGGCACGGATCATCGCCGGCAGGTCGGCGTTGGTGGCGCTGATCACGCGCACCTTGGCGTGTCGCTCGCGGTTGGAACCCAGCCGCTCATAGCGCCCAGTCTCCAGCACGCGCAGCAGTTTCATCTGGCCCGCCAGCGGCAGGTTGCCGATCTCGTCGAGAAACAGCGTGCCGCCATCGGCGGCTTCGAACTTGCCTTCGCGCGCCTTGTTGGCGCCGGTATACGCGCCCGCCTCGGCGCCGAACAATTCGGCTTCGATCAAGTCGCCCGGCAGGGCGCCGCAATTGAGCGCGATGAAGGGTCCATGCCTGGTCGCCGAATTGGCCTGGATGATCTCGGCGATCTTTTCCTTGCCGCTGCCGTTGGGGCCGGTGATCAGCACCGGTAACTCCGAGCGTGCGACCTGGCAGGCGAGCGCGATGGCGCGTTCGCTGGCGGGGTCGGCGAAGACCGCGCCGCGCAGATCGTAGCGCTGGGTCAGTTGCTCGCGGCCACGGTGCTCGCGTTCGCGGCGGCGCGCGAGTTCGCGCCGCGCCTCGGAAAGTTCGAGCAGATTGTTGACCGTGGTCAGCAGCTTGGTGTCGTCCCACGGTTTTGCGATGTAGTCGGCGGCGCCGGCCTTGACCAGGCCGACGGCGCTGCCCAGATGGGTCCAGGCGGTGAGCAGGATTACCGGCAGATCCGGATGACGCTGGCGGATCTGGGTAAACAGCGCCTCGCCTTCCTCGCCGGAGGTGGTGTCGGCGGTGAAGTTCATGTCCTGGATCACCAGGTCGAATGCCTGCTCGTCCAGCAGCGCCAATCCGGCCTGCGGCGATGACGCATGCCGCGCTTCGATGTCGTGCAAGGAAAACAGCACCTCCAGCGCGGTGGCGACGGCAGCGTTGTCGTCGATGATCAGGATCTGCGGCATTGCGCGCTCGAAAGGCAAAAGGTGTGGGAGGAAGTACGCATCACAGCATACGGCGCAAGCCGGTGTCGCCGCACGCCGCGTGCCGCTGGCGATGGGAAGGCACGTTGCGATGGAACAGCGCCGCATAGGCGATGGTCAATGTGACAAGCCAGCGTGCGTAAGCCGGCTGCAAGCGACGGCTACCGCAGCGCTTGTGGCGGGGATGGTGGCGCAGGCGGCAGCGGCGGTAGCCGTGGCCCATACAGCTGCGACGTCCAGGTCAGGCTCAACTGTGCCTGACCGCGTGCTACCTGCACCTGTATTGGACGGCCTGCCGCAGCGCGCAGCGCGAACAGCAGATCGTCCACGGTCGCGATGCTGTGGCCACCAGCTGCACGCACTTGGTCGCCCTTGCGCAACTGCAGTGCCAGCGGCTCGCTGGCCTGCGTGACCCGCAGGCCGTCGGCTGTGGCGGGCAGCACCAGCGCCCGTGCGTCGCGGCGCCAATGCAGCTGATGATCGTCGATGCGCAGCGCGGTGCGCTCAGTCACCTGACCAGTGGTGGGTGTGGCAGGGTGCACGGCCGCGCCATCGCCGGCTAGCAGCGCGCCGCTCACCGCAGTGATGGCGAGTACACCGGCGACGATGCGTGGATCGACGATCGGACGCATAGGGAGAAGGGCCTTGGAAGGGAAGCATCGCGGTTTGTCGGCATGCGTCGCTGACCAGCAGCCGGCACCGCCGGTCGCCAGGGTGTGGTGATTGCCTTGAGGCAGCGTCCCATGGCCTGCTCAGGCGCTGCGCGTGGCGACTGCCGGCGGTACCAACGCCGCGCGACGTGCGGGCCAGAACACCGCAATCTGGCCCAGCATCCACAGCATGAGCGCGCCGATCGGCAGGTAGATCAATGGCAGGCGTGGCAATTCGTAGCGCGCCATCAACCACAGGTTGATCGAATAGGCCAACAGCATCCCGAGCACGATCCCGATCGAGGCCAGCAGAAAATTCTCGATCTGGAAGTACCGCAGGATTTGCGTGCGCGTGGCGCCCAATGCGCGGCGGATACCGATCTGTTTGGTGCGCTGCTGCACCCAGAAACTCGCCAGGCCGACGATGCCCAAGGCGGTCACAATCAACAGGGCGATGCATACCGCTCCAAGCAGCCAGATCATGGCACGATCGTTGCGAAAGTACTTTTCGCGGATTTCGGTATAGGTCTCTTGTTTCAGCACCAGCCGGCTGTTGTCCACCTTCATCAAGGCCGCCACCGCAGCCTTCAGCACCTCTGCCCGCCGGAGAGGGTCGCTGACGCGCACGATGTATTGCCCATCAGTGTACGGAGCACGGATAGGCAACAGCATCGAATAGGCCTTTGCCGACACTCCATTGACATTGTTCGGCCGCGCCAGGGTGCGAACGATTCCGACGATACGCAGCGGGACATCGCCAGAGTAGATGGTCTTGCCGAGCGCGCCATGGTCGGGGAACATCTTGTCGGCAGCGGCCTGCGTCAAAATGACCGCCGCGCCCTTTTTGCGGACCTCATCGTCGTTATCAGCCTTTTCCTGGCTGATGTATTCGTCGGGGCTGAAGTCGCGGCCGGCATTCAATTGCAGGCCAAGTGCATCCAGGCTGCCTTCGCTGACCAGATACTGCGCGGCATTGAGCGTAGAGCGTTCCTGCTCCGGGGTCAGGGCCAGCCCCGTGTTGGAGGAGTAATTGACGAAGGGGATCTGATTGGTGATCACCGCATTGCGCACGCCGGGCACCGCGCGTAGCGCTGCCAGATCTTCCCGGGTACGGGCATCGGCATTGGCCTGCGGACCGATGCCGTCCAGCTGGATGCTGAGCAACTGTTGTTCGGCGATACCGCTGGCGCTGTGGAGCGTGTCCAGGCGATTGCCGATCAGGAACAGCGAATTGCAGATGATGGCGCAAGCCAGTGCGATCTCCAGCACGATCAGTGCGGCGGCCGTCTTGTGGCGGCGCAAGGTGGAGATGATGGGGCGGATGTCCATGGGCTTACCTTGAAGATAGGGAGCGTGGCCCGCCGCGGTGCGGCGGGCAGGAGAGTCAGGACGACTTCAACTGCAGCGCCGGTGCGACCTGGATGGCGCGCCAGGACGGCAGGATGCCGGCGAGCAGACTCGCGGCGATCGCAATGGCGAACGTCAGCAGCAGCATCGTGATATCCAGGTGCGCCAGCGCGGCGTAATCCACCGGCTGCTGACGCACCGCCCACAGCCCCAGCCACGCCAGCACAAGTCCGCCGATGCCGCCGGCCAGGCCGATGGTTCCTGCCTCCACCAGACATTGCGCAAAGATTGCGCCACGCGACGCGCCAAGCGCGCGCCGCACACCGATCTCCCCGCTACGGCGCAGGAATTTCGCCAGCAACAGGCCTACCGTGTTGAGCAGGCACACCAGCAGAAAGCCCATGGCCAACCACAGCTGCAGGCGCACATCGCTGGGCACGACCTTGTTGTGATCCAGCCATTCCATCACATTGCGCAGGCGCACATTGTTCGGTCGGGTAAAACGCCCGGCGGCACGTTGTTGGTCGGAATAGTTTTCGAGATATGCCTTGTAATCGCCCGCCTGCTTTGCATTCTCCAACTCCACCCAATACTGCACCCAGCTGCAGGGGGCATTGAGAGCGGTGGTGTCGCCAGCTTCGACCTTGCCGTAGCAGTTGGTTCCGCCAGAATGACTCAACTTTAGATCCATCGCTACGCTGAATGGGATGTACAACTGCTCATCCGAGCCGTAGGTTTCGGTGATGTCATAGAAGCGAGGGTCGATCTTCCAGTTATCCAGAACGCCTACGATCCGGAATGTATTCTTGTCCACGCGAATCTCGCGTCCGACGCTGTTGCCACCATCGAACAACTTTTCGTTCAACGGCCTGCTGATCACCGCGACGCGTTCATGCCGCTGATCGCTGACACTTGACCAGGCCTGGCCGTGCAGGAACGGTACGTCGAACATCGGGAAGAAATCGGCCGAGCTATAACGCGCATTCAACTTGAAGGGGGTCATCCCGCTGCGCTGTGGCTCGATCGCGACATCTCCACCAGTCATTATTGCCTGGCGCATGGCGCGCTTCTCACGCAGCAGCGCTTCGGCGTCGAAACGGGTGGACTGGTAATCGGGTTCCTCTCCCGGCTGATAGCCGGACTTCGGGTGCGCATCGACCTGCACATAAAACAGCCGATCGCTTTTCTGCGGAATCGGGTCGCCCGACAACACATAGAACACCGTCAACGTGGTCATGCTGGCGCCGATGCCGAGCGCGATGGCCAGCACCATCAGTGCGGTGAGCACCTTGTTGCGGCGGAAACTGCGCACCGCCAGAGTGAAGTAATAGCCGAACATGGGCGGGCTCCTTAGTCGGCCAGGCTTGCAGCGGCGGCGGGTGCGCGCATGAGGCTGGGATTGCGTTCCAGATCGGTGGCCTGGCCATCGACGATGTGCACGTTGCGCTGCGCGCGCGCGGCCAGTTCCGGGTCGTGGGTGACCATCACGATGGTGGTGCCCTGACTGTTGATTTCTTCCAGCAACTCCATCACCCCGCGTGCCATCTGTGAGTCGAGGTTGCCGGTGGGTTCGTCGGCCAGCAGCAGGCGCGGGCTGCCGGCCAGTGCGCGTGCGATGGCGGCACGCTGTTGCTGGCCGCCCGAAAGTTCGGTGGGGTAATGCTTCAGGCGCGAACCCAGCCCGACCTTGGTCAGCGCTTCTTCGATGCGCTGCTTGCGCTCGGACGCGGGCATGCCGCGGTAGCGCAGCGGCACATCGACGTTGTCGAACAAGTTGAGGTCGGGGATCAGGTTGAAGCCCTGGAAGATGAAACCGATCTTCTGGTTGCGCAGCCGCGAACGCGCGTCGTCGGAGAGATGGCTGACGTCTTCGCCATCCAGCAGATACTGCCCGCTGGTAAAGGTTTCCAGCAGCCCGGCCAGGTTGAGGAAGGTGGTCTTGCCCGAACCGGACGGCCCGGTCACGGCAACGAATTCGCCTTCGCGCACATGCAGGTCCAGCGAGCGCAACGCGTGTGTTTCCACCTGTTCGGTGCGGAAGACCTTGGAGACCGATTGCATCTTGAGCATTGCCGATTCCTTTGCGAAAGAGAGTGCGACGAAGAGGATTGAATGAATCAGTGAACGGTGACGCGCGGTGCGTCGCCGAAGTTGTCTGCACCGGACACCACCACGCGGTCGCCGACCTGCAGGCCGGACAGCACCTGCACTTCGCCCAGACTGCTGACGCCCATGCGCACGGGGCGGCGTACCGCGGCGTTGCCTTCCATCACGTAGGCGTAGCTGCCGCCGGATTGCTCGACGAACGGGCCGCGCTCGACCTTGAGTACATTGCGACGCGTGTCCATCACCACACGCGCGCTCATGCGCTGGCTCTGGCGCAGGCCCGGCGGCTGCTTGTCGGCGAAGCGGATGCGTGCGGTGACCTCGCCGTTGACCACTTCCGGCGACACCGCCGAGATGGCGCCGGGGAATGGTTCGCCGCTACCGCTGGTGAGCTGGGCCGGCATGCCGATCGCCAAGTCGCGCGCGAAGCTTTCCGGCACCTTGATCTCCACTTCGAACTTGGACAGGTCCACCACGCCCAGGATCGGTGCGTTCGCCGCAACCTGGGTATGTTGCACAGCCTGCACCTGGCCGACTTGCCCATCGAATGGCGATAGCAGGGTGAGGGCGTCCACCTGGCGCTGCACTTCGGCCACCACCGCGCGCTGGCGGTCGGCGAGCAAGCGCTTGTTGCGCGAATCCAGGTCTGCGCCCTGGCTCTTCAGCAACGCATCGCGCTGGGCGTGTTGCAGATCGATGTCGGTCTTCTTCAAGGTGTCCTGCGCCTTGGCCAGCTCCACTTGCGGCACCGCGCCGCCATCAAAGCCGCGCTGGTAGCGCTCCAGGTCGCGCGCGGCGGCCTGCTTGTCGATCTTGGCCTGGTCGGTGAGCTTGCTGGCGTTGGCACGGGCCAGCGTGGCATCCAGCCCGGCGCGGCTGGATTCGGCTTCCAGGCCGGCCAGGGTGGCCTGTTCCTGCGCCAGCTTGCTGCGCAGCTCGGGGCTGTCGATGCGCGCCAGCTCCTGGCCCTGCTTGACCACGTCGCCGGCCACCACGCTCAGCGTCACCGTGCCGGCCGAGATGGCGTACAGCACCGGGCTGTTGGCGGCGATCACGCGGCCGTCGGCGGCGATGTCGCGCACCAGATCGCCCTGGCTCACCGTGGCGATGCGCACCCGGCTGGCATCGAAGGAGCTGCTGCCGGCGCTCCATGCGGTGATCGCCCAACCGATACCGGCCAGCACCGCCACGGTCGCGACGCCGGGCCACAGCCAGCGACGCCACGGCGCGTTGCCGGCGGGTGTACGAAGAACCTGGTCCTGGGCAGAAGTATCGCGAATCATGGTCGGCGTGCTCGGTGGCGTCATGTTGACAAAGCACGCCGCGTGCCAACTGCCAAGTGGCTGATATGAAAGACATTAACGCCGGGATGGCGGGTGTCCGCAGTGTCCGCGGACACCTGTGCGGACACGCTGTCCGGCCGCGGTCATGCAGTGGACAAGAGCGGACACGCTAAAATGCCGGTCTTCTTTCCTCATGAGCTGTCCCTATGTGCGGCATTGTCGGAGCGATCGCCGGGCGCGACGTGGTCCCGGTCCTGATCGAAGGACTCAAGCGCCTGGAATACCGTGGCTATGACTCCTCCGGCATTGCGGTGCTCGATGGTGCGCAGGTGCGCCGGGTGCGCCGGACCGGGCGCGTGGCCGAGATGGCACAGGCGGCGCAGGCCGAACAGTTCGGCGCGACCCTGGGCATCGGCCACACCCGGTGGGCCACCCACGGCGGGGTCACCGAAGCCAACGCGCACCCGCATATCAGCGCAGGCGTGGCGCTGGTGCATAACGGCATCATCGAAAACCACGAGCAGCAACGCGAGAAGCTGCGCGCGCTCGGCTACACCTTCGAGTCGCAGACCGACACCGAAGTCATCGCGCACCTGATTCATCACCATTTGGCCGACGCCGGCGATCTGCTCAGCGCGCTCCAGCGCACGGTCAAGGAGCTCAGCGGCGCCTACGCGCTGGCGGTGATGAGCCAGGCCGAGCCGGAGCGGTTTGTCTGCGCACGGATGGGCTGCCCGTTGCTGATCGGCGTGGGCGAGGGCGAAAACTTCGTCGCCTCCGATGTGTCGGCCATCGTGCAGGCGACCCGCCAGGTGATCTTCCTGGAAGAAGGCGATACCGCCGAGCTGCGTCGCGATGGCGTGCGCGTCTTCGATGCCAACGACGCACCGGTCGAGCGCCCGCTGCATCTTTCCGATGTGTCGCTGGCGTCGCTGGAGCTGGGCCCGTTTCGCCATTTCATGCAGAAGGAAATCCACGAGCAGCCGCGCGCGCTGGCCGACACCATCGAGGCGGCGATCGACGCGAAAGGTTTTCCGGCGTCGCTGTTCGGTGCCAATGCAGAAGCGGTGTTGCGCGAGATCGAAGGCGTGCAGATTCTGGCCTGCGGCACCAGCTATTACGCCGGCATGACCGCGCGCTACTGGATCGAAGCCATCGCCGGGCTGCCGTGCAGCGTGGAAATCGCCAGCGAATACCGTTACCGCGCCGCGTACGCCAACCCCAAGCATCTGATCGTCACCATTTCCCAATCCGGCGAAACGCTGGACACAATGGAAGCGCTGAAATACGCCAAATCGCTGGGGCATCTGCACACGCTGTCGATCTGCAACGTCCCCGAGAGCGCCATCCCGCGCGCCAGCGAACTGGTTTGCTACACGCGTGCCGGCGCAGAGATCGGCGTGGCCTCGACCAAGGCCTTCACGACGCAACTGGCGGTGCTGTTCCAGCTGACCATGGTGCTGGGCAAGTTGCAGGGACGCATCAGCGAGGCCGAGGAAGCCGATTATCTGGAGCAGCTGCGTTTCCTGCCCGGCAGCGTACAGCACGCCCTGAACCTGGAGCCGCAGATCATGGCCTGGGCCGAGCGTTTTTCGCCCAAGGAGAACGCCCTGTTCCTGGGCCGCGGCCTGCATTACCCGATCGCACTGGAAGGCGCGCTCAAGCTCAAGGAAATCTCCTATATCCACGCCGAAGCGTATCCGGCAGGCGAGTTGAAGCACGGCCCGCTGGCGCTGGTGGATGCGGCGATGCCAGTGGTGGTGATCGCACCCAACGACCGGCTGCTGGAGAAGGTCAAATCCAATATGCAGGAAGTGCGCGCCCGCGGCGGTGAGCTATTCGTGTTCGCGGACCAGGACAGCCACTTCAGCGAGTCCGAAGGCGTGCACGTGATCCGTACCCCGCGCCATGCCGGCGTGCTGTCCCCGGTGATCCACACCATCCCGGTGCAGCTGCTGGCGTATCACACCGCGCTGGCACGCGGCACCGACGTGGACAAGCCACGCAACCTGGCCAAGTCGGTGACGGTGGAGTAGCACCGGCGCACGACCTGCTGCGCTGTAGGGCGCGGGCGATGCCCGCAATGCGCGTGTACTGCGCGTTCCATTGCAATTGCAGTGCGCCTCCGCGCCCTACCACGCAGCGCTCGCCATCTGGTGATGGTTGCTCTGCAAGCCGTCGGTGGTTACCGGTGCAACATCGAGGCCATCGCTTATCGCCATCTGGCGTGGTGGCGGGTATGTGCCGTACCAAACCGGTTATGAAGACTCATCCCGCCTTCCAACGCAGACGCGAGACCGATTAGCGCTCGACCATGCCCGCTGCCAACGCTTTGGCCCAGGTTATGCATAAGCTTCTTGCGAGGGTCAACACCACGCAGGAGGACGTATGTACGAGTCTTTCAAACAGGGGGCGCCTGCAGAATTGTGGCAGGCGTTGGTACGCGAAGCGGGGCAGCGGATCGCACGTCCGCTGGACGAGTCGCGCGAACATTACTTGGTGTTCGTGTTGCTGCGCTTTCAGCGCGATGCGCATCTGCTCTCGCGCACGCAGGCGCTGGCGTGGCTGCATGCACAGGACCAGATCGGCAGCGTGCGGGCCGATGCGTTGCGCGATGTCGGCGATGGCTGCCTGCTGATTGCCGGGCTATTCCCCGGCGTGGCACAGCGCCGTCGTCTCAGCATTGATTACTACATCGACCTGGGGCGCGGCGCGTATTCGGAGGTGGCCGACACGCGTTGCAGCGATGCGAGCTTGTTCGCACAGCTGGCTGCGAGCTATCGCGAGTTGGTCCGCATCCTTACCGCACTGCGCACGCCCCGCGATTGGCAGCCTGGGGCTGGCGGGATCTTGCATGCCTGAGAGCGGCTGACAAAATATTTGGGCAGTCCCAACGCGCGCGCCAAGCGAGCGGTACGGCATGTACGCATGTGCGCTCCGGTTTTGAGCGTGCCGTTCGCACCATCTGACGACCGCCCAGCACGTCCGTTAGCTGCCCTGAGCAGTGAGCCTTGGCAGGGGCGGTCCCGACATGCGCGTCGGGCCCGCCCCGACTGCGATCGTCGCCGTCTGCGCGCACACTAGCCCCGCAGGCAGATCTGCGGGTGAGTGCCATTACCCAACGGTCAGGGCCCTGCACTGTTGATCATCGAGCGTCAATGCGTTGCGGCGCATCGCGCGCGCAGCATGGGGGACATGCTGCGCGTCGCAATCATCCAGAAGGACATGGATTCATGAAGACGTGTATCGCGGCGGTGCTGTTGGCACTGCCTGGTCTTGCTGTTGCACAAGACCTGCCGCCGGGCTACGCCGGTCAGGGTGGAATGACGCTGCAGGAAATCGACCCTGCCATCTATGCGTATCACTACGACCACGGATTCGTGGGTGAAGATGCAATGGGCTGGGATCCTGCACTGCAGTATGCCTGGTCGCGTATCGCCGCTGCCGAGGTCTGCGCACAGCAACCGCCATCGGATGCATTGATCGCCAAGCTGGTGGAGCAGTACGGCAAGGATGCCGTGTCGCACCGGACCAATGGCATCGGTCACGAAGCGCAGATGCGTGCCGCAAGCACGTTCTGCACACCGACGCGTAATGCAGAGGCAGTGATGGTGGTGCCGGCGTTTGCGGGCGGTGACTTTTCTACCGCAACCGCCTATGCCGCTGCTGCCGAGGCGGGGACGGTCGTGGTTGCGGCGGTAGACGGGCAATCATCAGCACAGACGCAGGGCGATATCGCCACGGTCGTTACGCCGCCGGCAGATTGGGCGTTGCTGCTCCCCTTGCGCGCCACCATGCGTGTTGGCTCTAACGGTCTGCCCAATGGCGATGAAATGCTGCGTGTGGTGCGCCGAGGGCATACCGGTGCGGTCGTCGGTACGCAGGTCGCCCTGGGCCTGCTACTTGGCAGCCAGGGACGTGGAGTCGGGGTGTCCATCTTCGGCAAAGGACACTTGAAAGGCGAGAAGATGGAAGGTGTGGGCAATCCTGGCTATCAATTGCAGCGCGATGCAGTCAACGCACACCTGAAAACCTACTTTACCGGGCATCCGGCAGCGCTTCCGGTGGATCCGTTCCCATTGCAGGTGCTGATGTCAGATTGGCTGCTGGTGTACCAGAGCCTGGCCGACGCAAAGTCACCTTACGAGCTGCGCTACGCAGTGACGATCGGAGGGGAACGGAGCGGTCTGCTGAAGCGCAAGGCAAGTCCGGTCAGTCTGGACTGTACGCCGACACCGCGCGTTGCCTCGCTGGAAGAGTGGGAAGCGAACGACTACGCGCTGGTCAAAGAAGCCGCACACGCCTATAGCGACGAATGTGCAGCGAAATTCGCCGAGCGCTTGCCGCAATGGTTTCCGGATAGAGAGAGTGTTGCGGCATCCCATTGAGCATCGGATCGGGCAACGACGGACAGCTGATCCTGCGGCGGTCCGGTAACTTTCGCAGTCAGCGCATGCTTGAAGCAGAACGGGCACTGATCCATCGATCAGTGCCCGTTTGTTTTTTCCGTATTGCAGATGTATCAGGCGACGCTGCGTGCCTGGCTGCGTTGCTGCTCTTGCTGATCTTGGACCTGTGTTTGTGATTGCGACTGCGCGTCCTGCCGGACCGCATTGCTGCTTTGCTCCAACGGGCGCTCCGCAGCAGCTGCCTTGTCCGTGTAGATGCGCTGGTGCGCGGGGTCGCTTGGCTGGCCCTGTACGGCGAACAATCCAGTGCCGTCCTTGCTCTGCATCACCGCATCGATACGCTGCAAACCGCTGACCTTGGCTTCGAACGCCAATGAACCCGCTGCATTCTCCAGTGCACGACGGTCCGCGAACGCATTCGGACCCAACTGTTCCAGCTTGCTCACGGCCTGGTTATACAGCGGATTATCGGGATTGGTTTTTTCCGACAGCAACGGCGTCTTCTCGGCTTGCTTCAGTGCCTTGAGCGTATCGACGCCAACGATGCCGTCATCCTGCAGCCCGTGCGCACGTTGGAATGCCTTGACGGCTTCGCCCGTCCGCTGGCCATAAGCACTGTCGGCTTTGAGTTCGTTGCCATTGGCATCTTTGTAGCCCAGCTGCTGCAAGGTCTGCTGCAGTTTCTCAACCTCGGCGCCATGCGCTTTTTCCCGCAGCACCCCGGATGTCCCTGCGGCATCCTGCGTATGCGTGGGTTTGTGTGCGTTGCCGTCCTGAGATTGCTGTTTGCTCTGGCTGCGGTCCTGCAGCAACTCGCGTGCCTCGGAAAGCGGGTCGCTGGCATAGAGCTTGACGCCCTTGGCATGCTTGCGCTCAAGGTAAGAATCCAGCGAGCTGAGCTCGACGCCCTCACCGCCACGCGATTGGCTGATCTTGAGTTCGCCATCCTTAGGGTCGCGCACCACCATCGTGATGTGGTCGATGCCCTTGTAGCGTCCTTTGTCCCAACTCTGGGGGCCATTGTCCTCACCAATGATCATGCCCTCTTTGAGGTTTTGGGCAGTGACCTCTTTGCCTTGGATCAGGACGCCAGAGCGCTGCTGCGCTTTTTCCACGATCATCGCCGCGCCGTCAATTGCCAGCTTGAATTCGTCTTTTTTACTGAACACGGTATGCCCAGCTTTTTCGTTGATCTCCTTCATGGTTGCGTTCTGCAGAGTGGCGACCCAGCCAGAACAATCAACATACCCTTGTTCCGGGTGCTTCCCATCCACACCTGCATGCTTGCCACTCATCGCGTATTTGACGTGGTCGTACTTCTCTGTCAAGTCATAGGCAGCGCCTAGCGCGATAGCGCCTTTCTGCTGTGCTGCCGGCGGCTGTGCTTGTGCAGGAGTACCGAGTGTCTGCGTCGATGCCCGTGAAGGTGCATCGTTAACCGGTTCGATCCCCTTTTCAGGAATGCGGATGCGATCAAACTTGCTATCCCAGTACTGACTGAACGTTTGTGCCATCTCCTTGTCGGGAAGACGTTTAAACGCGTCGTATTCGACCCCTGTAACTTCCTTCAGGTCTTCTCTGGAGACATTGTTGATGATCTTAGCGCGAGTATCGGGGCGGATGAACTCGCCGTGTGTGATCGCCGACTGGATCGAACGATAGCCGTCCGCACCCTGCTGGTGCGCCATGTACAGATCCATTCCATCGGGCTGCTCTTTGCCCGACAGATATGGCATGCCGTTGTTTCCATGGCGATTTACCAAGATGCGACGGTTGTCCTGATAAAGTTGTGCAGCGGCATCGGTATTAGCGACCGGATCCAACTCGCGGCCTCTAATTCCGTATTGCTCAGCCGTTTCGGGTACGAACTGGAATAAACCTTTAGCGCTATTTGGGCCGCGGGATGCCAGCTCGTTAAATTGGCCGCCAGTTTCGATATAGGCGAACCGCATGAAGTCGTCGCGCGGAATATTCCGCTGCTGCGCTTCACGTTCGATGATGTCCAGTACTTCAGCGCGGTTATAGTCACGTGCCATCGCGTTCTCCATGCGATCGAGGCGGCAGCAAATGCTGCCGCGTTAAGTCGACCTGAGCCAATCCTTTGACTCTTACCGGGAGGTCGACCGGTAGGTTTTCTGCGACGCATCGTAAAGGTATTCGGTTACCGTGTCACCCTGGCTGGCTGCTCCAGGGACGCTCACCCGCAACAGCGGCATGTCGCTACCATCTTGCGGCACGATGGCAAGCGTGCCGGTGACGTCGATGCAAGGGATGGATCCTGGGGAGTCGGGTCCGCAACTCGCATCGTTATTGGAACCGGCCTCGAGCGTTGCCAGGTGTCGCCACATGTTTTCATCGGTCTTCGTCAATTCATGCGGATTGAACAGTAATACGTCGATGGTCCGCATACGGACCCCCGAAACCAGATACCACGTGGGTAACGCCAGTAGCATGTCGCCCGAGGGTGTGGTCCATGTCTGGGGCTTGCGCTCGGTATCGACCTCGTTGCCTTTTTCGCTACCCCCGAATTCACCAATATAGGGTTCTACGCCAAGCAGCTTCCACTGGGACTTGCTACCCGGCTCGCTGGTCACAAACGTGGCGTGAGCAAGTGTCACCTTGGTATCAGGGGCAGCGTAGTGATTTTCGCGCTCGGCACCGTAGAGCTCGGGCGTTTCCCAGGCAAAGCCGGTGTAGTAACGCCTACCGCTGAGTTCAAATTGAAAGCCGTACCAGTAATTGATCCAGCTGCCATTGGCGACTTCATAGGATGTTGCGCCGTCGCCATCAATGTTGCTGATGAAGTACAGCACGCTATCCGGGCGGGGCGGCTGGAGCTGTTGGGTTGAACCCTGGGTTGCGTCCTGCATGGGAGAAGCATCCTTGTCTGAAGGTTTGGGGGTGGTGCTGGCCGCGGTGGCCGTTGTCTTCGGAGGTGTGGTGTCCATTGCCGCTGGCTTGCATGCGGCGATCATCGCTATCGCAAGGATCAGTGGAATCTTCCTGACGAGCATAGGGGTGCATCCATTGCGGAGGGCGGCGAAAGTCTACTCCAGCGCGGCGATGTGTCCAGTCGTCGCGCCGAGCATCGCGGGGCCAGGATGCCCGATGGGCGTGGGGCTTCCGGGCAAGCGGATGCGTGGGGTTTCAGGCCTGCACCTCATCCGTTGCATCACCCGTGAAGCCTCAGGGCCGAGCGGCCTGCGTGCTTACGCCAGCGGCGTGTTGGAGATGATCTCCACCCAGTAGCCGTCCGGGTCCTTGATGAAGGCCAGGTGCTTCATGCGCCCGTCTTCCAGACGCTTTTGATACGGCACGCCGAGACTGTCGAAGCGCGCGCAGGCAGCGTGGATGTCCGGAACCGAGACGCAGAGATGACCAAAGCCGCGCGGGTCGCTGTTGCCGTCGTGATAGACCGGCCCGTCCTGAGTCTCGGTGCCGTGGTTATGGGTGAGTTCCAGCACGCCGGGGATGCCGGCCATCCACAGACGGCGTGCTGCGTCGTCGTCTGGAATCGCTGCGTCTTTCGGTAACAGTGCAAGGAAGTACAGGCTGAACTCGGCCTCGGCGAAGTGGCGCGCATCCAGCAGGCGGAAGCCGAGCACACGCGTGTAGAAGTCCAGCGAGCGCTGTGCGTCCTTGATGCGCAGCATGGTGTGGTTGAATACGAAACCGTTGGTTTCGGCGGGCGCGGTGCTGGCGCCGGGGACGTGTTGCAGATCGGTCAGAGGCATTGTTGGGTTCCCTGTTGAGTTTTGGGCTACATGGCAGCGTGTATTGGACGCCGATGTTAGTGAGGTAATGGTGGTCGGCGTGTCTGCATTGCAGGCTCCGGTGATCTGTGTGCAGCGGGCTGGTCAATCATCGGTTCATGTCTACGCATGCAAGCGTGCGGGCAGTGCGCATGGGCGCTGCCCGACGTCCATACGCACTGCGTCGGCCACTTCAGAACCAGATGCGCACGCCAGCGATGAAGCGGCTGTCGCGCGCCGGCTCCTCATCCATCGTGGCGCGCTGGGCACGGTCGCCGAAGCTGCGCTGATGCACCCAGCCGATGTAGGGCGCAAACCGGCGCGTGATTTCGTAGCGGAGTCGCACGCCTGCTCGGAGCTGCTCCAGCCCACGGTCGATACCGCGCTGCGCATCGTCGCGCAATGCGATGTCTGCTTCCACGCGCGGCTGCAGGATCAGGCAGTTGGTCAGCAGGACGTCATATTCGCCCTCCAGTCGTAGGGCTGCGCGGCCGCCGCTGCCAACGAAGAGGGTGGCCTCGGTTTCGAACTTGTACGGTGCCAGACCCTGCACGCCGAACGCAGCCCAACTGCGATGGTCGGTGCCGATCTCCTGGCGCATGCCCACTAATACATCCCACCAAGGCGAGATGGCATGGCCGTAGAACGCTTCCACCGACGCGTCTTGCGTGCGACCCTGCTGCCGCTCGCCTTCGCTGCGTAGCCACAGACGGTTGATATCGCCGCCGATCCATGCGCGCGCTTCCCATTGCTGGCCGCTGCCGCGATCGGTATCGAACGCTTCCAGTCGATCGAGCAGCACGTAGCGGTTGACTGCCGTGCCATGCATCGCGTGGCCGTGCAGCGGTGCGAAGGCCGCTGCGATGTCTTCGGCGGTCGGCGCCGGAATCGGCTCGCGTGGTAGTGCGGCGCTGTGCGCGGAGGCCTGCGTTTGCACCGGCATGTGTGCCGGTGCGTCGTGATGCATCTGCGTATGGTCCATGGTTGTGTGATCCATCTGCACCTGCTGCACAGGGGCATCTTTCATGGATGAGTGATTCATCGCGCCATGCTCCATGCCCGCGTGCGACAGGTGGCCATGATCCGCAGGCGGCTTGACTGCGGATTCCTGCATCCGAGCACGGTGTAACACCGGTGCGTCGGTGGGTGCCACAGATGCTGCGGCATCGTGATGAGAATGCGCCGTAGACGAGGGCGTCCCGTCGCCGTGCTGCATGTGCGCGTGGGCCATCTCCATGGCAGGCATCGTGTCCTGTGCAGCTGCCGACTCCGCATCCGACGGAACTGCCGTTTGCAGATCGGCTTCGTCAGCTTGGGGCGTCATCTGCATCGCATGCGTATGCGCATCGTGCGCTGCGTCGCTGCCCGTCGCCTGCACGTGCTCCTGCGCAGCCAACGATCCACTCAACATCCACATGCTCACCAGCAGCGGGCTTAGACGGAACGCGCTCATGCGTCCACCCGCACTTCGCGCATCATGCCTGCTTCCATGTGGTACAGCAGGTGACAGTGATAGGCCCAACGGCCGAGCGCATCCGCGCGCACGCGGTAGGTGCGGCGGGTGCCGGGCGGCATGTCGATGGTGTGCTTGCGCACCTGGAAATTGCCGTCGGCATCTTCCAGGTCGCTCCACATGCCGTGCAGGTGAATCGGGTGCTGCATCATGGTGTCGTTGACCAGCACGATGCGCAGCCGCTCGCCGTAGCGCAGCCGCAGGGGGTCCGCCGAAGCGAAGGCGATGCCGTCGAAAGACCAGGCGAATTTTTCCATGTGGCCGGTCAGATGCAGCTCGATCTCGCGGCCTGGTTCGCGGCCATCCGGGTCGTCGAACAGGCTATGCAGGTCGCCGTAGCACAGCACGCGTCGGCCGTTATCGCGCAGGCCTACACCGGGGTCGTCCAGGCGCGGCGCGGTGGCATTGCTGCGCATGTCGATCAGTGGGTTGCCATCTTCGCTGGCGGGATGGTGAGGAGTCTTGTCCGATGCCGCGTCCGCAGCGTGCGCATGCTGGGCCGGCATCGGCATCGGCATCGGCATCGGCATCGCGTATGCGGCATGCGGGTCGCCTTGCATCGCATCGCCTGCATGCCTGGCATGGGCCGCGTGCGTCATGCCATCGCCATGTCCCATGTCCTGCATGGTCAAAATGGCACGCGGGTCCAGCGCGGGAATCGGCGCCCGCAGGCCATGCCGTACCGCCAACGTGCCGCAGGCGAAACCGGTACGGCCCATGTCCTGCGCAAATAGCGTAAATGCGTCCTGGCCAGTGGGCTCGACGAGCACATCGAAGGTCTCTGCAGCGGCAATCCGCAACTCGTCCACGCTCACCGGATGCACGTACTGGCCGTCGGCGGCGACCACGGTCATGCGCAGGCCGGGGATGCGGATGTCGAAGTAGGTCATCGACGAGCCATTGATGAAACGCAGCAACAGCTTTTCGCCCGGCGCGAACAACCCGGTCCAGTTGCTGGCCGGCGCCACGCCATTGAGCAGGTAGGTGTAGGTGTTGGCGTTGACGTCCGACAGGTCGGTGGGCGTCATGCGCATACGCCCCCACATGCCGCGGTCAGCCAGCGTGGCGCGCAGGCCGTCTTCGCGCGCATCGCGCAGAAAATCGCCCACCGTGCGCTGTGCGTAATTGTCGTGGCTGGGCATCTGTTTCAAACGGCGAAACAGTGCGGCCGGATCAAGATCCGTCCAATCCGACAACAGCACCACGTGTTCGCGATCAAAGCGGTACGGCGGCGGTGTCAGCGGGTCGATGACGATGGCGCCATACAAGCCGGCCTGCTCCTGGAACATCGAGTGGCTGTGGTACCAGTAGGTACCGGATTGGCGCAGCGCAAAGCGGTAGTGATACTCCTGGCCCGGCGCAATGCCATCGAAGCTCATGCCGGGCACGCCGTCCATGTTGGCCGGCAGCAGCAGGCCGTGCCAGTGCACCGAAGTCGGCTGGTCGGTCAGCGCGTTTCGCACGCGCACGCTCACCGTGTCGCCTTCGCGCCAGCGCAGCGTGGGCGCAGGCAGGCTCTGGTTGACGGTGATGGCAGGGCGCGTACGTCCGGTGAAATTGACCGGCAGCCGGCCGATCTGCAGCGACTGGCTGCTGCCGCGCAAGACCGGGGTGGTCACCGCGCCGGCTGCGCGCGCGTCGGCGCGCCACAGTCCGGTACCCGCGGCAAGACCGCCCAGGGCCAGGCCCTGCACGAAGCGGCGCCGGCTGGTGAGGGGCGGGGATGTTGGATCGAAGACAGGGGAATCGGAAGACATGTCACCTCCGGCGCATCTGCATGGATTGGCAGACGCGACGCATCGCTGGGAAATCCCGCGTGCAAGGACGCGGGGCGAAGCAGGCGTGGAATGGCCGATAGACACGGCGCGCACTAGTCGGACGGCGGGTGGTGGACGCACTGTGACAGCGTGCACGCAGTCCCTGCCGGTGTTGCGCACTGGCCACGCGCGCTCGCCGCGCAGCGCGGTGTCGTGTCGGCCGCTAGCCGATGGGAGGTCGAACCGGTTGCTCGTGTGCCGGGCTGCTGCGGCCTTCGTCCAGGGCGGCAGGCACCGCAGAATGACCGAGCAGCCCCGCCGGAACCGCAGGCAGGGTCAGCAAGGCCAGGCTGCAGTGCTGCAGGCAGTCGCAGCTGCCCAGCTTGCAGCAGTCGCTCGCGTGCGCGTGCCTGGCCTTATCGGGCAACGGCGCCGCATCGGCCGCTGGCATGGCGTCATGGCAAGGCATCGCCGCCGCCGTTACATGTATTTGCATCGTGTGCGGCTCCGTCTGCGGCATCACGCTGTGCGGCATGGCCATACCCACCGACGCCCACGCTCCGGTGGCCGTATTGGCGACCAGGCACAGGCATAGCAGCAGGCGGAACAGGCAACGCAGCACGGGCGGTCGGGGCTGGCAGAGGACACTGGCAGCATACCATCGGCCTGCAGCCGTCCGGCCGATGACCGCCTGCCGCGGGTGCGCGCCTGGTGGTGGTAGAATTGGCGCCTCTTTCGCATCACGTCCGTACCCATGTCGCAGCGCCAGTGGGTGGCCGCCGCCATCCAGAAGATCGAAGCCGATTTCAACCGTTCGGCCGACACTCATCTGATCCCGATGAATTTGCCGGGCCATCCGGGCATCGACCTGTACTTCAAGGACGAATCCAGCCACCCCACCGGCAGCCTCAAGCACCGCCTGGCGCGTTCGCTGTTTCTGTACGCGCTGACCAATGGCTGGCTGCGTGCAGGGCGTCCGGTGATCGAGGCGTCCAGCGGTTCCACCGCGATTTCCGAAGCCTATTTCGCGCGCTTGCTAGGTGTGCCCTTCATCGCAGTAATGCCGTCCTCGACTTCGCCCGAGAAGATCGCCGCGATCGAATTCCAGGGTGGGCGCTGCCACCTGGTGGAGCGCGCCTGCGACCTGGACAGCGCCTCGCACCAGCTCGCGCGCGAGACCGGTGGGCATTTCATGGACCAGTTCACCTACGCCGAACGCGCCACCGACTGGCGTGCCAACAACAACATCGCCGAATCGATCTTCAAGCAGCTGGCCGAAGAACCGCACCCGATTCCGGACTGGATCGTCTGCAGCCCCGGCACCGGCGGCACCAGCGCCACCCTGGGGCGCTATGTGCGCTATCGCCGGCACCACACCCGCATCCTGTGCGTGGACCCGGAGGTGTCGGTGTTCTTCGATGGCTATTGCCGCGCGGTGGATGGGCAGTGCCCCAAGGAGCTGGCGATCACCGGCGGCTCGCGCATCGAAGGCATCGGCCGGCCGCGGGTGGAATCGAGCTTCATTGCCAGCTGCGTGGACGAAATAATCAAGGTGCCCGATGCCTTGAGCCTGGCGGCGATGCGCCACGTCAGCGCCACCCTGGGCCGGCGCGTGGGCGGTTCCACCGGCACCAACTTCATCGGCGTGCTGCACGCCGCGCAGCGGATGCGCGCCGAAGGCCGCCAGGGCTCCATCGTCACCATCCTGTGCGATGCCGGCGAGCGCTACGCGCACAGTTATTACAACCCGGCCTGGTATGTGGAGCGCGCGATCGATATCGCCGACAGCGATGCGGCCATTACCGGCGCCGTCAACGGCGGCGCCTTGCCGCCGCTGCCTTGTGCTGCGCTGGAATGACCGCCATATCGGGAGCGTGCCAACGCGCTGAGCGTTGGCACGTGCCCCCGACATTTCGTCATCCCTGATCCAGTCCACCGCCGGAGCGCCCCATGACCAACCCGCTGCTCGACCTGTCCGGACTGCCGTCCTTCGATGCGATCCGTCCCGACCATGTAGGTCCGGCGATCGACCAACTGCTGGCCGAGGCGGAAGCGGCGGTGAAGGCGGCCGAGCAGGTCAGCCCGGTGAGCTGGGACAGCTTCGTGGTGCCGCTGGACGATGCCACCGAACGCTTGTGGCGCGCGTGGGGCCAGGTAGGCCATCTGCAGGCGGTGATGAACACGCCCGAGCTACGCGAGGCCTACAACAGCAATCTGCCCAAGGTCAGCCGCTTCGGCAGCGCGCTGGGCCAGAACCTGGCCTTGTACGCACAGTACAAGGCGCTGGCGCAATCGCCGGAAGCGGCCGATTACGACGCCGCACGTCGCAAGGTGCTGGACAACGCGCTGCGCGATTTCCGCCTCGGCGGCGCCGAACTGGACGACGATGCCAAGGCGCGCTTTGCGCAGATCCAGGAAGAGCTGTCGGCGTTGGCAGCCAAGTTTTCGCAAAACGTGCTCGACGCCACCGATGCATGGGCGTACGTGACCGAAGATCAGGCGCAGTTGTCGGGGCTGCCGGCCGAAGTGATCGCCGCCGCCCGCGCTGCTGCGGAAAAGGACGGTGTGCCGGGCTGGAAGTTCACCTTGCAGATGCCGTGTTATCTGCCGGTGCAAAGCGATGCCGATAGCCGCGAACTGCGCGCGCTGCTGTATCGCGCCAATGCCGAGCGCGCGTCCGAATTCGGCGACGCCGCGCTGGACAACAGCGCCAATATCGATCGCATTCTCGCCCTGCGCGCAGAACTGGCGCAGCTGCTCGGGTTTGCCACTTACGCCGAGTATTCGGTCGCCACCAAGATGGCGCAAAGCCCGGATGAAGTAATGGGCTTCCTGCGCGATCTGGCAGTGCGCGCAAAGCCCTATGCGCAACGCGACCGTGCCGAACTCGAAGCCTTCGCACGCGACGAACTTGGCCTGGACGAACTGCAGGCCTGGGACCTGGCCTACGTCAGCGAAAAGCTCAAGCAGGCGCGCTACAGCTTCTCCGAGCAGGAAATGAAGCAGTATTTCACCGAGCCCAACGTGTTGGCCGGGCTGTTCGATGTGATCCACAGCCTGTACGGGCTGCGCGTCAAGCCGGATAGCGCGCCGGTATGGCATCCGGATGTGCGGTTCTATCGCCTGGAAGACGCGCAAGGCGCGCTGGTCGGCCAGTTCTATCTGGATCTGTACGCGCGCGAAGGCAAGCGCGGTGGCGCATGGATGGACGATTGCCGCAACCGCCGCGAGACTGCCAATGGCGTGCAGACACCGTTGGTGTATCTGGTGTGCAATTTCGGCCGCGGCAGTGGCGATGTGCCAGCCACGTTCCGGCATGGCGAAGTCACCACGCTGTTCCATGAAATGGGGCACGGCCTGCATCAGTTGCTCACCCGCATCGGCGAGTTGGGCGTGGCCGGCATCAATGGTGTGGAATGGGATGCGGTGGAATTGCCCAGCCAGTTCATGGAGAACTTCTGCTGGGAATGGGAACGCGTGCAGGCGATGACCGCGCATGTGCAGACCGGTGAACCATTGCCGCGCAATCTGTTCGATCGGCTGCTGGCTGCGCGCAATTTCCAGAGCGGCGTGTTCACCGTGCGGCAGCTGGAATTTGCATTGTTCGACATGCAATTGCACAGCAGTTTCGACCCGGTCCAGGACAGCGTGCTGCAGCTGATCGAGCGCGTGCGCGATGAGGTGGCCGTCAATCGCCCGCCGGCGTGGAATCGCTTCCCGCATCAGTTCAGCCACATCTTTGCCGGTGGCTATGCGGCTGGCTACTACAGCTACAAATGGGCCGAAGTGCTCAGTGCCGACGCCTACGCCGCCTTCGAAGAAGCACCCGAGCAGATTGCCGAGACCGGTGCGCGCTTCCGCCATGATGTGTTGTCGCGTGGCGGCAGCCGCAGTGCTGCCGACAACTTCCGTGCCTTCCGTGGCCGGGCGCCCAGCATCGACGCGCTGCTGCGGCACAACGGCATGGCGGGCTGATGGTGCCGATTGGGCCGTCGTCACCGGCTAGTTGTGTAAACCCACCACGTTGTTCAGTGGGATTCGGGTGATGGGTGGCCTGTAGCCAAGGCTGGCATGTGGTCGATGCCAGTTGTAGTGATGAAGCCAGCCCTGCAGCGCGTGGGCTCGCTGCTCGGAGTTGGCGTAGGAGCGGGCGTAGGCCCATTCGCGCAGGCTGGTTTGCACCAGCCGCTCAGCCTTGCCATTGGTGCGTGGGGTGTATGGGCGCGTGCGCAGGTGACGCATGCCCAACCGACGGACCAGGCGTCGGAAGCTACGCGATCTGTAGCAGGCGCCGTTGTCGGTCAGGACGCGCTCAAATTGCACGCCCAAGCGCCGGTAGTAGCGCACTGTCCGCAACAGCGCCCTGCACGCACTGCGACCGCGCTCGTCCGGCTCGATGGAGCCGAACGCCATGCGGGAGTGGTCATCGATGGCCAGATGGACGTATTCCCAGCCGATGCCATCGGAGTTGACCTGGCGATTGCTGGTGACCCGATGTCCCGGCTGTCGGAAACGCGCGAGCTTCTTGATGTCCAGATGCAGCAGTTGGCCGGGCAAGGCGTATTCGTAGCGGTTCTCCGGCGCAGCCGGCTGCAGTTCGGCCAAGCGGTGCAGGCCGGCGCGACGCAGCAGCCGGGCGATGGTGCTCGGGGCCACAGGCAGGTGCCCGGCGATCTGCCGATACGTCTGTCGTGCGCGGCGCCGCTCGATGACGTGCTGCACAATCTCCTGTGGCGTGGCATGCGGGCAGGAACGTGGCCGAGAGGACCGGTCGACCAAGCCTTGCGGACCTTCTTCCTTGAACCGTCTGAGCCACTTATAGGCCGTGCGGACGCTGACACCGGCCGCATGCGCTGCTTCTTGGATGCGAAGGCCCTGAACAAGGATGCGGTCCACGAGCAGGGCTCGACCGCGCGGGCTCAAACGGGCATGTTTATGCAGGTTCATCCGGGGCTCCTGGGGGCTGGGTTGGCTTCGCAACCCCCATCTTCCAGAGATGCCCCGGATGAACAACCTACCGAGAGATCACAGCTAGCGGTCGCTACGGTGTTCGCATTGCATTGAGGTGAGCTGTCTTACAACAGCGACGTGGCGCCTCTTGGCGAGGCGCAACATGCAGTGGAACAGGCACAAGGAGAGCGCAATGCAGCGACGTTTGTCATGGAGTGCCCTATGGCTGATGGCCGCGGCCATGCCGGTTTGGGCGCAGCACGCCGGTCACGCCAACGGCCTGGTTGGCCTGCGCGCCGGGCCTGCTGAAGAGTACCGGCGCGTTGGCGAAGTTCAGCCCGGCAATGCGCTTCAGGTCTATGGTTGTCTCGACAGCGGCACCTGGTGCGACGTGCGTTCTCCGGAGGCACGGGGTTGGCTTCCTGCGACCTCGATCGTGCTGAATCACGGCGCCCTGAATCGCGTGGTGCCGAAAGTGAAGTTCTCGCTGGACACCTACTGGGACACGCACTATCGCGGCCGCGAATGGACGGTCGAGAGCGAGCGAGCGTTCTGGCGCGATCACACGCCGGGGGACGCGCTACCACTGGAGCTCTTGGCACCTGGCGAGGGCGTGCCGGCGGACGGAGTGCAGTCCATGGCACGACGCGCCAAGCTTGAGACACGTGCAGAGAACGAGCGCACCGAACGCGAGCGGGACGTGATCGATCGGGCTGCGCTGAATCGGCTAGACCGTGATAGACGGGATGAGAAGATCAACAGGTGCGAACGCTCAGGAGGCCAGGACAGTGCCGTGCAGAGTTGTATCTCTCAGGCACGCAGCGACTACGACGGAGCGGTTCTGAACAGGTGCGCAAGCTCACAAAGTCAGGACGGCGGCTCACAGAGTTGTATCGACCAGGCAAGCATCGACTACGAGCAATCGGTTCGGGAACGGAAAATTCGCGACCAGCAAGGCCGCTAGCCGGCCGTTGGTCGAACGAGGTCTGGCGTGCACTTGGCAGGGCATTGCGGTTGGCGCCTTGTGGCGGGACCAACTCCGTAGACCCCGCTTGCCGCGCCTGGCCCACGGCATCGACCGATTGCATGCAAGACCACGGCAGCCGCTACGTTCTCGGTGCGCTTTTGTCATCGCCGTAACCGGTGCCACCGCAGCGTGATCGCGGCAGTGGCACCAGCTATTACACCCGGCCGAACACCAATGTGCCGTTGGTGCCGCCAAAGCCGAAGCTGTTGGACATTACCGTGTTCAAGGTTGCGTCCTGGGTCTGTCGCAGAATCGGGAAGCCTTCGGCGCGCGGGTCGAGCTCATCGATATGTGCCGAGCCGGCCATAAAGCCGTCGCGCAGCATCAGCAGGCTATAGATCGCCTCGTGCACGCTAGCCGCCCCCAGCGAATGGCCGGACAGCGCCTTGGTCGACGATAGGGGGGGGCGTTGTCGCCGAACACCTCGCGCACCGCGCCCAGTTCAGTGACATCGCCCAGCGGTGTCGAGGTGCCGTGCGTGTTGAGGTAATCAATCGGGCGCTCCAGCCCTTGCATGGCCATATGCATGCAGCGCACCGCGCCTTCACCGCTGGGCGCCACCATGTCCGCACCATCGGAGGTCACGCCATAGCCAAGCAATTCGGCATGGATACGTGCACCGCGTGCAACGGCGTGGTCGTAGTCTTCCAGCACCAGCATGCCGCCGCCGCTGCCGATGACAAAACCATCGCGCTGCGCGTCGTACGGACGCGAGGCCACCGCCGGGCGATCGTTGAAGCCGGTGGACAGCGCGCCCATCGCATCGAACATCACGCTCATGGTCCAGTGCAGTTCTTCGCCGCCGCCGGCGAACATCACATCCTGCGCGCCATGGCGAATCAGATCTGCGGCCGCGCCGATGCAATGCGCGGACGTCGCGCAGGCGGCCGACAATGAATAGCTCAGCCCACGGATCTTGAACGCGGTGGCCAGCGACGCCGACACCGCCGAACACATCGTGCGCGGCACCATGTACGGGCCCACCTTGCGCACGCCACGGTTGCGCAGCAGGTCGGCGGTCTCCACCTGCCACTGGCTGGAGCCGCCGCCGGAGCCGGCGATCACCCCGGTGCGCACATCGCTGACCTGTTCGGCACTCAAGCCCGCGTCGGCAATCGCATCGCGCATGGCCAGATAGGCGTACGCGGAGGCGTCGCCCATGAAGCGCTTGAGTTTGCGGTCGATCAACGCTTCCAGATCCAGTGTGACCGCGCCGCCGACCTGGCTGCGCAGACCGGCATCGGCATGATCGGGCAGGGCGGTGATGCCGGAGCGGCTTTCGCGCAGGGCGGTGGAGACGGTGTCCAGGTCGTTGCCCAGACACGAATTGATGCCCATTCCGGTGACGACGACACGACGCATCAGAAGTTCTCCGTCGAAGTGAACATGCCCACGCGCAGGTCCTTGGCGGTATAGATCTCGCGCCCGTCCACCAGCATGCGCGCATCGGTCTGCGCCATCACCAGCTTACGGTTGATCACGCGGCTGACATCGATCTCGTAGCTCACCAGTTTGGCGCTCGGCAACACCTGCCCGGTGAACTTGACCTCCCCGCAACCCAGCGCACGGCCGCGGCCTGCAGCGCCGATCCAGGTCAGGAAAAAGCCGGTCAGCTGCCACATCGCATCCAGCCCCAGGCAACCGGGCATCACCGGGTCGCCGATGAAGTGGCAACCGAAGAACCACAGGTCGGGGCGGACATCCAGCTCGGCGCGAATCACGCCCTTGCCGTGCGCGCCGCCGGTGTCGCTGATCTCGGTGATGCGGTCGAACATCAGCATCGGGTCGTTCGGCAGCCGGCCGCTGTCGGGTCCGAACAATTCCCCACGCGCGCTGGCCAGCAGCTGGTCGCGCGAATACGCACTTTGACGAGTCATCACAAACGTTTCCTGCAGGGAGCGAATGGCGAAGCCGGCAAGGGTGCATGAGCCGGCGCGGTTCAATCAAACGTTTTATCCGTACGCATGCGTGCTGTTTTCAGCCGATGCGGCAGTGCGGCGCACGATGTGGAGAGTCGATGTCTGGCGCCCGTGCATGCAATCCGGCTATGACCAACCACCGGATCACCTGCACCACCATGCGGGTGCAGAGCGATGGCGAAGACAACAACGGGCAGCGGTCGCGCCCGTTCGCGCCGCGTTGCCGTTAGCACTGGATCAAGGCGTGAGACGCCGCTGCTTTATCATGGCTGCATCCTGAGTGGAGAGACGCCAGCTTGATGCGCAAGATCGTGCACGTGGACATGGATGCGTTCTACGCGTCCGTGGAGCAACGTGACGATCCCAGCCTGCGCGGCAAGCCGGTCGTGGTGGCCTGGCGCGGTGCACGCTCGGTGGTGTGCGCCGCGTCCTACGAAGCGCGTACCTTCGGCATCCGCTCGGCGATGCCGGCGCTGCGTGCAGAGCGGCTCTGCCCGGATGCGGTGTTCGTACCGCCGGATTTTGCGCGCTACAAGGCGGTGTCGCGGCAGGTGCGCGAGATCTTTCATCGGCATACCGATCTGGTCGAGCCGTTGTCGCTGGACGAAGCCTATCTGGATGTCACGCACGCCAAGACCGGCATGCAACTGGCGACCGAAATCGCACAGCTGATCCGCACCCAGATCCGCGACGAAACCCAGCTCACCGCATCGGCCGGCATCGCGCCGAACAAGTTCCTGGCCAAGATCGCCTCGGACTGGCGCAAGCCCGATGGTCAGTTCGTCATCGCCCCCAGTCGCGTGGATGCGTTTCTGCTGCCGCTCAAAGTCAATCGCATCCCGGGCGTGGGCAAGGTGATGGACGGCAAGCTGGCGGCGTTGGGCATCGTCACTGTCGCCGATCTGCGACTGCGCCCGCTGGAAGAATTGCAGGCGCATTTCGGCAGCTTCGGCCAGAGCCTGTATCGCCGCGCGCGCGGCATCGACGAGCGCCCGGTGGAGCCGGATCAGGAAGTGCAATCGGTGTCCTCGGAAGACACCTTCAGCGAGGATCTGGCGCTCGATGCACTGGACCCACATATCCTGCGTCTGGCCGAAAAAACCTGGCTCGCCACGCGGCGTACCGAGCGGATCGGGCGCACGGTGGTGCTGAAGCTGAAGACCTCGAATTTTCGCATCCTGACCCGCTCGTACACACCGGAGCAGCCGCCGGCGTCACTGGATGCATTGGCGCAGATCGCGCTGGCGCTAACCCGGCGCGTGGAGCTGCCCGACGAGACGCGCTATCGCTTGGTCGGTGTGGGGCTGAGCGGTTTCAGCGATGCCGAAGAGGGCGCGGTGCAGGGTGAGTTGTTCGGCGAGATGCCGCAGGCGCAGTGAGTGCGACTTGTGCTTGCGATGTGGTGCAGCTCCAAGAAGACTCTGCTCACCGCCAGGCGTGCATTCCGGTGCTCGGGGCGGTAGGTACCACTCGCACGCTCCGATTCTGAGCGCGCCGTCCACACCCGCCTGACGACTGCGCGCTACGTGTTGTTGGCCGCTCTCAGCTGCACGCTGCGATGACGGCATCCCGCATCTCCGCCATGCACGCTGACGCGCTCTGAATCCAGCCGCTCGTACACTGCAGGCCGCTCCCCAACGAGGCGTTGTGCATGTATCTGTATCCGCTGGTGATCTTCGACCTGGACGGCACGCTGGTGGACAGCGCACCCAATATTGCCGAAGCGCTCAACGCGACCTTGCAAGAACTCGGGCTGCAGCAGTTCAGCGAGGCGACGATCCGCGGCTGGATCGGCGAAGGCGTGCACGTGCTGCTTGCCGCTGCCTTGCGCGAGGCCGGCGGCACGCACGATGCCGACAGCGCGATGCCGGTGATGATGCGTCACTACGAAGCTAGTCTGCTGCACAACCCACAGCTTTATCCCGGTGTCGGCGAGGCGTTGGCCGGCCTGCGTGAGGCCGGCGCCACGCTGGCGTTGTGCACCAACAAACCGTCGCGATTTATCGCACCGCTGCTGGAGCACCTGGGCATCGCTGCACAATTCAGCAGCGTGCTCGGTGGCGATTCGCTGCCGCAGCGCAAGCCAGACGCGGCGCCGCTGCTGCACCTGGCCAGGCAATTCCAGCACAGCCCGCAGCAATGCCTGATGGTGGGCGATTCGGCCACCGATGCGGCCGCCGCAAATGCAGCGGCAATGCCATTGGCGATGGTGCGCTACGGCTATCTGCGCGGCTTCGACGTACAAACCGCCGGCGCGGTGGCGATCATGGATGACATGCGCGAGCTGCTTGCATTGACTTAGAGCGGTTAACAGAACGACGTCACGCCAGTCCACTGCAGTCCGGCTGATCTGCTGCCTGGCTGCAAGGCCCTTGCCCTTCCACCGTCGCGGGACACGCTGCAAGTACGTCCCTGTAAGCTCTTACGCGGCATCCATGCCGCGTAAGGTCCCGCGACGGTCGGCGGGCAATGACCCGTCGAGATGATCGGTGTGCATGTTTTCAACAACGCAGCCGACCAACTTTCTGGTGCGGGGTCCTCACCGCTTGCGGGGCCGTGTGGCGGCATGGATGCCGCCACTGAGCCTACAGGGACGTACTTGCGGCGTGTCCCGCGAACGGTGAGGGCACCGCGCATTCGACCCATTCAGCGTTTGATCTGGACTTTTGACTGCATCCACAAAGATGCGGCCGACAAAATCACTGCACTCACTGACAGGCGCTCGCTAGGTTGTGCTAGCCGCTCTTAAAACACGCAGAAGGGTCAGTGCGTGTCGCTGGCAACATTCGCACGACACCTCGCCACCTTATCGTCGTCGTTATCCGGCGTCACAGCCGACTCTGAGGCGTTGCCTGGCCTCAGCCATGATCAGGCGTTGGGTGCATTGTTCGCACCAAGCCTGCGAGCCGCGGCGGCGCATTGACGATGTGAGCGATCGACGATCAAGCGATCGAGAAATCTCACTGACGGCGCTTGCCTTGATCGAATTGCCATCGCCTCGCTTCGCGTAGCTAGCGGTAGCAACACTGCGCAACCAACTCAAGACGTCTGCCAGAACGTAGCGGGCGCTCCCCCGCGCACACAACGCGATGGAACCGGCGTATGTGCATGTAGGGAGCGCCGGTGCCGGTCACCGACTGCGTCCGCCTTGCGGCAGCGCAGCCATCTCGCCGGCGGTTCTCAATCCTCGCGCGTCTGGCTCAGGTCCGCAGCGTCGTCGTCTGCGTCGAGCATGTCGCCATGCGTATCGTCGTTGTCGGCTCGCGCGTAGTGCACGGTCTCCACCGGCCCGGCGACCGCGCGGCCGCGCACTGGTAAAAGCGCACTGGCCGCCTCGTATTCGGCCAGCAAGGCGTGCCGCCGCGCTTCCGGCACGTCCTGCCAATGGCAATCGGTCAGGGCGCCTTCCAGCGAATACAGCAGATTGAGGCTGGGCTTGAAACCGGCGCGGCGCACTTTGACGAACGCGCCCACCGCGCCGACCGCCTGCAGATCCTGCTGCGTGCGCAGGCCGACCTGGCGCAGCCACGCTGCACTTTTCGGGCCGATGTTGCGCAGCCGCTCGGTGGTCACGTCAACGCGCCGACGAAGACCTGCGCGATGGCTTCCAGGCCGTGCTGGTCGTCGGCGTCGAAGCGATCCAGCTCCGGGCTGTCCAGATCCAGCACACCGATCAACGTCTCGCCCTTGACCAATGGAATCACCAGTTCCGAGCGCGACGCCGAATCGCAGGCAATATGCCCGGGAAACGCGTCCACGTCGGCAATGCGCTGGCTTTGCCGGGTCGTGGCGGCCGCACCGCATACGCCCTTGTCCAAGGAAATGCGCACACAGGCCGGCAGGCCCTGGAACGGACCCACGACCAGCTCGCGGCCATCGTAAAAGTAGAAGCCGGCCCAGTTGAGCGACGGCAGCGAATGGAAGATCAGTGCGGCCAGATTGGCGGCATTGGCGATCCGATCCGGCTCGCCGTGCACCAGGGCCTGGGCCTGGGCGGTGAGCTGGGCATATTGTTCCGGCTTGCTGCCGGTTAGCGAAGAGGTGGCGAACATGGCCGAAGTTTAGCAGCGGCCATCCGCAGCGGCATTGCGACTCAGCCGCGCGTCTGGATTCGCGCGTTATGCTGCGCGCCCTCTCGGCAATGGCGGCCCGGCCGCAGGATCGAACGCATGCAGCACCCGGCGTTGTATGTCACCGGCACCGATACCGGCATCGGCAAGACCATGGGTAGCACGGCGCTGCTGCACGCACTACGCGCGCGCGGGCACACCGCGGTGGGGATGAAGCCGGTCGCCAGTGGCTGCGAACAGACGTCGGATGGCTGGCGCAATGAAGACGCGCTGGCGCTGCAGGCGGCCAGCCACCCGCAGCCGGACTACGCCACCCTCAACCCCTACGCCTTGCCCGCACCGTTGGCACCGGAGCTCGCCGCCGCCGATGTCGGCGTGACCCTGTCGCTGGACCCGATCACGCGGGCCTTCGCACAGTTGCGTCGCCAGGCCGAGGTGGTGGTGGTCGAAGGGGTCGGCGGCTGGGCCGCGCCGCTCAGCGCCGATCTGGACCAGGCCGACCTGGTCCGTGCGCTGCAACTGCCGGTGGTGCTGGTGGTCGGCGTGCGGCTGGGTTGCATCAACCATGCGCGCCTGACCGCTTCCGCCATCGCCGCCGACGGGCTCGCGTGTATCGGCTGGATCGCCAACGAGGTCGATCCGCAGATGGAGCGCGTGGAGGAGAACATCCAGATGCTGCACCAGCGGCTGGCGATGCCGTGCTGGGGGCGCATCCGTTGGCGTCCGGGTGCCGATGCCGCCAGCCAGGCGCAGGAGTTGCGGCTACCGATCTAGCCGCGCCTGGCCGTAAGCACGCCAGCGCCAATCGCTGCGCGCAAGCTGCGGCGATAGATCGCCTGCAAACGCGCAATAAAAAAGCCCGACAGAGGGAGGGATCTGTCGGGCCGGATTGCACGGGGGGAGGGACCCATGCAAAGACGCTGAATTTTGGTGGCCGTTACTTGCGCCGTGTCTTGCCTGTTGAGCCGGCCTGCTCGCTGCCGGTGTCGAACTGCTGCTTGGCGAACTGCCCAAGCTCGCTGGACGTCTTCAACCCCATCCCGACCACTTCCTGGTTGACCGAGGCCAAGCGCTCCAGGTTGTCGCGGGCCAGTTGCAGGCCTTTCGGCCACAGCGTCTGGTAGGCATCCAGATCGCGTGCTTGCGCAAACTCACCGAAGAAGCTGGTGGTCGCGTTGACGTTCTGCTCCAGCGTGTCCAATGCCAACTGATTGGCTCGTGCTGCGGCAGAGGCGAACTGACTGGTAAAGCTGTTATCGAACTGCGCCGACATTGCGAACCCCTTGGGGAATGCCGTGACCGTTTTTTGCGTTGCAGCATACGCAGATATTGGTGCGATGCAACAAGTTTGCTGAATTTTTCCAAAACCTTGCGTAAATTCTTTTGCATTCAAGAACTTGTTAGCGCGCCAGAAACGATGAAGCCGCCCATCGGGCGGCCTCATTTCAAACATTGCGCAGGCGATCAACCGCGATAGCGGCAACCGGAGGTGCAGGTCTCATGCACCACGATCTCGCTCAATTGCGGCAGTGCCGGCTTGAGCTGATCCCAGATCCAGATCGCCAGCCGCTCGCTGGTCGGATTCTCCAACCCCTCGATGTCATTGAGGTAATGGTGGTCCAGCCGGTCGTAGATCGGTTTGAAGGCCGCCTTGATATCGCCGAAATCCATGATCCAGCCGGTGTCGGCACCCGGTTCGCCACTGACGTGCAGCTCGACCCGGAACGAATGCCCATGCAGGCGGGCGCACTTGTGGCCGGGCGGCACATTGGGAAGCCGATGCGCGGCTTCGAGCGTAAAGACTTTGAAGATATCCATGACGGTGATCGGCAAGCGGTAACGAAAGGGAAGGGGGCGTGCCGGCGCAGCGCCGGATCACGCAAAGGTCCGGATTCGCCGGGCCAGGTACAAAACGTGGGCCTGATACAACAAGGGCCGCATGGCGGCCCTTGTGCCCAGCAGGCGCCGTCTATCAGGCGCCGCGGTTGGCCGGACGGCCAGCGCCGCCACGGCTGTCGCGCCGGCCGGCACCTGCGCCCGCATTGGCCTGACGCGGCCCAGCATTACGCTGGCCACCCGGCTTCTTCGGGCCGGCATGCGCATGCGCCTGACGCGGTGCATCGCCATGCGGACGACGGGCGTGGCTCTTGCGCGGTGCGCGATCGCCGCCCGGCTGCTCGGCACGGCCCGGCGCGCTGTTACCCCAACGGATCGGGGTCTGCGGCTCGTAGCCCGGCACGTCGCGGATTTCCACGTCGCGGCCCAGCATGCGCACGATCTGGCGCAGCAGCTTGGCTTCGTCCTGCGCCACCAGCGAGATCGCCTCGCCGGTGGAACCGTTACGGCCGGTGCGGCCGATGCGGTGCACGTAATCCTCGGCGACCATCGGCAGGTCGTAGTTGATGACCTTCGGCAGCTGGTCGATATCGATGCCGCGTGCGGCGATATCGGTGGCCACCAGCACGGTCACGCGGCCGGCCTTGAAGTCGCTCAGGGCACGCATGCGCTGGCCCTGGCTCTTGTTGCCATGGATCGCCGCGGTCTTGATGCCGGACTTCTCCAGGAACAGCGCCAGCTTGTCGCTGCCGTGCTTGGTACGTGCGAACACCAGGGTCTGCTCGCGGCTGTCCTGCGCCAGCAGGTGCAGCAGCAGATCGCGCTTGCGCGCGCCATCGACCGGGTGCACGCGGTGGGTGATGCTCTCGGCCACGGTGTTGCTCGGGGTGACCTGGATCTGCATCGGGTTGCGCATGAATTCCAGCGCCAACTGCTTGATGTTCTCTTCAAAGGTGGCCGAGAAAAGCAGCGTCTGACGGTCCTGGCGCGGCAGCTTGGTCAGGATGCGCTTGATCGACGGCAAGAAGCCCATGTCGAGCATGCGATCGGCTTCGTCCAGGATCAGCACTTCGATGCCGGACAGGTCCACGCTGCGACGCTCGATATGATCGATCAGCCGGCCCGGGCACGCGATCAGCAGGTCCACGCCACGACGCAGGGTGTCGAGCTGGTTGCCCATGCCCACGCCGCCGTAGATCACCGCGCTGGGGATGCGCAGGTACTTGCTGTAGCCGCGCAGGCTGTCGTGCACCTGGGTGGCCAGCTCGCGGGTGGGGGTCAGGATCAGCGCGCGCGGCTTGCGCGGGCCGTTGACCGGCTGCGGGCTGGTGCCCAGGTGCTGCAGCAGCGGCAGGCCGAACGCGGCGGTCTTGCCGGTACCGGTCTGCGCGCCGGCCAGCAGGTCGTGACCGGCCAGCACCAACGGGATCGCCTGCTGCTGGATCGCAGTGGGGGTTTCATAGCCCTGCTCGGCCAACGCGCGCAGCAGGAAGGGCGCAAGGCCCAGGGATTCAAAAGACATCAGGAAGCTCCAAGTAAAGCGTCGCCGCCAGGCCAGGCCTGGAGCGCAAACGCATTGCAGATGCAAAAGTGAGGCTCGGAGCGTTCCCGTGAACCGCGCTGCGAGATGGTGGATCAACCCGATCAAAGAGCGATGGGTTTGTCGGCACCACGAAAGGCGTCGGGTGGGGCGGGCGAGCGGATCGATCGATCCTGGCCTCGCCGGCTGTCCCTAAGGGAAACGGACGGCCGCATGCAGACCCGGCAAGTGTACGCGCGTTTGGCGCGCTGCACAAAAGGCGCGTTCACCAGTTGGGCTGCGGGTCAGCTGTTTCAATCGCAACCATTGTTGCGGCAGGTCGTACAATCGGCCGATCAGCCACACCACAGGATGGTCATGAAGCTAGGTTCCCTGAAGGAAGGCGGCCGCGATGGCAGCCTGATCGTGGTCTCGCGCGACCTGAGCAAGGCCGTGCACGCCACCGGCATCGCGCCGACGCTGCAGCGCGCGCTGGAAGACTGGAGCAACGTCGCGCCACGGTTGAACGCCTTGTCTGCCGCGCTTGATGAGGGCAGCGCCGACGGCGTGTTCGATCTGGATCTGCAGGCGCTGGCCGCACCCCTCCCGCGCGCGTACGAATTCGTCGATGGGAGCGCTTACCTGCCGCATGTGGAGCGGGTGCGTCGCGCGCGCAATGCCGAGGTGCCGGAGAGCTTCTACACCGACCCGTTGATGTATCAGGCCACCAGCGCCGGCTTCTACGGTCCGCGCGATGCCATCAAGGTGATCAGCGAAGACCACGGCATCGATCTGGAAGCCGAAATCGTGGTTGTCACCGATGATGTGCCGATGGGCGCCTCGCCCGACCAGGCCGCCGCGCATATCCAGCTGATCGGACTGGTTAACGATGTTTCGCTGCGCAACCTGATCCCGGCCGAGCTCGCCAAGGGCTTTGGTTTTGTGCAGTCCAAGCCGCGCTCGGCGTTGTCGCCAGTGTTCGTCACCCCCGACGAGCTGGGCGATGCCTGGCGCGGCAACAAGGTCCATCTGCCGCTGGTCACCCATGTCAACGGCGCCTGGTTCGGTGCGCCGGAAGCGGGCAACGACATGCAGTTCGACTTTGCCCAGCTGATCGCCCACGCCGCCAAGACCCGGCCGTTGTCGGCTGGCACGATTGTCGGGTCCGGCACCATTGCCAACCAAGACACCACGCTGGGCGCGTCGTGCTTTGCCGAACAGCGCGTGGTCGAGACCTTGCGCGATGGCAAGCCGAGCACCCCGTTCATGGCGTTCGGGGATGTGGTGCGAATCGAAATGTTCGATGCCAGCGGCGCCAGCATCTTTGGCGCGATCGAGCAGCGCGTCGAACGGCAGCCAGTGCCGTGACGCGTATCGTCCCGCCGACGGCCGCGGCTACCGGCCAGAGCACATGAGCGCGGTGCTGGAGCTGTTTTCGTACTGGCGTTCGAGCGCGGCGTATCGTGTGCGTATCGGCCTGCAGTTGAAGGCGCTTGACCACCTCATCCATCCGGTGCATCTGGTGCGCGAGGGCGGCGAGCAGCATGCGCCAGCCTACGCGCAGCTCAATCCGCAGGAACTGGTGCCCACGCTGCGCCACGGCGCGGTGATCATTTCGCAATCGCTGGCGATTCTGGAGTATCTGGAAGAGGCGTTCGCGGACACCGCCGCGCTGCTGCCATCTGGCCCGGTCGAACGCGCCCGCGTACGCGCGCTGGCGCAACTCATCGCCTGCGATGTGCATCCGCTCAACAACCTGCGCGTCACCCAGCTGCTGGAGCACGACTTTGCGCTGGAGGCCGCGCAACGCCTGCAGTGGACCCGGCACTGGATGCAGCGCGGGTTCGCCGCACTGGAAACACAGCTGGCGCGCGATGCGCAGACCGGGCGCTTCTGCCATGGCGACGTACCACGCCTGGCCGATTGCGTGCTGATTCCGCAGCTCTACAACGCGCACCGGTTCGACGTCGATCTGGCGCCGTATCCGACCTTGCAGCGCATCGAGCACGCTTGCCTGGCGTTACCGGCCTTCGATATGGCACGGCCTGAAATGCAGGTGGATGCGGTGGCCTGAGGGCAAAAACGCTGCAGCCCTCATCCGCCCTTGGGGCACCTTCTCCCGTGGTACGGGAGAAGGGCACTCAGCCACCCATCCGCCCTTCGGGCACCTCCTCCCGTAGTACGGGAAAAGGCAATCAGCCACTCATCGATCCGGGCAGATGTCGTCATGCTGCGCCGGCGTCGCGATGCAAGTTTGAAGAGTTTGGAGCCGGCACCCTGGAGGCATCACTTGGCCGCCGATCTCCCTTCTCCCGCAAGCGGGGGAAGGTGGCGCGCAGCGCCGGATGAGGGTGTTCGTCGCATCGACGTCGCGAATGAGGTGCTCGTCGCAGAGGTCCGGACCACCAGTCGCCAGTGGCCCCAAGCGCCGCAAGATCACCGATCTTCGCCGTCAACCGATCAGATAAACCCGTGACTGATCTTCGGTGCCGCTGCCGTCTCGTAGTCGGCATAAGGATCGTGCTCGCCGGAGCCACCTTCGGACAGCCGGAATTTCAGCGCCAGGCCGTCACGCGAATCGGCCGCACGCAACGCTTCCTCCTGCTCGATCTCACCGGTCTTGACCATCCGGAACAGGCATTGGTCGAAGGTCTGCATGCCTTCCTCCAGCGATTCTTCCATCGCCTGCTTGACCTCGTGCACCTGACCGCGGCGCAGCAGGTCGCGGATCATCGGGGTGTTGAGCAATACCTCGGTGGCGGGACGGCGGCGCCCATCCACGCCCTTGACCAGGCGCTGCGAGACCACGGCGCGCAGATTCAGCGCCAGGTTCATCAGTACGTTCTTGTGCGCGCTTTCCGGGAAGAAGTTGAGGATGCGCTCGATGGTCTGGTCGGCATTGTTGGAGTGCAACGTCGCCAGGCACAGGTGACCGGTTTCGGCGAAGGCGATCGCCGCCTCCATTGTCTCGGCATCCAGGATCTCGCCGATCAGGATCACGTCCGGCGCCTCGCGCATCGCGTTTTTCAGCGCGCTCTGGAAGGCGTGCGTGTCCAGGCCCACCTCGCGCTGGTTCACGATCGACATCTTGTGCTTGTGCAGGTATTCGATCGGGTCCTCGATGGTGAGGATGTGCCCGGTGGTGGTGCTGTTGCGGTGGTCGATCATCGAGGCAAGCGAGGTCGACTTGCCGGAGCCGGTCGAGCCCACCACCAGCACCAGCCCGCGCGGGGTCATGATGACGTCCTTGAGCACCTGCGGCAGGTTGAGCTCTTCGATGCTCGGGATCCGGCTGCGGATGGCGCGGATCACCATGCCCACTTCGCCACGCTGCTTGAACACGTTCACGCGGAAGCGTCCGGCGTCGGGCAGGGCAATGGCCATGTTGAGCTCGAGCTCGCGCTCGAACTGCGGCACCTGGCCTTCGTCCATCAGTGAGTAAGCGATTTTCTTGACCATCCCCGGCGGCAACCCCGTATTGCCGAGCGGGTAGAGCTTGCCTTCGATCTTGATGTACACCGGCGCGCCGGTGGTCAAGAACATGTCCGAGGCATTCTTTTCGGTCATCAGCTTCAGGAAGTAGCCGATATCCATGCGCAATGGTTCCCCAACAAACAGCAGCGTCTCGTTGCAAGTCCGCCGCAGGCTTCCGACAATGGCCGTGCTCGAGACTTCCTCGCTACGGCTCCCCTAATGACGGCTAGCTTCGCATACTTGCGGCGATCCCTGTATGGCATCGCCTGTTTCATGGTTCTTTCCTCTCCAGCCGCCGCCCAGGTGGCACCGGAGCTCACCGCCGCCGAACAGGCCGTGCAACGTGCCACCCAGGCCGATGCCGACCAATATGCCCCGGATCTGGTCAACCTGGCCCGCCAGGAACTGATGCAGGCCCAGCAGGCGCAACTGGACAAACGCCAGCGCAAGCAGGTGCCGCAGATTGCCCTGCGCGCCGCCGCCGATGCCGACCTGGCAAAGGCGCGCAGCGAAGAGGCGGTGGTCAGCGCCCAGCTGGAGCAACGCCGCAAGGAAGTGGCGCAGCTGCAGAACAGCCTCAACACCGGGGAGAACGGCCGATGACACTGCGCCCCTTCCTTTATATCGGTGTGCTGAGCCTGGCCACGCTGCCGTCGCTGGCGATGGCTGCCAAGGACGATCCACAGGCCGACGCGCTCAATCGGCGCCTGGCAGCGCTGCAGAACGACCCGCAGACCAGCGACCTGGCCCGCTACGAACGCCTGCAGGCGCAGCAGACCATCGGCGCGCTTGCCGAGGCCAAGCGTCGCGACCGCGATGAGCTGGTGTTTCTGGCCGACCGCCGGGTCGAGATCGCCGAGCTCACCGCCCGCACCTCGCTGGCCCGGCGCGAGCTGGACCGCCTGGAAGGCACCCGCAACGATCTGCTGATCGAAGCCAGCCGCCGCGACGCCTCGCGCGCCCGGCAGGAGGCCGAGCGCCTGCGCGTGCAGGCGCAGATCCAGGCCGAGGAGGCCGAGCGCATGCGACAGGCCGCCGAGCAGGAGACCCTAGCCCGCCAGGATGCCGAGCTGGCGCTGACCAGCGTCGCCGGCAAGCAGACGGCCAAGCTCAACGCCGCCCAGCAAAAAGCCCTTCAGCTCGCCCATGAAGAAGCCGAGCTGGTGGCCGGCGCCAAGCTGCCGTCGTCCAAGGTGGACAGCCGCGGCGAAGTGTTCTCGCTAGGCAGTGGCGCGTTTGGCGGCAAGGCGGCGTTGTCCGGCGATGCGACCGGGCAGGCCAAGGCGCTGGCCGAATACCTGAACATCGGCAAGAAGGGCCGGGTCAGCATCGTCGGCTTCGACAGCGATGCGGCGGTGGCCAAGAAGCGTGCCGAGGCGCTCCGCGACGCATTGGTCGCTGGGGGTGTTGCAGCATCGCGGCTGCAGGTCAGCGGTAGCAAGGGTGCCGCCAGCAAGACGCGTGCAGCCGAAATCGTTGTCTCGCCGTAATGCAAGTGGTTGGAAGTTAAGGCGTTTTAACCCGGGCATGACGCCCGGTTGAACCGCGGTCATTGATTGACGCAGGGAACGGCAAAAGCAGCCGTTCCGGCCTTGAACCCCCTCCGCGACCGGCGTAGGGTCGTACCTCTGGGCAGCAACTCCGCCGCCCGGAAGTACGGAGGGCCGGGTCAGTGACGCAAGGGCACGCAGTGACGCACGCAGTTGCAACAGGTAGTGGTTTTACCAGTGCGTCTACCGTGATGGCCTTTGCCGACGTGACGCGCGGGTCTTCGATTCCCAAGCAGCGCCCTGCGCCGTTCGCGGCCGGGGCGTTCTTGTTTTAAGTGAAGGAGGTAACGCCATGTTCGAAGGGCAACCGCAGACCGAAATCGACGCATTGATCAAGTCCGATCCCGAGTTCAAGCAGCTCTACCAACGCCACAAGCTCTTGAACAAGAAATGCATGGATGCCGAACTTGGGGTACTCCCCATCGACGACGTGACCTTGGGCCAGATGAAGCGCGAAAAATTGCAGGCCAAAGAAAAACTCACCCGGATGTACGACCAGCTCACGCACTGATCCTTCCCCACCGTTAGAACAAGTTCACCGTCGCGGGCGGTGGCAGCCTCCTCGTCGGCTTGCCACCGTCCGCGTCCTTGTTTGGGCCCATGCCTGCGCCCATGCCTGCGCTTGGCGCGCCTTCAGCCAGTTGAGCACGCTCGTTCATAGGCGGCCACGATCCTTTCCCGCCTGAATGAGCATTCCCCGGCCGTTCGTCGGATAATGACCGGTCTAGCCCGCGTGGCGCAGCGACGATATCCCGATGGCGATTCATTCCTCCGTACTCGAACTGATTGGCAACACGCCGATCGTCAAGGCCCAGCGCCTGGACACCGGCGTCTGCGAGTTGTTCCTCAAGCTGGAGGCGAACAATCCCGGCGGATCGATCAAGGACCGTATCGGCTTGTCGATGATCGAAGCGGCCGAGCAGCGAGGCGACCTGAAGCCCGGTGCCACTCTGGTTGAGGGCACCGCCGGCAACACCGGCCTGGGCCTGGCCCTGGTGGCGCAACAGAAGGGCTACCAGCTGATCCTGGTGGTGCCGGACAAGATGAGCCGCGAGAAGATCTTCAATCTCAAGGCCATGGGCGCCAACGTGGTGCTGACCCGCTCGGACGTGGCCAAGGGCCACCCGGAGTACTACCAGGACCTGGCCGCCAAGATCGCGGCCGAGACCCCGGGCGCCTACTTCATCAATCAGTTCGGCAACCCGGACAACCCGGCTGCGCACGAATTCGGCACCGGCCCGGAAATCCTGGCGCAGATGGACGGCCAGCTGGATGCCATCGTGTTCGGCTGCGGCAGCTCCGGCACCATGACCGGCCTGTCGCGCGCCTTCGCCACCGCCTCGCCGCAGACCGAGCTGGTGCTGGCCGACCCGGTGGGCTCGATCCTGACCCAGTACATCGAAGAGGGCACGGTCAGCGAAAAGTCCGGCAGCTGGCTGGTCGAAGGCATCGGCGAGGATTTTCTGCCGGATATCTCCGACTTCACCCGCGTCAAGAAGGCGTATTCGATCAGCGACGCGGAAAGCTTCCACACCGCGCGCGAGCTGCTGGCCAAAGAAGGCATCCTCGGCGGCTCGTCCACCGGCACCTTGCTGGCCGCCGCGCTGAAGTATTGCCGCGAGCAGACCACGCCCAAGCGCGTGCTGGTGTTCGTGTGCGATACCGGCAACAAGTACCTGTCCAAGATGTACAACGACTACTGGATGCTGGACAACGGTTTTCTGGAGCGCCCGCAGCACGGCGACCTGCGCGACCTGATCCTGCGCCCTTACAACAAGCGCGACACCGTGGTGGTCGGCCCCAAGGACCTGCTGACCACCGCGTACCAGCGCATGAAGCTGTACGACGTGTCGCAGCTGCCGGTGATCGACGACGGCGAGCTGGTCGGCATCGTCGACGAGAGCGACGTGCTGCTGCATGTGTATGGCGATGAGGCGCGCTTCCGCGACCCGATCTCCACCGCCATGGTCAGCAAGCTCGATCGCCTGGATGTCGCATCGCCGATCGAAGCGCTGCTGCCGGTGTTCGACCGCGGCCAGGTCGCCATCGTCATGGACGGCAAGCAGTTCCTGGGCTTGATCACCCGTATCGACCTGCTCAACTACCTGCGCCGCCGCGTGCAGTGACCCCCGTGCAGCCGCGCGTTTCGATGAGACGCGCGGCGCGGGCCATTCAGACCTGCTTGTTACAATCGCCCACTTTTTCCGGGAACCTCCATGTCCAACCGCACCACTCATAGCCATGACGGCGAGCGCGCGCTGTCGCTTGCAACGCTGGCGATCCATGGAGGGCAGTCGCCGGATCCCAGCACCGGCGCGGTGATGCCGCCGATCTATGCCACGTCCACGTACGCGCAATCCAGCCCCGGCGAACACCAGGGTTTTGAGTATTCGCGCACGCACAACCCGACGCGTTTTGCTTACGAGCGCTGCGTGGCCGCGCTGGAAGGCGGCACGCGCGCATTCGCGTTCGCCTCCGGCATGGCCGCCACGTCCACGGTGATGGAGCTATTGGATGCCGGCAGCCACATCGTGGCGATGGACGACCTGTACGGCGGCACCTTCCGCTTGTTCGAGCGCGTGCGCCGCCGCACCGCCGGCCTGGATTTCAGCTTCGTCGACCTGACCGACCCGGCCGCCTTCGAAGCCGCGATTCGCCCCGACACCAAGATGGTGTGGATCGAAACCCCGACCAACCCGATGCTCAAGCTGGTCGATATCGCCGCCATTGCGACGATCGCGCGCAAGCACGGCCTGCTGATCGTGGTCGACAACACCTTCGCCTCGCCGATGCTGCAACGCCCGCTCAGCCTGGGTGCCGACATCGTCGTGCATTCGGCAACCAAGTATCTCAACGGCCACTCCGACATGGTCGGCGGCATCGCGGTGGTTGGCGACAACGCAGAACTTGCCGAACAGATGGCCTTCCTGCAGAACTCCATCGGCGGCGTACAAGGCCCGTTCGATAGCTTCCTGGCGCTACGCGGTTTGAAGACTTTGCCGCTGCGCATGCGCGCGCATTGCGACAACGCCCTGGCGCTGGCGCAATGGCTGGAAACACATCCCGCGATCGAAAAGGTGATCTACCCCGGCCTGACCTCGCACCCGCAGCACGCGCTTGCGAAAAGTCAGATGTCCGGCTTCGGCGGCATCGTCTCCATCGTGCTCAAAGGCGGGTTTGAGGCAGCCAAGCGCTTCTGCGAAAAGACCGAACTGTTCACCCTGGCCGAATCGCTGGGCGGCGTGGAAAGCCTGGTCAATCATCCCGCCGTCATGACCCACGCCTCCATCCCAGTGGCCCGCCGCGACCAGCTGGGCATCAGCGATGCGCTGGTGCGGTTGAGTGTGGGGGTTGAGGATCTGGAGGATTTGCGGGGGGATCTGGAGCGGGCGCTTGAGGCGTTTAGCTCTTCATGACTGCGTCGCCGCAACGACAGGACTTCTTCGCTTATTGGCGGAGCGGGCTTGCCGGCCTTCGCCTGCAATCATGGATACGCCAACAATCCTGGTTGCAGCGTATTTATCGCGTTTTCCCGCAACGTTGGCGTGACCGCGTGTCTTCCACCCTGTCCGCCCGCTCCACGGTTCAAACGCGGTTTCAGCGCACGGATGCCTGGGAGCTGAATTCAGGAGGCGCTGACGTTTCCTTGCCGATGAGCGCTGATTTCTCCGTCACCCAGATTCCATCGGTCGGGATCAACATCGTTGGCTACCTTCGTGGCGAATTCGGGCTAGCGGAGAGCGCAAGGATGTATGCGCGTGCGCTGATCAGCGCTGGCGTGCCCGTGTCGTTGTATGACCTGGACATGGGGCTTCCGCACTCCTGGGACGACCGGAGCCTGGATGGTCTCATCGACCAGCGCATGCCGCACCAGGTCACCGTCGTCTTCGTCAATCCCGACTACCTCGAAGCCGCGTTTGAGAAGATCGGCCGGGACCGTATGGAAGGACATTACGTCATTGCATGCTGGTTCTGGGAGCTTGAAGTGATTCCGCCAAGTTGGCTGAGTGCCATTGCACTGGTGGACGAGATAATGGTGGCCTCACGATTCATAGAGGATGCATTCCGCAGCGTGACCGACAGACCGATCATGCGACTCCCGCTGCCGCTCTCTGACCAGCGTGATAGCGGCTTGCAGAGACAGGACTTCGGGCTGGATCCGGAAACCTTCGTCTTTCTTTTCACTTTTGATTTCCACTCTTTCGTGGCCAGGAAAAATCCCCAGGCCGTGGTCAGTGCATTCAGGCATGCGTTTCCCGACGGCCGCAACGACGTGCGCCTAGTCGTAAAGTCAAGCAATGGGCATATGTACCCCGAGCAGATGGCAGAACTCCTGAGCCTGGTGGCGGCAGACAAGCGGATCCTGCTGCGGGACGAGGTGATCGACAGGATGCATGTGCGCGCGCTGCAGCGCTGCTGCGACGTGTACGTATCGCTGCATCGGGCCGAAGGCTTCGGGTTGGGGCTTGCTGAGTGCATGTCACTCGGCAAGCCGGTCATTGCAACGGGCTGGTCGGGCAATATGGAGTTCATGAAGGACAGCAACTCTTGCCTCGTAGACTACGACCTGGTGCCGGTTGCGGGCCGATATCCGGAGTCGGATGGCGCGCGCTGGGCAGAGCCGAACATTGCATCTGCCGCAGCTGCCATGCGTCGGCTTGCGGACGACCCGTCACAGGCGCGGCGGCTGGGCGAAGCAGCCAGGGCCGATATCTGCACAAGGCTTGCTCCCCGAAGCGTAGCGGAGCATCTGCTGGCAAGGGCTGCGAACGTGGTCGCGTCAACGCACTGACCGTGACTTTTTTGTCGAGCCTGTGATGTAGCGATCTGGTTCCCCGCTTCACCAAAGTAGTGAACACTTTCAGAGGTAGCAATGTTGGACATGATCCGGTCCGTATGGGCCTTCCGATACTTCATTCTGTCGTCGATCAGGAATGACCTGCGTCTGCGCTTCCTGCGCAGCAAACTCGGTGCACTGTGGATGATCATCCACCCGCTTATGCAGGTGCTGATCTTTGCGACGATTCTTTCCGAGGTGCTGGCCGCGAAGCTGCCAGGGGTCAACAACAAGTTTGCTTACGCACTGTATCTGATGGCCGGAACGCTTTGCTGGACCCTGTTTGCCGAATGCATTGGCAAGTGTGTTTCATTGTTCGTGGATAACGGCAATTTGATGAAGAAGCAAGCCTTCCCGCGGATATGTCTCCCACTCATTGCCGGCGGCACCGTCATGGTGAACAACCTGTTGCTGTTCCTGGCAATCATCATCGTGTTCGCTATCCTGGGGCACACTTTGGGCCCGCAGGCAGCCTGGCTGCCGCTGCTGATGCTGCTGACGTTGGCTTTCGCGATGTCGATTGGATTGCTGCTCGGCGTCTTCAATGTCTTCGTGCGTGACATCGGGCAGGTTGTGCCGGTCGTTCTGCAGGCAATGTTCTGGGTGACGCCTATCGTTTACACCATCGATATCCTTCCCGCGCAGACCCAGGAACTCTTCAAGCTCAATCCGCTGTTCCCGCTTGTCAGCGCTTATCAGGGAGTACTTCTTTACGGGCGTTCCCCGGCGTGGATCGAGCTTGTCCCGCTCATGCTGGCGACCCTCGTCCTGTGTGTCCTGTCGTTGGTCGTTTTTCGCCGCGCGAGTGCCGAAATGGTGGATGCCCTATGAGCCCGGTGTTGATGGTTGAGGGGCTGGGGAAGTCCTATCGTGTCTGGGGTAGCGAGTGGCTACGCGCCGCCAGCTGGTTCGGGTTGAAGGTCAAGCCGCGAGAAGAGCACTGGGTTCTGCGGAATGTCGGGTTTTCGGTCGCTCCGGGTGAGTCGATCGGGATCATGGGGCGCAATGGCGCCGGAAAGAGCACATTGCTCAAGCTGATCACCGGTACCTCGCAACCTACCGAAGGACGCATCATCCGGCATGGCCGTATCGCCGCGATTCTCGAGCTCGGCATGGGTTTCAATCCGGACCTGAGTGGCCGGGAGAATGCCAGACATTCTGCCGGGCTCATGGGTTACACATTGGAACAAATCGACAAGGTGTTGCCCGAGATACAGGAGTTTGCCGAGATCGGAGAGTACTTCGATGAGCCGGTACGCACCTACTCAAGCGGTATGCAGGTGCGCGTCGCGTTTGGGGTGGCCACCGCATTTCGGCCCGATGTACTCATCGTCGACGAAGCATTGTCGGTGGGCGATGCGTATTTTCAGGCGAAGTGCTTCAAGCGCATCCAGTCTTACAAGGACGAGGGAATGACGCTGATCCTCGTCAGTCATGCGGTCGGAGATGTCGTCAAACACTGCGATCGTGCCATTTTGATCAAGGACGGTAGCGTGCATGCCGATGGTCCGTCCCGCGAGGTCTCCAACCTGTACCTCGATGAGCTATTTGGCAAAAAGCCCGTCTCGCTTCAAGCGGAGGCCAAGGACACCCCGGAGGAGTTCCGCACCGGCAGCGAAGACGTGTTCCATACCAGGCCATATTACAATGCGTCCGAGCATCGCTGGGGCAGGGCGGTGCCCGAATTCTGGACTACGTGGTTTCCAGCGACGGTCAGGAATTTCCCGCGCGCGTGGAAAGCGGCTCGAGGACGACGTTCTACGTCAAGATCGCATTCGATCAGGATTTCGACAACGTGGTCCCCGGTATCCTGGTGAAAACGATTGAAGGGCTGTTTCTTTACGGAACCAACTCCTTTCTTTCCAGCGAGGGTCGCACCGGGATTGCGGCTAAGGCAGGAGACGTGATTGTCTGCAAGTTCACCATGCCTCTTGACCTGAACGAAGCGAATTACCTGATCTCGCTCGGCATCTCCAGTGGAGATCCGCTGGTGGAACTGACGCCACTGGATCGGCGCTACGATGCCATCTTGCTGAACGTGGCCAGAGGGATGCAGTTTTGGGGAATGATGGACCTGAAGGCCGACTTCGAGATCGTTGAGGCCTTGTCATGACGACGGCGGAATTTCACATCAATTCAAAGAGCGAACAGTCATGACCGAGTCACTGAGTATGGGCGCCCTTGTGGCAGCCCTGCCTGAGAAGTATCAGCCGATTTTCGCGCATCCCGAACTTTCCGATGGCAGCTCGCGTGGTTGCGAGGATAGGCTGCTGTTGATCCGCCAGTGTGCGCAGCGCCTTCAGGCTGCGCTCGAGCGTCCGCTGCGCGTCCTGGATCTTGGATGTGCGCAGGGCTTCTTCTCATTGAACCTGGCGGCCGATGGCCACACGGTGCACGGAGTGGACTTTCTCGATCTCAATGTAAATGTGTGCAAAGCGCTGGCTGCCGAAAATCCTTTGTTTGCAGCGAGCTTTGAGCACGGTACTGTCGAAGACGTGATAGATCGGCTTGAACCGGGTCAGTACGATCTGGTCCTCGGGCTCAGCGTCTTCCATCATCTCGTACACGCCCGAGGCATCCTAAGCGTATCGGAACTGTGTCGCAAGCTTTCGGAAAAGACCGCTGCGGGCGTGTTTGAACTCGCCTTGCATGAGGAGCCGCTTTACTGGGCACCATCGTTACCGCAGGATCCTGCCGAAATCCTATCCAGTTATGCGTTCCTGCGCCTGCTTTCGCGGCAGGAGACGCACCTTTCGGCAGTGTCAAGGCCGCTCTATTTCGCGAGCAGCCAGTTCTGGTATGTGGACGGAATCATCGGCGATTTCACGTCCTGGACAGCCGAATCGCATGCGCATGGGCGGGGCACGCACTTGCAATCGCGTCGCTATTATTTCGGGCCACAGGTTTTCGTAAAAAGAATGACGCTGGCCGTTGAAGATCGCGCAGAGATCAACTTGCGCGAATTCGTCAATGAAGTGGAGTTTCTAAGCAATCCGCCACTCGGCTATCCGGCGCCGCGCCTGATCGCGTCGCTGAACGATTCCAGGGATTTGTTTCTTGCCAGGTCGATGATGGATGGGCGGCTTCTTTCCCAGGCGATCGACGATGGTTCGGCTTATGACGCCGATGAGATAATCGCGCAGATTCTCGAGCAACTTGTGTTGCTTGAACGTGCCGGTTTGTATCACAACGATGTGCGCTGCTGGAACATCCTCATCACGTCGGAAAAGCGTGCTGTACTGATCGATTACGGTGCGATTTCGAACAACGCCGCCGATTGCTCCTGGCTTGAGGACCTGTTGTTTTCGTTCCTGATCACGGTCAAGGAGATTCTTGAACGTCGGGTTGTTTGCTCCAGCCCGAGCCGTGAGCCTGCGCTGGATTTCACGACACTACCCGCCCGGTACTGCAATGCGTTCGTAGCGCTGTTTGGGCAGAATCGTTCCCAGTTGACGTTCGCCCTGCTGCAACAGTGTCTCCAACAAGCCGATGCCGCACCGGCCCCGCTTCCCGAGTGGGCATCGATTTATCGACGTCTGCATGACGCGCTACTCGTTTACAACGCGCGGCTGAGCGCGGTGCATATCGAGACGGAGCATCATCGGGTGGAGCTTGCCGCACGTGGCGCGGCGATCGAGCATTTCCGTGAGAGCGCATCGAAGGAACAGGGGCGCATCCAGTTGCTTGAACAGCAAATTGCCGCTTCCGAAAGCAGGTGCCAGCAACTCGAGGAGGACAGCGAGAAACTGGCAGCCTGGGCCAAAGGACTCGAAGCTCAAGCGATCGCATCTAACCGTGAGAGCGAGGCGTCGGCCGCGCGCGTTTCCGGGCTGGAATCAGACAGGGCGGCAGTGGCGGCACGCATCGCCGAACTTGAGCAAGGGGTAGAAGAGCGTCAGCGTGCGCGGGAGCTGACCGAGTCGCTGACCGCACGTGCTGCCGAGCTGGAATCTGACAAGGCTGTACTTGCAGCCAGGATCGAAGAGCTTGAGCAGGAGCTTGAGGAGCGCCAGCGCGCACGCGAGTTGGCCGAGTTGCTGGCCGTCGATGTGGCGCGGCTGACTGAGGAGCGCGATGTTGCGAGGACTGATGCGCTGGGCATCCAACGCGTCGTTGAGCAGCAAGAGGCGACCAATGCCGCCTTGCAGGCTCGGGTTGCCGCACAGCAGCAACAAATGTCCCACCTCGAGAACTCGCGCGAGCAGGATAGAAATCGAGTGAAGGAGCTGCAGGCCGATCTTTCCAGAAGCATGCAGATCGCTACTGCAGCACGAGAGCACATTCGCGAGCTTGAGTTGGCGGTGGAGGTCCTGGAAGGACAGATCGACAGCCTTCATGCAAGCCGGTCCTGGCGGATTACGGCGCCGCTTCGTTTGTTCACCACGCGGGTACTCAAACGTGGCGACGGCAATGTTGCGATTGTCCGTAACGCGCCAGTCCCACAGCTGGAGGTCGTAGCCACCCTTGATGGTTCGGTGCCGACTCCGGCAGAAGCTGCAATGGACAAACGTGTTGCCGCAGTCGATCAGCTGGGTAGTCGTATCCGCAAGTCACGTAAATAATCCAGAGGAAGTCAACGTTGTGGTAAGGACATCATGTAGGGGGTCTGGGTCGTGAAAAGAGTCATCGTGCTCGGTGCGCAGGTGCCGTTTATCAGGGGAGGGGCAGAGTTTCTGAATGAGGAGCTGGTCCGTCAGATCAATCTGTGGGGTAAGCAACGCCAGGTCGTTGCCGAACTGGTGCAGCTGCCGTATCGTTGGTATCCCGAAACGGAAATCCTTTCCTCCGCATTGGCGTGGCGGTTATTGGATCTGAATGAAAGTAACGGGCAGAAGATCGACCTGTGCATTTGTACCAAGTTTCCAACATACGCTGCCCAGCATGCGAACAAGACGCTCTGGCTGGTGCATCAGCACAGGGTACTTTACGATCTGGAGCGCACCCGTTTTGATTTCCCCCATCTGAACTCCCGCGATGTGGCGTTGCGCGACGCCTTGCGCGTTTCAGACACGCAGCTGTTGTCGGACATCGAATCGCGCTACACCATCTCGCAGACCGTGACCGAGAGGCTTCAGCAGTTCAATGGTCTTTCTTCGCAGGTTCTATACCCTCCATCCAAACTGGCCCCGTTGATCACATCTGGTGACTACGGCGATTATATTTTGTGCATCGGTCGACTCGAGTCGATGAAGCGGCCCGACCTGCTGATTCGCGCAGCGGCACATGTGCCAAAAGCCAAAATCGTCATAGCGGGCACAGGAGCCAGTGATTACGCGCTCTCCCTGGCACCGCTGGTGCATGAGCTGGGGCTGCAGGACAGGGTGGAACTGACGGGTTTTGTCGAGGATGAGAAACTGCTCGCGTTGATCGCCGGTTGCAGGGCCGTTTTCTACTCTCCCGTTGACGAAGACTACGGATTCGCAACCCTGGAGGCATTTGCGGCGCATAAGCCTGTCATTACGGTTGACGACAGCGGTGAAGTCGGAAGGATCGTAAAAGCCACCGGAAGTGGGTTGGTCACCGGTCCCACGGCAGAGGAAATCGCGCAGAGTATCGGGGATTGCTACGCAAGAACCGGTGCGCAACTACGCGCGCTTGCCGATGAAGGATACCGACTCAGTACCTCGATTACATGGGATCGCGTGATACGCGAGCTCGTGGAGGAAAGGATTTGAACACGCGTTTCCGCATTGCCATGGTCGGGCCACTACCCCCCGAGCATTCCGGCATTGCCGAGTATTCGGCCGGGCTGGTGGAACTGCTGCGCGCGCGCGGCGTGCAGGTCGATACGGTGGTCCGCGGTGACGTGGAACTCATGGGAACCCAGAAGGTTGTCGACGGGCTGCTTGAAGCGGATGCCGTTGTCTACCAGATGGGAAATCACCCCGCCTTTCATGGGTGGATGCTTCCGCTGATGGCATGTGTTCCCGGCGTTGTTCACCTGCATGATCTGGTGCTGCACCACATGGTGGCGGGTGTCCTGAGTGACGAGGCGCAGCTCGGCGACGGGTACACGCGGGTGCTGGAACAATGGCATTCGGCTGCTGAAGTGAAGAATGCAACGCTTGCACTGCGTTATGGCTCTCCGATCTGGGGCCGTGACGACATCGTGCATTACCCGCTTCATCAAGTGGCGACGAAATTCGCACTCGAGGTGGTCGTGCATTCCCGATACGCGGCCGACAGGGTTGCCAAGGAGTTTCCGTGGCTGCCTGTTACGGTCATCCCCCAGCTCTATCCTGTCGCCGCGCGGCATCGGGTGCGTGATCGTCTCAGCACCATTGCGGTGATGGGCGGTGGGCAGGTGAATCGCAGGTTCGACTGGATCGTTGAGGCGTTGCTGCAGGTCGAGCCCGAGTTGACTCACCCGCTTTGTCTTGAGATAGCCGGTGTGGTCGAACCTGCCGTGCAGCTACAGCTGGAACGGCTTTCGGGTTTGCAGAACGTGCGGCTGGTCAATCATGGTCGCATCGACGACGAGCAATTTCGCAGTGTGTTCGAGCGCGCCGACCTGATGATCGCGCTTCGCCAGCCAACCATGGGCGAAGCATCCGCGGTGGTGTCAAAGGCGTTGCAGGCGGGCCTGCCTGTCGTGGTATCGGATCAGGGCTGGTACGCAGAACTGCCGTCCTGCGTCAGGAAAGTGCCCCCCACTTCCGACTGTCCAGAGGTTCTTGGCCGTCTGTTGCGGTACTTTGCACTGGATTCGGCAGCGTACTCGCGTTGGGCAGAAGAATGTGGAGATCAGGCGAGTCGCCCGGAGCTTGACCCATACGGTGCTACCGACCGCTATGTGAAGCTGTTGAAATCCAACCGTGTCTTTTCCGATTTCAGGGATCGCGTCGCCGAGGCCTTGGTCGATCTCAAGATCGACCTTGATTCTCCGCTGTCGGGCGAAGTTCAGAGAATCGATGTCCGCAGTACGCTGCGTGGTGACCGGTGGGTCGATTCTGCACTCAAGGCCTTATCCGAGCGCCAGGTCGACGCGCACGGACAAATGGTCTTCGCCACGGTCGAGCCGTACCCTTATACTGAGGCCTTGCCGGTCGAAGCATGTCAGGGAGGGGCGGCACTGATCGAAACCGATCTTGGTGTGGCCGAGCCCTCCAGCGAGGTAACCGTACGGCTGATGCTGAACAATACCAGCGGGTTCCCGTGGCTCAGTCCGCCCGGGCACTCGGTGATGCCGTTCGGCATTTACATCGGATATTACTGGCGCTCCGTTGCTGCACCGCTGCAGCAAGTGGAGCAGCCGCGCCAATGGATCGACGAGCCAATCGAGCCAGCTTCGTGTCGCGAACAGGTCATCTCGCTTCGCGTGCCAGATGCAGTTGGTGAGTATGAATTGGAAATCGATCTCGTCCAGGAATCTGTTTGCTGGTTCAAAAGTCGGGGGTTTGTACCAGCCCGGCTGCTCGTACGTGTAGAAGCCACTCAATCATGAGGGCACATTCATCCAACCCAGGTCCTAACGCATGAAATCTTTTGTGAAAACCCCCGTCTCCTTGGGCACTGTCGCCATCCTGGCGACTGTCATCACCCTTGCTGGTTGCTCCAAATCGCCTGAGGCAGACCAGCCGGTAACCGCCGCACCTCAACCGGCTGCTCCGGCCTCCGAAGCACCCGGTATGACGACCCCCCTGACGCAGGAGCAGGTCGGGGCCCGCTATGCCATCGTCTCGGACCCTGTGGTTGCCAATAATGGCGAGGTGATACGCACCGTTGTGTCGGTCACCAACGCTGGCAAGGAAACGCTGAGTTCGAAGGGCACCTTGCCGGTCAACCTCGCAATCTCTCTGGTAGACAGTTCCGGCACTGTATCGGCGAAGGATTTCGTACGCGCTCCGCTTCCCGCTGATGGAATTGCTGCGGGTGCCTCCGCCGAGGTGATCGCCGAGGTGCCAGCCCAGGCAGTGGTTGGAAAGAGCCTGCGATTCGGGCTGGTACAGGAAGGCGTCGCCTGGTTCAGCGATTTCAAGATCGAGCCGCTCGACTACGGCCCGTTCACCAGCTGCGCAGATCAGGGCAAGCAGACCCTATGCGGTGCGGGTGGGAAGCCGCTGTCAGCGCGTTGAGCCGCACCGCGCGTCGGGCACAGCCCGATCCTGCATCGGCTCAAAGCCGGAACCAATACGTAAACAAGAGAATGTGTTAATGAAAACTGCGTTGATTACTGGAATCTCGGGTCAAGACGGCGCTTACCTGGCAGAACTGCTGTTGGACAAGGGCTACCGCGTATTCGGCACGTATCGCCGTACGAGTTCGGTCAATTTCTGGCGGATCGAAGAGCTTGGAATTGCAGCCCACTCGAACCTCAATCTGATCGAATACGATCTGACGGATCTAGGGTCGAGCATCCGTATGCTTGAAAGCACCGGAGCCACCGAGGTCTACAATCTGGCGGCCCAGAGCTTTGTGGGCGTGTCTTTCGATCAGCCGACCACAACGGCGCAGATCACCGGTATCGGTCCGGTCCACCTGCTGGAGGCGATCCGTCAGGTGAACCGGGATATCCGCTTCTACCAGGCTTCGACGTCGGAGATGTTCGGCAAGGTGCAGGCGGTCCCGCAGATCGAAAGCACGCCGTTCTATCCCCGCAGCCCCTACGGCGTCGCCAAGCTCTACGCGCACTGGATGACCGTGAACTACCGCGAGAGTTACGACATCTTTGGTTGCAGCGGCATCCTGTTCAACCACGAAAGTCCATTGCGTGGACGCGAATTCGTGACGCGCAAGATCACCGACTCGGTGGCCAAGATCAAGCTCGGGCTGTTGGACTGCATGGAGTTGGGCAACCTGGACGCCAAGCGTGACTGGGGCTTTGCGCGCGAGTATGTGGAAGGTATGTGGCGGATGCTGCAGGCCGAGGAGCCGGATACTTTCGTGCTCGCAACCAATCGCACCGAGACCGTGCGCGATTTCGTCAGCATGGCGTTCAAGGGCGCGGGCATCGACGTCGAGTTCCGTGGACAGGACGCTGAAGAGACTGCGGTGGATACTGCCACCGGCAAGGTGGTCATGCGCATCAATCCGAAATTCCACCGCCCTGCAGAAGTGGAGCTGCTGATCGGCGATCCCGAAAAGGCGGCCCGCATCCTCGGCTGGAAGCCTGAGACCACGCTGGAGCAGCTGTGCCAGATGATGGTCGAGGCCGATCTGAAGAGGAACGAGCGTGGCTTCTCATTCTGAGCTGACGGGCAAGCGGGTTCTGATCAGCGGAGCGTCCGGGTTCACCGGGCGCTACATGACCCAGCAGCTCAAGGAACAGGGCTGCACGGTCATTGGCGTCGGCACGCGTTCGGACGCTGCCGGCACGGGCAGCACCGACGAGTTCTGGCCGATGGATCTGCGCGACGCTGCCGACGTCGCCCGCGCCGTTGCGCAGGCCCAAGCCGACTACGTTGTGCATCTGGCAGCAGTGGCCTTTGTCGGTCATGGGGATGCCGACGATTTTTACCGCGTCAATCTGCTCGGCACGCGTAACCTGCTGCAGGCGCTGGCTGCAAGCCAACACCGCCCGGAGAGGGTGTTGATCGCGAGCAGTGCCAATGTCTACGGTAATGCAACCGAGGGCGTGATCGACGAGTCGGTCACGCCCGCGCCCGCGAACGACTACGCGGTGAGCAAGCTCGCCATGGAATATGTCGCCAGCTTGTGGCGCGAGCGCCTGCCCCTGGTGATTGCCCGCCCCTTCAACTATACCGGGGTCGGTCAGGCGACCAACTTCCTGATTCCCAAGATCGTTTCCCATTTCGCATCGCGCGCCTCTTCCATCGAGTTGGGCAACACCGAAGTGTGGCGCGATTTCGGCGATGTCAGGTCGGTCGTGCTGGCTTACCGCAAGCTCCTGCAGGCGCCAGCGGCCGAAGGGCAGATCGTCAATGTGTGTTCGGGTGTCGCCAGTTCGCTAGGGGACATCATCAGGATCTGCTCGAAAATCACCGGCCACGACATCGACGTCCAGGTGAACCCCGCATTCGTTCGGGAGAACGAGGTCAAGAAGTTGCTTGGCAGCAATGCCAGATTGCAGGAGCTGATCGGCGATTGGCAGAGTCTTGCGCTGGAGGACACGCTGCGCTGGATGCTTGAAGCTGCCAGCGCTGAGCAGTGAGGGCAATCCAAGGGCATTGAGAGCAATCGAGCTTCGGCTGGAAAATTCAGCCGAAGCTCGCTGCGAATGCCTGGTAGTGTTTTTGTTCAGCGTTATCTAACACGTTGACGCACCCGCAGTTGCCAGGAACCGTGCCAGGTGAAAGGGGCGATTAACGCGCTGGTGATCGCGCTTCCCGGCCTGCTTATCTGCTGCAATCGGACTTGCAAATTTCAAGACTGGTCAGCCCGAGGGCAAGCAGCCGCTGGTCCGCAGACATGCCGACCTGCGCGGGAGAGACCGGTGTTTCGTAGCTAAGAACCAGATGCACCACTTCACCAGGCTTGCGGGTCGTGACCGGAATCCGTAGTTCCAGCGGCACCGCTTGTGCTGCAGTGACGCGGGTGTCGAGCGCCTGGACGCCGTTGACCGTGGCACGGATGCGCAGGGCTTGCTGGGGGCCAGGCAGAAACGGGTTGCCGCGCAGAATCACCGTTGTCTTGCCGACGGTCGTTGAGTTGACACGGTAGCGCAGCGATGAGCTTGTGCCTTCCGACCAGACACCCCATGCCTCGTCGGACGACCAGCCTTGCGTAAGCAAGCTGCGGAGCGCGGGGAGCGTAATGCTGGTATCTGCCGCGGGCTCGGTGACCACGGTGTCCTTTGCAGCATCGGCGCTTGCAGGCTTGGCACCACCTGGCAGACGGAAGACCACAACAGCGCCATCCTCGCGCGTCATCGCCGGCGGCGCGCCAATGGCCTGGGTCCATTCAGCGATGACCTGCGCTCCCTGGTCGGCGTAGCCGCGCTTGTCGATGTAGACAGCGTCGAAGCCGAAGCGACCGATCGCCTTGAGCTGTGCGGCGGCGGGTTGGGTCTCCAGATTCCGGTAGAACAGGTCGCCCTCACGGCCCTTCATGCCTGCGTAGCTCCACTTCAGGTGCTGCGAGTGGACGAATCCCACCGCTAGGTCGTATGCGTGCAGGGCATTCTTGGGCGGCACTTCCGGAAACGGCATGTAGGGCAACTGGTAAACCGCTGCACCGACAGGCAGGGCAGCTTCAATGCTGCGGATGAAACGTTTGTCCTGCTCGTACGCAGTGCGCGCGCTGGATTGACACGGGCCGCACACCGCCGAGGTCTGGTCCCAGATGCCGAAGACCAGCATGCCGGCGGCAGCGATCGAGGCGATGGTCATGCGGTGCCGACGCCCCACCTTGTCGGACAGCATCTGCACGGCGATGGCTACCGCAGCGAGGGTGCTGAACGTGATGAAGATGCTGGCCCGGTTCCAGCCGCGGATGGAGGGCGATACGACGTGCGCGAAGAGTGAGCCAAGCCCGCCGATGGTCATGAAGGCCAGAAGGACGCCGGAAAGAATCGCCAACAGGGCAATGCGTTCTTCATTGCGCCGCTCGGACAGGCGCGCGAACGCGACCAGCGCCAGGATGGCAAGACCGAAGGAACCGATCAGGCCCAGCGAGGCGGTCGTGTTCTCGTTGATCAACGGTGTGCTGGCCATGTAGCTGGCCGTCACATTGGCCAGCTTCGGTAGCCTGTGGTCGGGGCGCGGCAGGATCAACTGCATCAACTTCACGCCGTAGATCTCGGACTCTGCCGGCGCGCGGGCAGCGACTTCCGGATTGTGACCGTTGATCCGCTCGTTGATCACGTTGGGTGCGACATTTGCCAGCGTGCCAAGCGCGAGGAAGAAAATGACGGGTGCTGCGAGGCGGGTGATGGACGCCCAGTTCTTCTGGAACAACGCCATGAGGCAGGCCGTTCCAATCAGGATCAGGCCGAATGCCGTGTAGTAGACGCCGAAACAGCTCAGGACCAGGTACAGCGCAGCAAGCGCGATCTTGCGGGCGGGCCGGGCGCTCCAGAAATCCAGCGATACGTCGGCGCGTGCAATCCGGATCGCAAGCATGAAGTAGATCGGGATGCCGAAATACCAGGTGTAGAAGATGTGCTGCAGGCGCAGGAAATGGAACGGCGCCAGCGTAAAGAGCATGGCAGTGGTAAAGGACAGCGAACGACCCACGCGCAGCCAGCGCATCACCCAATATGCCGTCAGAAAGTTCGCGGCAAAGCCCAGCAGGAAGAACAGATTCAGTGCTGCGGCACTGCTGCCGGTCAGCATGCCGGCAAGCTTCAGGAACAGGAAGCTGCCGGAGTCTGCCCCGGGGTAATCCAGGAAGGAGGAGCCGAATGGAAAGCCGCTACGGGCGTTTTCGAAGATCCATCCTTCCATTGCTCGCTGCGTCAGCCAGAGGCTGCTCAAAGCGTCGCCGCTATACGAGAGTGGATAGTCCAGCACGGGCAACAGGCCCGCCCGCCAGCCGACGAGCAGGACGCTGCCCGCCACGACGGACAGAAGGGCGCCTAGCAGTAGGGGCAGCCATTCGGTCTTGATGAGGGGGCGGACCGGCGTCGTCGGAGGAGGTAGGGTGCTCATGTGATCCACAGTTCAAGAATGGATGCGCTGCGTCAACGGGGGCTGCAGGCAGGCGGTAAGGTGGGGTGACATTCTGGGCTTCGTCTGGCTCAGCCCTGAGAGGGGGCTGGCTTGGGAGCCTGCAACAACAACTTGCTTAGGATGAACGATACGGGCAGCGTGACAACGATGGAGATCAGCGGACCGACCGCCGCCGGCACGCCCAGGTGCCCTACGCTGAGTTTAAGTGCCAAGGCCCCAAGTGCGTAGGTCACCAGATAGATGAGCGGAAACGCCGCAAACTTTAGCCAGCTGTGTTCAGCACGAAAGACGTAACGGGTGTTGATCAGGTAACTGAGCAGGATGCCTGCACAGAAACTCGCAAGATAAGCCCACTGATAATGCATGAAGCGAAGGAGCACCCAGTACAGCACCAGGGTCAGGCCCGTGTTGAGTGCTCCGCCCAGCAGGAAACGCAGGGCTACTGAGACTAATGACCGGTGCCGCCTCAGCAGGGCATCGGCCTGTGGGGACTCATCCGCCCGCATTCGCCAGACTCTTGAAGGACGCGTAATCGCGAATGTACTCATCGGTGTCGTAGGGCTCGGACGCAAACACCAGCAGCACGGCGTCTTTGGAGTACTTGTACTGTGTACCCCAGATCATCGGCGGCAGATGGATGCCCTGGTTCGGCGAGTTGAGCTCGACGTCGATGCGGCGTGCGCCGTCGTCTGCAAGAACCCTGACCGAGCCAGACACACAGATCAGAAACTGATGGCAGCGTTTGTGCGCATGCTCGCCACGGGTCTCCTGTGTGGGTACGCCGTAGACAAGAAAGTACCGCCGCGCATTAAAGGGCAGGAAGCTGTCGAAGTCGCCGACCGACAGAGATCCACGCATGTCGGCAAAACTGGGCATCTGGTAAAGCTTGACGCCGGGAACGACTGTGTCGGTGATTCCCTGGGCAGTGGGCAGTGGGGACGTCTTGCTCGCATCTTTGTCGGACACGTAACCCACGATGCGCGCAGGATTGCCAACCACGATGGCATTGGGTGGCACCGAGCGAGTGACCACTGCACCTGCTCCGATCATCGCGCCGCTGCCGATGGTGGTGCCGGCCAGGATTGTCGCATTGGCGCCAATCGAAGCGCCTGATTCCACGACGGTGCCGAGGAATTTCTCGGGATACACCCGGCTGCGTGGAAATAGATCGTTGGTGAAGGTGGCATTTGGCCCAATGAAAACGTCGTCGCCTAGACGCACGCCATCCCACAACTGCACTCCGCATTTGACAGTCACCCGATCCCCGACGACAACATCAGATTCGATGAAGACGCCGTCGCAGATGTTGCAGTCACGACCAAGGCGAGCGCCTGGCAGCACGTGGGCAAATGCCCAGACGCGGGTACCCTCGCCGATGGTGTCGCTTTCGCAAAGGGCATTGGGATGCACGAAATGACTCACAGGTTAATCCTTTTCGAAGTTTTCGACCGACTGCATGATCGATAGGGGCCGCGCTTTGGTATTTTCGAACGCATGCCAGGCGTAGGTACCCACGATACCCAGGCCCAACGAATTGAGTGCGCCGAAAAAGAGAATGGTCAAGATGGTCAGGGTGTAGCCCGGCACTGCGACGAGTCCAGAAAACTTCGCGGCTAGCACCAAGGCACCGAGCAACGTGGTAAATGCCAGCGCGATCAGGCCCAGCGCCGTCAGCATGCGGACCGGCAGGTCGGTGAAAGCAAAAACGCTATCGGACAGATACCGCAGTTTCTTGCTCAAGGTCCAGGCGCTCTTGCCATGCTTCCGCTCGCGCCGCTGATAACTGACAAATTCGCGCTTGCCGCCCAGCCAGAATAGTTGCGCAAGCAGGCTGGAATGGGCTTCGTTCAACAGCAACAGCCGTTCCAGGAAGCCGCGGCTGACAGCGAAGATATCCACGCCACCCTTTGGAATGTCCTTGATGACCATGCGCCGATAGGTCGCCCAGAACAAGGTTGACGCCAGCTTCGAGGCGGCCGGATCGCTGCGCGCTTCGCGTACGCCGAAGGCGACGTCGTACCGCTCGCTGGCGTAGCGCTGCCAGAAATCGATGACCAACTGAGGCGGTTCTTGCAGATCAGCGGCCATCACCGCGGTCAAATCGCCGCGGCTGAGCTGCAAGCCGGTGCGGATCGCCGGGAACGCGCCGAAATTTCGGGTCAAGGTCGCCAGCTGCGCACTAAAGGCGCAGCCAGGCAACTTGTCGCGCAGCAAGGCGTAGCTGCGATCGGGACTGCCGTCCACCACGAAAATGGCTTCAAACTTCCCCTCGACGCTACGAGCGATCGAATCGACAGCTTGCAGGAGCTCGTCAATCGAGCCCTCATTGCCGTAGATCGGAACAACCAGGCTAAGGGAAGGCGACTGCACCTCGCTCAGAACCGGTTGCATGCTTCGACAACCCGATCGACTTCTTCATCTGTCAGCTCCGGGAAGCATGGCAGCGTCGTCACGCGCGCCGCATCGGCTTCCGTGTTCGGTAATACCACGGAATCAAATGCACCCTCATGGCAGGGCTGACGGTGGTCGCACAATGGATAATGGACTTCTGTCTGCACGCCGGCGGCCTGAAGGTGTGCACGCAGCTGCTCGCGGTCATCGGAACGCACGACGTATAGATGCGCCACATTTTCGGCGCCCACCATGCCGCCCACTTCGATCTTCGGGTTGGACAGGCCCCGAGCGTAGCGGTTGGCGATATCCCGGCGACGCTGGTTCCAGCCGTCTAGCAGTGGAAGCATGTGGCGCAGCATGGCGGCCTGCAATTCGTCGAGGCGGCTGTTGCGGCCCCCACGCAGGGTATTGGTGTACTTGGCCGTCCATCCGTACTGGCGGAGTTGCGCGGCACGGGCGGCCAACTGGTCATCGTTTGTCACGATCGCGCCGCCATCGCCCAAGGCGCCCAGATTCTTGGTGGGATAAAAACTGAAGGAAGCAATATCGCCGAAGCTACCGGCGCGGTGGCCATTCCGTTCCGCGCCGTGTGCCTGTGCGCAGTCTTCCACGACCTTGATGCCACGTGGTTGACACAACGCGACGATCGCCTCGATGTCAGCCAGTTGGCCATAGAGATGGGTCACGATCACGGCTGCCGGCGCGCTGTCGACAACGAGCACCGCTTCCAGCGCAGGTACGGACATTAGCCCCGTCCCCGCGCCTGTATCGACAAAAACTGGTGAAGCGCCACAGGCCAGGACCGCGCTGGTGCCGTACATCGCCGCATTGGCAACAACGGCCACCGTATCCCCCGGGCCGATGCCCAGCGCCTTCAGGGAGAGCTCAAGGGCGTCGGTCCCGTTGGCAACGCTGACGCAGTGACGGCTTCCGCAGTAGCTGGCGAATTCGTGCTCAAAAGCCTTCACGTTCGGACCGAGCACATAGTAACCACTCGCGACGATCGTGCTTGCGATCTGGGAAAGTGCATCCTGTACGGGCGCAATGTGGCGGGACAACGAGTTGACGGGAATCAGGGCGTCCATGGAATCCGAGGTACCAAGTGATGTGCGGGTGGATTTGAAATGCTGCGGAGGTGGTATGCCGCCGTAGTGATCTTTGGCCGAGAGGATATCGCGTTCGGTAGATGGTCAGCGGGCCAGCCTGACTCAGACGAGTAAGCGGGAGCACCGAGCCGACCTGCCTGGGATCGCGCCAGACCTGCGGTGCGAGGCAACGCGCTTAAACGAGCACAAGCGCCCGTGCCGGAATGATTGAAGCTGTGCATAGACTCTGCTGGGCGGCAAGTATTGCCTCTTTGCAACGCGATCTGCCGTATATTCAGTACCTCCGCAGCACCTGAACTTGCCGAGTCATCAGTTCCAGCGGCAAGAGCGGCGACGCGGTGCCTAGAGGCTTTCAAACACCGGGGCCTCGAAGCTCTGGAAAGGCATCAGGTATCCTGCTAGTGATCGCGAATTATAACTGCACGAGCCGACGTGGCGGAAAGTTTGCCGCCATTCCATGCAACTCTGAAGGCGCCGCGTCGCCGACGAGCCCCGCGGCGGCCCCTACTCTCAGCCCAGCGCCTGTTCCAACTCAGGCAACAGCGTAAACAAATCCCCCACCAACCCAATATCCGCAACCTCGAAGATCGGGGACTCCGGATCTTTGTTGATCGCCACGATCGTGCCAGCGTCCTTGATGCCGGTTAGATGCTGGATCGCGCCGCTGATGCCGATCGCCACGTACAGCTCGGGCGCGATGATCTTGCCGGTCTGGCCGACCTGCAGCTCGTTAGGCACGTAGCCAGCGTCCACTGCGGCGCGCGATGCGCCTACGGCGGCGCCGAGTTTGTCGGCCAGGCTGTAGATGTGCTGGAAGTTCTCGGCCGAGCCAACGCCGCGGCCACCGGAAACCACGCGTTTAGCGCTCTGCAGGTCGGGGCGATCGGAGCTACCTGCAGCAAGGCCGATCAAACGGGTGTGGGTCGGCAGCGCGGCATCGACGGTGACTGCCTCAACCGTCGCGCTTCCGCCGCCGGCGGCTTCCGGCCAGGAGGCGCTGCGCACGGTTGCGACCACGATCTGGTCGGTCGGCGCTTTCACGGTGATGATCGCGTTGCCAGCGTAGATCGGGCGCTTGAAGGTGTAGGCATCCTCGACCGACATCAGGTCGGAGATCTGGTTGACGCCCAGCAGCGCAGCCACGACCGGCATCAGATCCTTGCCGAAGGTGGTGGAGGGGCCGAACACGTGCGTGTAGCCTTGGCCGGCGAGCTGGGCGATCTGCGGTCCCAGCACCTGTGCGATGGCATGTTCGTTGGCGGGGTTTGCCACTGTCAGTACGCGCGCGACGCCGGCCAGCTGCGCGGCCTGTGCAGCGACGGAGGCCGGGTCGGCGGCCAGCACGACCACATCGATCGAATCGGCCGACACCGCCAGCGCAGCGCTGAGGGTCTTGGCGGTGGCCGCATTGAGCTGGCCGTTGAGATGTTCGGCGACTACAAGAACCTTGGCCATTACAGCAACCCCTTCTGCTTGAGTGCGGCCACCAGCTCGGCGGCATCCTTGACCATCACACCACGGCTGCGCTTGGACGGCGCTGCGTAGTGGGTAGTGGTCAGGCTGTCATGCGCCGCGACTCCGAGATCGGCAAACGCCAGCGTTTCCAGCGGCTTGCTCTTGGCCTTCATGATGTCTGGCAGCTTGATGAAGCGCGGCTCGTTCAGGCGCAAATCGGTGGTGATGACCGCCGGCAGGTCCACTTCCAGCGTTTCCAGGCCAGCGTCGACTTCGCGGGTGACGGTGGCCTTGCCATCGGCGACGACCAGCTTGCCGGCGAAGGTCGCCTGTGGGCGGCCCCACAGCGTGGCGAGCATCTGGCCGGTCTGGTTGGCGTCGTCGTCGATCGCCTGCTTGCCCAGGATGACCAGGTCCGGCTGTTCCTTCTCGACCAGCTTGAGCAGGGCGCGCGCAGCAGTCAGCGGCTGGATGGCTGCATCGGTCACCACGTGGATGGCACGGTTGGCGCCCATGGCCAGACCGTTGCGTAGATGTGCTGCGGCATCCGCTGGCGCCAGGGTGGCGACCACGACTTCCGTGGCAATGCCGGCGTCGCGCAGGCGCAACGCTTCTTCCAGGGCGATTTCGTCGAACGGGTTGGGCGAGAGCTTGACGCCCTCGGTCACCACGCCGGAGCCATCCGGCTTGACCTGAATGCGGACGTTGTAGTCCACCACGCGCTTGTAGGCGACGAGGATTTTCATCGTGTACGAGATCCTTCAGCTATTGCGGGAAGGCCCGGCCGCGGCGGCAGGCTCGGGAGTGGGGCCATTCTAACCGGGCAGGGTGCACCATGCGATGGCGTATGGATGCTGCGGCGCAGCAGTCGAAATAGTGTTTAGGATGTCGCTTAAGCCCGGTATCGCCCGGACCATATATCCTGTGTGGCTTAAAACGCAGCGCGGTTCGCGCGCGACCAGGAGGGTAGACAGTGGCGACTTGGCTAGTAACCGGCGGTGCCGGCTTCATCGGTGGCAATTTTGTTCTTGAGGCGGTCTCTCGCGGTATCCGCGTGATCAATCTGGACGCGCTGACGTATGCGGGAAATCTGAACACGTTGGTATCGCTGGACGGCAATCCGAACCATGTGTTCGTCGAGGGGGATATCGGTGATGCCGCGCTCGTCACCCGCCTGTTGCAAGAACATCAGCCGGACGCGGTGCTGAACTTCGCAGCCGAAAGCCATGTCGATCGCTCGATCGAGGGCCCAGGTGCCTTCATTCAGACCAATGTGGTCGGTACGTTGGCCCTGCTTGAGGCCGTGCGCGATTACTGGAAAGCGCTGCCGGACGCACGCCGCGAGACATTCCGCTTCCTGCACGTCTCCACCGACGAGGTCTACGGCACGCTCGGCGAGACCGGCAAGTTCACCGAGAGCACCCCTTATGCACCGAATTCGCCATATTCGGCGTCCAAGGCGGCATCGGATCATCTGGTACGCGCGTTCCACCACACCTACGGGCTGCCGGTACTGACCACCAACTGCTCGAACAACTACGGTCCGTATCACTTCCCAGAAAAACTCATTCCGTTGGTTATCGCCAAGGCGCTGGCCGGCGAGCCGCTGCCGGTGTATGGCGACGGCAAGCAAGTGCGCGACTGGCTGTTCGTCAGCGACCACTGCGAAGCGATCCGCACCGTGCTGGCCAAGGGCCGGGCTGGCGAGACCTACAACGTGGGCGGCAATTCCGAGCGGCAGAATATCGAAGTCGTGCAGGCAATCTGCGCGCTGCTGGATCAGCATCGTCCACGCGACGATGGCAAGCCGCGTGCAAGCCAGATCACCTATGTGACGGATCGCCCCGGCCATGATCGCCGTTACGCGATCGACGCTTCCAAATTGAAGAACGAACTGGGTTGGGAGCCTGCCTATACGTTCGAGCAAGGCATCGCGCAGACGGTGGAGTGGTATTTGACCAACCAAGCATGGGTGCAAGGCGTGTTGGATGGCAGCTATCGCTTGGAACGGATCGGCGCCGCAGCATAACGCGCGTCCCTTACAAGAGTTCGTGCATTCGTGTGCGGGCCTCAAACAGGAGTAGCTCATGACACAACGTAAAGGCATCATTCTGGCGGGCGGGTCAGGCACGCGCCTGTACCCGATCACCAAAGGCGTCAGCAAGCAGCTATTGCCGGTGTACGACAAGCCGATGATCTATTACCCGCTGAGCGTGTTGATGCTCGCGGGCATCCGCGACATCCTGATCATCAACACGCCGCACGAGCAGGCGCTGTTCCAGTCGTTGCTGGGCGATGGCTCGCAGTGGGGAGTCAACATCCAGTACGCCGTGCAACCCAGCCCTGACGGTCTGGCGCAGGCCTATCTGATCGGTCGCGAGTTCGTCGACGGCAAGCCGAGCTGCTTGGTGTTGGGCGACAATATCTTCCATGGACATGGTCTTACCGATACGTTGCGCCGCGCAGATGCGCGTGAGCAGGGTGCGACTGTCTTCGGTTATTGGGTCAATGATCCGGAGCGCTACGGTGTTGCCGAATTCGATCAGCAAGGCAAGGTCATCGATATCGCCGAAAAGCCGGAAAAACCGCGCTCGAATTATGCGGTCACCGGCCTATATTTCTACGATGGAAAGGCCAGCGATTATGCGGCTGCCTTGAAACCCTCGCCGCGAGGCGAGCTGGAAATTACCGATCTCAATCGCTGCTATCTCGATGCTGGCGATCTGCATCTTGAACCTCTGGGACGCGGCTATGCGTGGCTGGATACAGGCACGCACCAGTCGCTGCACGAAGCGGCCAATTTCATCGAGACCATCCAGATGCGTCAGGGTCTGCAGGTATGCTGCCCGGAAGAAATCGCATTTGGGCAGGGCTGGATCGATGCGGAGCAGCTGGAGCGTCTGGCTGCGCCGTTGCTGAAGAATGACTATGGAAAGTATTTGACTGCATTAGCCAAGCGTGGGGTTGTCCATTGAAAGTGATCGAAACGACGTTGCCCGGCTGCGTCGTCATCGAGCCTGCGGTGTTCGGCGATGCGCGCGGTCAGTTCTTCGAAACATGGAATGCAGAGCGCTTCGGGCAGCATGGGCTGCCGACGAGTTTTGTGCAAAGTAACGTCTCCACCTCCGCCAAGGGGGTGCTGCGCGGTCTGCATTACCAGTGGCCTCGGCCACAGGGCAAGCTGGTAAGCGTGCTCGAAGGCGAGGTCTACGACGTTGCGGTGGATATCCGGGCTGGATCTCCCCACTTCGGGCGTTGGACCGCTGTTTTGCTGAGTGCAGAAAACCGCCGCCAAGTCTGGATACCCGAAGGCTTTGCACATGGGTTTGCAGTGCTTTCAGAGAGAGCGTTGTTCAGCTATCTCTGCACTGACGTGTACGTCAAGGAAGCCGATGCAGGCGTACGTTGGGACGACGCGGCGATCGGGATCGATTGGCCGATCAGCGACCCGGTACTCTCCGCCAAGGATGCCGCAGCGCCTTTCCTGGCGGATGTGCCGGGCGAGCGTCTGCCGGTATTTGCAGCATGACGACGTTGGTACTGGGTGCCAGTGGACAGGTCGGCACGGAATTGCTGCGGGCATTGGCAGGCGATGGCCCGATCCTGGCCAGCACCCGCAGTGGTCGGTTGCCGGATGGTGCAACGTGTGAGGTCGCCGACTTCGATGCGCCGCAAAGCCTGGTGGCATTGCTGGACCGGCTTGCGCCAACTCGCGTCGTCAACGCAGCCGCTTACACCGCCGTCGACCGTGCCGAGCAGGAGCGTGACGCGGCCTTCCGTGCCAATGCCGAGGCGCCGGCGGTCATTGCGCAGTGGTGCGCGCGCGCCGATGTGCCCATGGTCCATTATTCGACCGACTACGTCTTCAATGGGCAGGGTACTCGCCCCTATCGGCCGGACGACACCACCGCGCCGCTCGGTGTGTACGGGCAGAGCAAACTGGCCGGCGAACAGGCGGTGCAGGCGGCCGGCGGCCGTCATCTGATCTTCCGCACCGCCTGGGTCTACGCGGCGCATGGACACAATTTCCTGCGGACGATGCTGCGCGTGGGAGCCGAGCGCGACGTGCTGCGCGTGGTCGCCGACCAGATCGGCACACCGACGCCGGCCGCGTTGATCGCCGACATCACGGCGCACGCGCTACGCCAGCCCGGTGAACCCTCCGGCCTGTGGCATCTGACCGCTGGGGGGCAGACCTCCTGGCACGGTTTCGCCGAAGCCATCTTTGCCCAGGCGCATGCGCGCGGCATGCTCGCCCGCGTGCCGCACGTGGAAGCGATCAGTACCGCCGACTATCCAACGCCGGCCATGCGCCCTGCCTATTCGCGGCTGGATACCCACAGCCTGCAAGACACCTTCGGTGTGCACCTGCCCGCCTGGCAGGACGGACTGAGCCGTGTGCTGGACACGCTCGCCCGCGATTGAGCCTCTGAGTGGCTTGATGGGTAGGTGTGGCTTCAGTACTGACTCATAGCTTGCACCTCGCTTCGGCTACCATCTGAGACTGGTTCGCGCCGGGCTGACGAACTGCTTCGTGCAGGTCGCGGCTGGCGTGGATGTGCCGCTGAAGCGGGTGCGACGCGTGATGCACGGGCTGGACGCGTGCGTGCGCTGCATCGCATCGGTCGGCACCGTGCAGGTTCTTGCGTGTCCCCCAGCGGGCGCGCCGGCCCATGGCGGGCGCGGCCGCACCGTCATCACGCCATTGCCTGCGTGCAGCGCGCTGCATCCTCCCCCATCCAAAATTGCAAGGAATTCCAATGAAGATCGCTGTCGCGGGTACCGGCTATGTCGGTCTGTCCAATGGCGTGTTGCTCGCCAAGCACCATGAGGTCGTGGCGCTGGATATCGTCGAGGCCAAGGTCAAGCTGATCAACGAAGGCCGCTCTCCGATCGTCGACAAGGAACTCGAAGCCGCGCTGGCCGAGGGTGGCTTGAACTTCAAGGCCACGCTGGACGCCAACGAGGCGTTTGCCGGCGCCGAGTTCGTGATCATCGCCACACCCACCGACTACGATCCGGACACCAATTATTTCAACACCAGCTCGATCGAGGTGGTGATCGCCAAGGTGCTGGAGATCAACACCCAGGCGACGATGGTGATCAAGTCGACCATCCCCGTGGGCTACGTTGCCAAGCTGCGCGCGCAGTTCGGCACCGACAACATCATCTTTTCGCCCGAATTCCTGCGAGAGGGCCGGGCGTTGTACGACAACCTGTACCCGTCCCGGATCATCGTCGGCGAGCGCTCGGCGCGCGCGGAAACCTTCGCGCGGCTGCTGCAGGAAGGCGCGCTCAAGCCCGACGTGCCGGTGTTGTTCACCGAGCCTACCGAGGCCGAGGCGATCAAGCTATTCGCCAACACCTATCTGGCGATGCGGGTGTCCTACTTCAACGAACTGGACACCTACGCGCTCACCCACGGGCTGGACAGCCGTCAGATCATCGAAGGCATCTGCCTGGATCCGCGCATCGGCAGCCACTACAACAATCCGTCCTTCGGCTACGGCGGTTACTGCCTGCCCAAGGACACCAAGCAGTTGCTGGCCAACTACCAAAGCGTTCCGCAGACCATCATCCGGGCGATCGTGGATTCCAACACCACCCGCAAGGACTTCATTGCCGCCGACGTGCTGCGGCGCAATCCCAAGGTGGTTGGGATCTATCGCCTGATCATGAAAGCTGGCTCGGACAACTTCCGTTCGTCCAGCATCCAGGGCGTGATGAAGCGCCTCAAGGCCAAGGGCGTGGATATCATCGTGTACGAACCGACGCTGAGCGAGCCGGAGTTCTTCCGCTCGCGCGTGGTCAACGATCTGGAAGCCTTCAAGCGCGAGGCCGACGTCATCATCAGCAACCGTATGGCCGACGCGCTGCAGGACGTGCAGGACAAGGTCTACACGCGCGATCTGTTCGGCGACAACTGAGCGGGGCCGGCGCCAGGTTCTGGCGGATGGCAATGCCACTTGTCTAGGCGTCCATGAGGTTCACGCAATGCGGCGTTGTTTGCCGCCTCGCAGGTCGGAGCCATTTGGTTTCCTGACGGTACCGACGTGCGGGCGATGCAGTTGCGTCGCCCGCACGCACAGGTGTGCAATGCAGCCTACCCAAGCATGCGACCTGTGATCTGCCCACGCGAAGCGTGTCGCAATCGAAAGTCGCGGATAACGCAAGACGGCGGCCATGGGCCGCCGTCGATCTTGCCTCTTACGTTGGGCGGGTGATCAGGCCCGGCCGTAGGTGTCCTCGAAGCGCACAATGTCGTCCTCGCCCAGATAGCTGCCGGACTGCACTTCAATCAGTTCCAGCGGCAGCTTGCCCGGATTGCGCAGGCGATGGGTCACACCGAGGGGGATGTAGGTACTCTGGTTCTCGGTCAGCAGCAGCACTTCTTCGCCACGCGTCACTTCGGCAGTGCCGCTGACCACGATCCAGTGTTCGGCGCGGTGGTGATGCATCTGCAAGCTCAGCACCGCACCGGGTTTGACGGTGATGCGCTTGACCTGGTGACGTTGGCCCATGTCGATCGAATCGTAGGCACCCCACGGACGATAGACCTTGCGGTGCCAGGTGGCCTCGGAACGGCCAGCCGTCTTGATCTGGCTGACCACGTCCTTGACCTCCTGGATGCGATCACGGTGACCGACCAGCACGGCGTCCGGCGTCTCGACAACGACCACGTCTTCCAGGCCGACCATGGCGATCAGGCGCGAGCCGTACGCATAGGTGTTCTGGCAATCTATCTGGATCACATCGCCATGGTGCGCGTTGCCCTGAGCGTCCTGCTCGGACACGTCCAGCAGCGACGACCACGAACCCACATCGTTCCAGCCGGCGTCCAGCGGGACCACGACCGCATCGGCAGTCTTTTCCATCACCGCGTAGTCGATCGAGTCCGACGGGCTGGCCGCGAACGCGTCCTTGTCCAGGCGGGTGAAGTCGGCATCGCGCTTGCCGTTCTGCCACGCCTTCTGGCAGGCATCGGCAATGGCCGGGTGGAACTTGCGCAGTTCCTCCAGGTAACGGGAGGCGCGGAACAGGAACATGCCGCTGTTCCAGTAATACTCGCCGCTGGCGAGGTAACCCTGTGCAGTAGCCAGGTCCGGCTTCTCGACGAAACGCTCGACGGCAGTTGCGCCAGTACCGGAACCGGCCTTGATGTAGCCATAGCCGGTTTCGGGGGCGGTCGGCTTGATGCCAAAGGTGACCAACTTGCCCTGTGCCGCTGCTTCAGCAGCAACTTTCACCCCAGCCTGGAATGCAGCCTCGTCACCGATCACATGGTCCGAGGGCAGCACCAGCAGCAGCGGGTCGGCGCCGTCGCGCATGGCTTCCAGCGCAGCGACCGCAATCGCCGGCGCGGTATTGCGGCCCTTGGGCTCCAGCAGGATGGCAGAGGGCTTGACGCCCAGCTGCTGCAACTGCTCGGCGGCCATGAAGCGATGCTCTTCATTGGCCACGACGATGGGGGCGTGCCCCGCGACGGGCGCCGCGCGCAGCCAGGTGGCCTGCAGCATGCTCTTGTCGCCGACCAGCGGCAGGAACTGTTTGGGATAGGACTCGCGCGACAGCGGCCACAGGCGCGTGCCGGAACCGCCGGACAGAATAATCGGAAGGACATCGCTCATGAGCGGGGGAAACTCCAGTGCGTCAAAAGTGGGGGTGATGGTAAATCAGTCACGGAGTAGATCGGAAATCTCTTGCGTGCGGCTTTCTAGCAATGCGGCATCGCCGCGCGTTTCCACGTTCAGGCGCAGCAGCGGCTCGGTGTTGGAGCTGCGCAGGTTGAAACGCCATTGACCGAAATCGGCGCTGATGCCGTCGGTGTAGTCCAGCTCGGGCGACAGGTTGGCGTAATGCTCCATCACGCGGGCGACCGACGCCTTGGCATCGGCAACCTTGAAGTTGATCTCGCCGCTGCACGGGAACTTCTGCATGCGCGCTTCGACCAGGTCGGCCAGCGAACGGCCGGACTGAGAGACCAGCTCGGCGATCAGCAGCCACGGAATCATGCCGGAGTCGGCGTAGGCAAATTCGCGGAAGTAGTGGTGCGCGCTCATCTCGCCGCCATACACGGCGTTTTCGCTGCGCATCTTTTCCTTGATGAAGGCGTGGCCGCTCTTGCACAGCACCGGAATGCCACCGGCTTCTTCGACCTGCTCGACCGTGTTCCAGGTCAGGCGCGGGTCGTGCACGACCTTGCCGCCGGGCTGCTTGGCCAAAATGGCCTGCGCCAGCAAACCCACCAGGTAATAACCTTCGATGAAGCGGCCGGTGTGATCGAAGAAGAAGCAGCGGTCAAAATCGCCATCCCACGCGATGCCGAAGTCAGCGCCATGCTCCTTGACCGCCTTGGCGGTGGCGGCACGGTTTTCCGGCAGCAGCGGGTTGGGAATGCCGTTGGGGAAGTTGCCGTCCGGCTCATGGAACACGCGCACGAACTCGAACGGCAGGTGCGGTGCAAGCAGGTCTACGATCAGGCCGGCACCACCGTTGCCCGCATTGACCACCAGCTTGAGCGGCTTGAGCGTGCTGCGGTCGACGTAGCTGAGCAGGTGCTCCAGGTAGGCGGTTTTATCGGTGCGGCTCTGCTCGCTTGCGGTGGGCTCGCCGGGTGCGGCGGTATCGGCAGCGACCGTGTCGCGGATCGCGAACAGGCCGGTATCGGAGCTGATCGGCCGGGCCTGCTCGCGCACCAGCTTCATGCCGTTGTAGTCCATCGGATTGTGGCTGGCGGTGACCATCACGCCGCCGGCAGCCTTGAGGTAATCGGTCTGGAAATAGACCTCCTCGGTGCCACACAGGCCGATATCGATGACTTCGCGGCCGCTGGCGCGCAGGCCCGCTGAAAGCGCTTCCTGCAACGCTGGGCTTGCCAGACGCACGTCGTGGCCCAGGACCACGGGCCCCTGATCCAGCTGCGCCGCCAGTGCCACGCCGATTCGGCGGGCCAAGTCCTCATTGAGTTCATCCGGCACACGGCCGCGAATATCGTAGGCCTTGAAGGCGGGTAGCGTCATGGGCAAATCTCTGGTGTGGGGGACACCCGAGTTTAGCGGGTGCGCCGTGTCTTGGGTGTGGCGGAATTGCGACCGAGGACAGGGAACAGTCAGCGGATAGAATGGCCGTTTCACATCAGCGAGGTGAGGGCGGTGATGCGTAACGATGGAGAAGGTAAGCCCAGCGGTAAACGCTATGCCGATGCAACGACGGCGCTGGATGGCGTGCTGGCCGATGGCCAGACGCTGGCAGTGGGGGGCTTTGGTTTATGTGGGATTCCCGAAGCCCTGATCGCTGCCGTACGCCACAGCGGAGTCGGCGGATTGACGGTGATTTCCAACAACGCCGGCGTCGATGGATTCGGACTTGGTCAACTCTTGGCCACCCGGCAGATCCGCAAGATGATTTCGTCCTACGTGGGCGAAAACAAGGAATTCGAGCGCCAATATCTGGCTGGCGAGCTCGAGCTTGAGTTCAATCCGCAAGGCACCCTGGCCGAGCGCCTGCGTGCAGGTGGTGCGGGAATTCCTGCGTTCTACACCGCCACCGGCTACGGCACGATCGTGGCCGAGGGCAAGGAAACCCGCGAATTTGACGGCAAGCACTACGTGCTGGAAACGGCGCTGCATGCCGATGTTGCGCTGGTCAAGGCGTGGCGCGCCGATACCGCCGGCAACTTGGTCTTCCGCAAGACCGCGCGCAATTTCAACCCGGCCTGTGCCATGGCCGGCCGCGTCTGCATTGCCGAGGTTGAGGAGATCGTGGCGCTTGGCACCATCGATCCGGATCACGTGCATCTACCGGGTATTTATGTCGACCGCTTGGTGCTCAATGCGACGCCGGAGAAACGTATCGAACAGCGCACTGTGCGCGAAGGACAGCAGTAATGGCCTGGACTCGAGATCAGATGGCCGCTCGCGCGGCGCGCGAATTGACCGACGGCGCCTACGTCAACCTGGGAATTGGTCTGCCGACGCTGGTGGCCAATCACATCCCCGATGGCGTGGACGTGTGGCTGCAATCGGAAAACGGCCTGCTCGGTATCGGCCCGTTTCCTACCGAAGACGAAGTGGATGCCGACCTGATCAATGCCGGCAAGCAAACCGTGACCGCGCGTGCCGGTGCCAGTTACTTTGGCAGCCATGACTCGTTCGCGATGATCCGCGGCGGCCATATCGATTTGGCGATCCTTGGCGCCATGCAAGTCACCGACCGTGGCGACCTGGCCAACTGGATGGTACCCGGCAAGATGGTCAAGGGCATGGGTGGCGCGATGGACCTGGTAGCCGGCGTCAAGCGCGTGGTGGTGCTGATGGAGCACGTGGCCAAAGACGGCAGCCACAAGATCTTGCCGGAGTGTGATCTGCCATTGACCGGCGTGGGTGTGGTCGATCGCATCATCACCGACCTGGCCGTGTTCGATGTCACTGCCGATGGCTTGGTGCTGGTGGAGGCTGCGGACGGAGTGGAAATTTCAGAATTGCGCAGCAAGACCGGCACGGATTTCCGCAGCTGAGAGCGAGGCGATGTGTTTCACCAGCAGCAAGGCGCCGTTACGGCGCCTTGCTTGCATAGCGGTAGGGTGTGGATGCCGCCGGCTCGCGTTGGCCCATGAGGCCGTCGATCGTGGCGATGCGGTGACCGGAGTGCAGGACGGCATGTCCGAGGAAACGTTCGATCGCATGTGCCAGCGTGCCGTCGATCTGTCCTTGCTCGCCCTCGAAATCGCCAGGTTGCAGATGCGCGTCGAGTAATGGACGCAGTGCGTCGAGCTTTGCCCAGAACATGCTGCCGGAGGCGAACCGGTCATGCTCGGTCACCGTGCCGGTGCCGGTGCGGACAGCGAGATAATCCAGTGCATCGGCATTGCCACCGATAAAGTCGGTGACCGCCAACAGATGTTGCGCTGGCGCGGCAAGCCCAAGCTGTGGGTCGGCTACGAAGGCGTTGACGATTGCATCCACGCGCCCACCACCCAGCAGCGCGGCCAGCATCTCGCGCCGCCACGCATCGCCATCGTGACGATGTGTCGATTTCTTCGTATGCAGTTTCACTACCAACTGCTCGCCCTCGTCCAGCAATCGATTGGCGATGTGCAGGAACGGCAGGATGTCCCGGCCGCGATTCTCGAAGCCTTCCACCTCTGCCTCGATGCCATGCTGCTGCAGGCGTCCACGGACCTGGCCGACCAGCGTCAGATCGGTAGTGACGATCAGCCGTAACATGGCTACAGAGGGCGCAAGCGCATCGAGGATCTCGTCCAGGACATCCAGATACCATGCGTGCACGACCACGCAGGCGCGGTAAGTGCGTGGGGCCGGTACGTCATGGGCCGAACGCGTCATTGCCTGCCGCGTTGCGTCGAGCCATGCATGCCCCAGGCGCATATCCGGCTCAAGGACGGCGCCTTCAGCCCACTCGTTCCATGCATTGATGAATACCAGGCGATGCGCCGTCGGTACATGTGCAAGACGGTGATGCACTGTGGTCGACAACCAGTCCCGGTAGCGGCGAGGGGAGGCGTGTAGATAGACACGCCCCTTGCCGGAACGTCGCGGCTCGTTGTCCCAGCCGGGGTTCACTCCGGGATACAGCGTGTACTCCCGTAAGGGGCGCTGCTCGATATCGCTCGCAAGCGCACGCCAATCCAGTACCTCGCCACTGAAGTCAGGATTCAGCAGGCGCTGCCCGGCCGTTATCGATGGCGGAGTGCTCATGTTGGGAGGAAACTCGACTGCCGCATCGAACCCGATATCGCGCGGATCCGGACGTTCGAAACCCTGTACGTAAGCTAGGTGGATTTCGCCGATGCCATTATCGCGACACCATGTGCGCCAACGCACGGCGGTCTGTGCGGGCTCGGGAAGCAGGTTGGGTCGATACACCAGCAGTAGCGGACGTCCTTCGACACGCCAGTACTTCGGGTTACGCATGTACGACGCGACATGCGCAATGAAGGCGAGATCGTCGTCGGCGTCATGCGCCTGATCGATCAGAATGTCGTCGCCACGCCCATCCCAGCGCCGCGCCCACTTCTCGTTTGCCCAGCACAGGCAGAACGGTAATGTGATCGAGTCATCTTCATGCCATTGCGTGACAGGCATTTCCAGCAAGGTCTTGCCGGCGAACCAGTAGAAGTAGAAGCAGAATGCGGCGAGGCCGTATTCCTGTGCCAAGCGCGCCTGCTCGCGCATGATGTGCGGGTTGCGCAGATCGTAAAAGCCAAGGTCCGCGGGGAGGCGAGGTTGATGATGCCCTTCGAATTGCGGAAGCGCGCGCGCGACGTTGCGCCATTCGGTAAAGCCTCTGCCCCACCACGCATCGTTTTCCGGAATCGGGTGAAACTGCGGCAGGTAAAAGGCAATCAGGCTTGCAGGAAGCGCGTCAGGCAGGGGGTGTGTGCGATACGGCACATGGCCGATCGCGGCCTGGTCGCTGCGCGCGGCCGGACGCCGGGAGATGCCATGGCCTGTCCTGCCACGCGCAGGCTCCGGAACCCAGTCGCCATGTCGGTCCAGAAACCAGCCGCGCCAACGGTCGCGCTTCGCTTCGCTCAACGGAATGGTACGGAACGCAGCGCGTAGCAGCCCGAACAGGCAGTTGCGCAGGCGTGTCTGGATCGGACGGCGAGGCGAATTCACAGATTCTGGTAGTTCGGTCCCGAACCCCCCTCCGGTGTGACCCAGGTGATGATCTCGTAGGGGTCCTTGATGTCGCAGGTCTTGCAGTGCACGCAGTTGGCGGCGTTGATCTGCAGGCGCTTGCCGGAGGGGCTGGCGGTGTCTGCGACCATTTCGTAGACGTTGGCCGGGCAGAAGCGGGTGCAGGGGTTGTCGTACTCCTCCACGCAGCGGGTGGCGCAGACGTCGGTGTCCAGGACTTTCAGGTGCACCGGTTGGTCTTCGTCATGCTCGGTGGCGGCGAAGTACACCGCCTGCAGGCGGTCGCGCGGGGCCAGTTCACGCGTGCCGTAGTCGCGCTTGGGTTGTTCGTAGTCGCCGAGCTTGTGCAACGCCGACCAGTCCGCCTTGTTCTTCAGCGTCCAGGGCGAGGCGCCCTTGAGCGCGGTTTCCCAGGCAGCATTGAGCAGGCCAAACCACAGGCCTTTCTTGAAGCCGGGTTTGATGTTGCGTACTTCCTTCAGCTCGGCCATTGCGTCCGACGCACGTAGTTTCGCGTCGAAGCCCTGCGGGGCCAGATGCGACTGCGCCAGGTGTTCGGCGGCCAGCATGCCGCTGCGGATCGCTTGATGAGTGCCCTTGATCTTGGGCACGTTGAGAAGGCCGGCGGTATCGCCGATCAGCAGCGCACCCGGCATTTCCGTCTTCGGCAGCGACTGCCAGCCGCCGGTGACGATGGCGCGCGCGCCGGCGGAAAGAATGCTGCCGCCTTCCAGTAGCGTCTTGATCAGCGAGTGGTTCTTCCATTGCTGGAAGGCCTCCCACGGCTGGTACTTCGGATCGCTGTAGTCCAGCCCGCTGACATAGCCGAGCGCAATCTGGTTGTTGTCCAGGTGATACAGAAAGCTGCCGCCGTAGGTGCGATTGTCGGCCGGCCAGCCGATGGTGTGCACGATCTTGCCTGGCGTAACGCGGCCTTCGGGCACCTGCCACAGCTCCTTGATGCCGATCGAGTAGCCCTGCGGGTCGCTGTCGGCGGTGAGGTCGAAGCGCTTCAGCAGCCGCTTGGTCAGGTGTCCGCGTGCGCCTTCGGCAAGCACGGTGACCTTGGCGCGGATGTCGATACCGGGTGTATAGCCGGGCTTGTGCGAGCCATCCTTGGCCACGCCCATGTCGCCGATACGCACGCCCACTACCTGGCCGCTGTCGTCGTGCAGCGTCTCGGCGGCGGCAAAACCCGGGTAGATTTCCACGCCCAGCGCTTCGGCCTGCGGAGCGAGCCAGGCGCACATCGCGCCAAGGCTGACGATGAAGTTGCCATGGTTACGCATGCCCGGCGGCACCACCGGAAACTTGCGCGCGCTGTCCTTGCCAAGGAACCAGAATTCGTCGTCGGTGGCGGCCACGCAGATCGGTGGCGGGTGATCGCGCCAGCCGGGCAGCAACGCGTCCAGGGGACCGGGCTCGATCACCGCGCCGGAGAGGATATGCGCGCCGATGGTGCTGGATTTTTCGATCACGCACACGCTTAGCTCGGGGTTGAGCTGCTTGAGCCGGATCGCAAACGACAGCCCGGCCGGACCGGCGCCGACGGTGACGACGTCGTATTCCATGACGTCACGTTCGACCGTCTCTGACGCTTGCGCGCCGATTTCCGCTTCCGACATTGCTCCACTCCCGTTGGCTCGATGGCTGTTGCGTATTTTCCGGGATTGCATGTGACGGCGGCAAATCGGCGCGATTCATCCGCTGCCAACGACGCGCTCTGGGCACGCGTGCTAGCGTTTGTCTTATGAAGATCGAGGTGGCATTGCCGGGGGCGCAGATCAGCTGGCAGCGCGGATGGCTGGACGCGTCGCACGCCGATGCGCTGCTGCAGGCCCTGCTGGACCAGGTGCAGTGGGAGGTCCACCGCATCCGCATGTTCGGGCGAGTGGTGGATTCGCCGCGCCTGAGCAGCTGGATCGGCGATGCCGATGCCAGCTATCGCTACTCCGGCACGCAGTTTGCGCCGCAGCCGTGGCTGGAGGCGTTGCAGCCAGTGCGCGCCCGCTTGCAGGATGAAACCGGTTGCCCGTTCAACAGCGTGCTGGTCAACCGCTACCGCAGCGGCGCCGATGCGATGGGCTGGCATAGCGACGACGAGCCGGAACTGGGCGCGCAACCGGTGATCGCATCGCTCAGCCTGGGCGCTGCGCGGCGCTTTGCCTTCAAGCATCGCGACGATGCGGCGTTGAAGCAGACGCTGGAGCTGGGCCACGGTGATCTGCTGCTGATGGGCGGACAGACCCAGCGCCATTACAAACACGCCTTGCCGCGCACCGTAAAGCCGGTCGGCGAACGCATCAATTTGACCTTTCGTCAGATTGCGATGCGTGCGTCCCGGCGATAGGGGCGGCTAACAAAACGTAGCGAGCGTTCGTTTGGCAATGAGCGCAGTTTTTGGCTGGCCGTAGCTTTGGGATGCAGCTAGAAGTCCGGGTCAACGCTGAGTCGGTCGAGTGCGCGGTGCCCTCACCGCGTGCGGGACACGCCGTGAATCCGTCCATGGAGGCTCGGTGGCGGCATCCATGCCGCCACACGGTCCCGCAAGCGGCGAGGACACCGCACCAGACCGTTGGCTGGTGTTTTACCGAAGAACGAAACCGCCGCGTCTTGAGGTTAGGAGTGGCTGGTTGCTTTGCCGACACCCTGGGCACCGACCAACGCGACTGGTCCTTGCCTGCTCACCGTCGCGGGACCTTACGCGGCATGGATGCCGCGTAAGAGCTTACAGGGACGTACTTGCAGCGTGTCCCGTGATGGCGGGCAAGGAACGTGCAGCCAGGCCGCAGATCAGCCGCTCTGCGGCAGCGCTCAGGCGGGCGCTGCCAGTGCTCGGAATCGGCATGTGCCACTCGCACACCCCGGTCCTGAGCGCGCCGTCCGCGCCCACCTGGTGACTGCTCGCTGGGCTTTTTAGCCGCTCTAAGTCTGTCGCTTGCGCTTACAACGAACGCGGCAAGTTCTGGCTGTCCTGCTGCCCTGTGGTTAGCGTCCAGCCGACCAGCTCAGTGGTGACCTGGGTCAGCGCCTGCTCGAAGGCTGCGGCGACCGCGGCGATGTCGGTGCTGGTGGACGGGCGTGCGACCAGGAAGGTGCGCGAGGCGGCTACGCGTTGATCGGACGAATGCAACAGCTTGGCGTTGAGTTCGATGGTGGCCGAGGGCACCGATTGGCCGGCGTAATCGGCTTCGAAGCGGCGCACGTCGATCGCCAACTTGTAGTCCGAGCGGATGCCGGCGCCGATGCGCGCAACCGCGGCGATCTTGCCGGAGTCCTCGAACGCGCGCACCACGCTGTCTTCCAGCATATCGGTGGCCGGTTGTGCCCAGCCCGCGCCGTGATAGACCTGCAACTCGCCCGGCGTGGGACGCACGTTGATGCGCGGGCTGTCGATGATGCGTGCGGCGCTGGGCTTGGCAACCGCCAGCTGCCAGGTCACCTGCGGCCAGGTGGGATTGGGCGTGACACGCACGGTGGGGGCATAGATCGTGGCCGGCTTCTTATCGCCGCCGGTCAGTACCGAGCAGCCGCCCAGCGCCAGCAACGACACGCACAACAGGGGACGCAACAGGCGCATGGCAGTCATTTCGGTTCGAACTCCTTGGGTGCGTCGCGGCCGAGCAGGTAGCGCGCAGGGTTGTTGTCCAGTTTGTCGCTGACCCGGCGCAGGTCGCGGATCAGGCCGCGCAATTCGGTCAGTGTCGGGCCGAGCTGGCCCAGGCCGTCGTTGGCGAAACTGTTGATGGCGGCGCGGTTCTCGCCAAGGATGTTGTCGGCATTGCCGGCGGCCGAGTCCAGCTTGACCAGCGTTGCGTCCAGCTTGTTCAAGATGCCCGGCAACTGCTGCACCAGGTTCTGATCCAGCCGCTTGATGGTGCCGTTGGTGGTGGTCAGGGTGGTGTCCAGATTGCGCGCGGCGTCGCGCGCGCTGACGATCAGCGCCTGCATGCCTTCATCGCGATCGGCGATCCCGCCGCTGATCTTTTCCAGGTTCTGCAGCGTGGCCGAAATGCTGGCCACGTTCTTGTCCGAGAGCATTTCGTCCATGCGCTCGACAATGCGGTTGGCGGTATCGGTGATGTTCTGCAGCGCCGACGGCGTGGTCTGGATGATCGGCGCATCGCTCTTGTCGATGGTGGTCAGCGACGGCGCCTCGGGCGTGCCGCCGGAGAGCTGGATGATCGACGGGCCGGTCAGGCTGGTGATGGCCAGCTTGGCGCGGGTATCGCTCTTGATCGGCGTGGTGGAATTGACCCGCACGTGCGCGACCACCTGGCGCGGATCGTTCGGCGCCAGGGTCAGCTCGGTGATCGAGCCCACCGCGATACCGTTGTATTGCACCGGGCTGCCGACCGACAGGCCGGTGACCGCCTCGCGGAACACCACCCGGTATTGCTGCCAGGTGCGGTCAGAGGAGTATTTGGCGGCCCATAGCCCGAACAGCAGCAAGGCCAGGCCTGCCACGATGGTGAAGGCGCCGATCAGGACGTAATTGGCTTTGGTTTCCATGCTCAGGCGGTCTCGGTGGAGTCGGTCTTGGCCGCGCGCGCGGCGCGGGCGCGCGGACCGTGGAAATATTCCTGGATCCAGGGGTGGTCGATCTGCTCGACCTCGGCCAGCGGCGCGTTGGCGATCACCTTGCGATCGGCCAGCACCGCGATGCGGTCGCAGATGGCGTACAGCGTATCCAGGTCATGGGTGATCAGGAACACGGTCAGGCCCAGCGCCTGCTGCAAGGTGCGGATCAAACGATCGAAGGCGGCCGCGCCGATCGGGTCCAGCCCGGCGGTGGGTTCGTCCAGAAACAGCAGCGGTGGGTCCAGTGCCAGCGCACGTGCCAGGCCAGCGCGCTTGCGCATGCCGCCGGACAGTTGCGAGGGCAGCTTGTCCAGTGCATCGGCCGGCAGGCCGGCCAGCTTGATCTTCAGTAGCGCCAGTTCGAAATACCAGCGTTCCGGGAACTCGCCGTGATGTTCCTTCAACGGCACCTGCACGTTCTCGCCGACGGTCATCGACGAAAACAGCGCGCCGTCCTGGAACAGCACCCCGGTATTGCGGGTGATGTGCTGGCGGTCGGCGAAGCGACCCGAGCGCGCATCCGCACCCAGCACCTGGATGCTGCCGGCGTCCGGCTCGCGCAGGCCCAGGATGCTGCGCATCAGCACCGACTTGCCGGTGCCCGAGCCGCCCACCACGCCCAGGATCTCGCCGCGGCGCACGTCCAGGTCGAGCTCTTCGTGGACGACCTGACTACCGAACCGGTTGGTCAGCCCGCGCACGGAGATCGCCAACTGGTCGTCGTCGGCATCAGTCTCGGTGCCGGGAGTGGGGAGTGGGGATTGGGGACTAGTCAAAGCACCTTGCTCCCAGATAGCAGTGCAAGTGCCTTGCTCACGCTCTGCACGAATCCCAAATCCCGAATGTCGAATCCCCGCCTCATCACCACCCCATCTTCATGAACCACAACGCCGCAATCGCATCGAGGATGATGACCAAGGAAATCGTCTGCACCACCGAGGAGGTGGTGCGCTCGCCCACCGACTGCGCGGTGCCGCTGACCTTCAGGCCTTCCAGGCAACCGATCAGGCCGATCACCAGCGCAAACAGCGGCGCCTTCGACAGCCCGACCAGGAAATGCCGCAGCTGGATGGTGTCGTGCATGCGCGCCAGATACATCTGCGGCGGGATATCCAGATCGAATGCGCCCACGGTGACGCCCCCGGCCAGTCCGGCGATCATCGCGATGAAGGTCAGCAGCGGCAGGGTGAAGATCAGCGCGAGCAGGCGTGGAATCACCAGCAGGTCGATCGGGTCCAGGCCCAAGGTGCGGATGGCATCGACTTCTTCGCGCGATTTCATCGCGCCGATCTGCGCGGTGAATGCGCTGGCAGTACGCCCGGCCAGGACAATGGCGGTCAGCAATACCGCGAATTCACGCAGGAAGGCGATGGAGACCAACTCGACCACATAAATTTCCGCGCCGAAGTCGCGCAGGATGGTCGAGCCCAAAAATGCGATCACCGCGCCGACCAGATACGACAGCAGCACCACCAGCGGTACCGCATCCAGGCCCACCTGCTCCATGTGGTGCACGGTGGAGGTCAGGCGGAAGCGGCGCGGCTCGTGGATCAGCCGCATGATCTTGACCAGGTTTTCGCCCAGAAAGCTGTTGAGTTCCAGGATGCCCTGGCCGACACCGTGGGTCGTGCGGCCCAGGCGGTCTAGCGCGGCGACGAAGCCGTAGTCGCGCTTGGGCTTGGGGCGCTCGTCGTTGAGTTCCTCGATGGTGCACACCAGCGCCTGGTGTTCATCGCGGAAATCGATGGCGTCTTCTTTGAGCCCCATGCGACCGGCAAAGCGCAGCAGTTGCAGCACGCCGGCCGAATCCAGTTGCCCGATGCCGCGCGCGTCGATACGACGCACCCCGTCGGGCACGGCTTGCAGCAGTTCGGCCTGGGGCAGAGCGGTCGCCAGGACCCAACTGCCGGAGAGTCGGACCTGTGCCTGATCCTGCGAGTCTTGTTCGATGCGTGGAGGTTGCGGTTTGATCATGGGTGGCCTGTCCGTGGCGCCAGCATACCGCGCCGGTGTGAGCGAAAGATGGGGACGCAACCGCAGCGATGTGCATGCAGCCGCCAACCGGGGCGCCGGGCACGCGCGCTGCGGCATACACTGACGGCCTCGCCGCACGGCGTTTTTTCGATCCGACCCGCCACGCATGTCTGCTGCCACCGTCGTTCTCCCGTCCGCCAGTGCCACCTACGCCCAGCGCGTCGCCTTCGTGTCGGAAATCGCCGGGCGCCTGCATTCCTATGGCACCACGGCGCAGCGGCTGGAAGCGGCGGTTGTGGGTCTATCGCAAAAGCTGGGCCTGGATTGCGAGCCCTGGTCCAATCCCACCGGCATCATCTTGAGTTTCAGCGACCCGACCAAGGCGATCGGCTCCAGCGACATCACCCGTGTGATCCGGCTGGCGCCAGGCGAGAACGATCTCTACAAACTCAGCGTGGCCGACTACGTGGCCGACAGCGTGGCCAACGGGCGCATGAGCATTGCGCAGGGGCACACCGCGCTGCGCCGCCTGGACCGCGAAGTGGACCGGCGCGGCAAGACCTTGCAGGTGCTGGCCTTCGGCCTGGCCGCGGCCGGCGTGGCCGGATTGTGGAAGTTGCCCTGGCTGGATATCGCCACCGCTGGCGCAATCGGCATGTCGATCGGCCTGCTGACCCAGTACACCGATAAGCGTGCCGCAACCAAGGAGGCAGGCGAAGCGCTGGCCGGCCTGCTGGCCGGCGTGGTTGCCGCGCTGGTGGCATCGCTGGTCGGGCCGTTGAATCTTAATACGGTGATCATCGCCTCGCTGGTGGTGCTGTTGCCAGGCATGTCGCTGACCAATGCCTTCAATGAACTGGCCAGCCAGCACTGGGTGTCTGGCACGGCGCGCCTGGCCGGTGCGGTGACCACGGTGCTCAAGCTCACGGTGGGCGCCGTGATTGCGGTGACACTGACCCAATTGATCGGCCTGCACCCCCAGGTGGCTGCCTTGCGTCCGCAGGCCGGGTGGGTGGAATGGGCGTCGCTGCTGGTGGCCGCTTATGCGTTTGCGGTGTTGTTCAAAGCCAATCGGCGCGATTATTTATGGATCATGGCCGCAGCGATGTCCGGTTATGTCATTGCGCGTTATGCCGGGCATGCCTGGGGTGGCCCGGCTGGAGTATTTGCCTCGGCCATGGCATTGACTGCCGCCGGAAATCTGTTCGGGCGGTTGGTGCAAAAACCCGGTGCGCTGATTCGATTGCCGGGCATCATCATGCTGGTTCCCGGCAGCGTCAGCCTGCGCGGATTTTTGACCTTGGTGCAGCAACAGGATGTCAGTGTCGGACAAGCCGCATTGTTGGCAGTCACCAATATCGTGATGGCATTGATGGCCGGTTTGTTGTTTGGGAACCTGTTGATTCCGGCGCGCAAGAATTTATGAGCGGCCAGAAAATCGCCCAATAAAAACGCCGGCACTGCCGGCGTTTTTATTGGTTTGGATCAAGCGGCCTTGGACTTCTTGGTAGCGCGCTTCGTCACGGTTTTACGTGGCGCGGCCTTCTTGGCCGATGCCTTCTTTGCACCGCCGCCAACCTTGTTGATCAGGAAGTCTTCCACCTTCTTGCCAGCAGCGGTCAGTTCGGCCAGCCAGCGCGGCTGCTTGCCACGGCCGGTCCAGGTTTCCTGGGGATTGGACGGGTTGCGGTACTTCGGCGGAACCTTGCCCAGCTTGCGGCCGGCGCGTGGACCCGGCTTGCCGGCAGCAGCCGGACGACCCGGACCGGCACTGGCGGTGGTACCAAACAATTCTTCGATGGAATAACCCTGCGCTTTCGCAGCGCGGGTCAGCTGCGTGCGAACCTTGGCGATCGGTGCGCGCTTGGCAACCACGGTCTGCTGCTTCTTTGCATTTTTGATCAGGGCGCCCAACTGCTTGGCCGACAGGCCAGAAAGATCGATCGACATCGTTACTCCGGAAGATTGAGAGAGAAAGAATGCCGATCCTTGGCAGCGGTGGCCATCATAATGTCAGAAAACCCGCATGACAAATGCGCCGAAATACATCGGCGCCTTGTGTTCATGCAATTGAAGCGTGATTGACCGGTTTGATCAGCACCCAAGGCGGGAGAATAATCCGGCCTTATCCAGGTTTTCTGCCGCTTCGGCGGTGCGGGCGCGATATTCAAATGTACCGGCTGCCAAGCCACGTTCGGAGACCACCACCCGATGCGGAATGCCCAAGAGTTCCATATCGGCAAACATTGCGCCCGGACGCAGGCCGCGGTCATCCAATGCGGCATCCAGGCCCGCGGCGAGTAATTCGTCCAGCAACGCCTGGGCCGCAGCGACCACCTGGGCGTCCTGCTTGGGATTGATCACGCATACCACCACTTGCCACGGCGCCATCGGGGCCGGCCAGAGGATGCCGGCGTCGTCATGGTTCTGTTCGATGGCTGCTGCCACGATGCGCGAAATGCCGATGCCGTAACAGCCCATCTTCAGCACCGCGGGCTTGCCGCTTTCGTCGATGACGGTGGCCTGCAATGCCTGCGCGTACTGGCTGCCCAGCTGGAACACGTGACCCACTTCGATACCGCGGGCCAGGCGCAGCTCGCCGCCGTCGGCGGCACGTTCGCCCTCGATGACATTGCGCACATCGGCCACCGTCTGCGGCTCGGGCAGATCGCGGCCCCAGTTGACGCCGGCCAAGTGGGCGCCGGCTACGTTGGCGCCGACCACGAAATCGGCCATGGCCGCGACATCGCGATCGGCTACCACGCGGATCGGGCGGGCGGTGTTCACCGGGCCCAGGAAGCCCGGTTCGCAGCCGAGGTGGTCACGGATTTCGGCCTCGTTGGCCAGGCGGTAGTCGGCCAGGCCGGCCACCTTGGCCAGCTTGATCTCGTTGACCGCGTGGTCGCCGCGCACCAGCACCAGCACGAAGCCGGCAGCGGTCATCACCGCCACCGACTTGACCGTGCGCTGCAGCGCGATGCCCAGCAACTGGGCAACGTCTTCGCAGGTCTTCTGGGTGGGCGTGTCGACTTGCCGCATGCTCTCGGCGGCCTCCGGACGCGGACCCGGCAGCGCGGCGCTGGCGGTTTCCACGTTGGCGGCATAGTCAGAGGCGGTGGAGAACGCCAGCGAGTCTTCGCCGGAGTCGGCGATGACGTGGAATTCCTGCGACGCATCGCCGCCGATGGCGCCGGAGTCGGCCTGCACCGCGCGGAACTCCAGACCCAGGCGGGTGAAGATGCGGGTGTAGGCCGCACGCATGTTGTCGTATTCGCGCGCCATGTCCGCATCGGTGAGATGGAACGAGTAGGCGTCCTTCATCAGGAATTCGCGCGCGCGCATCACCCCGAAGCGCGGGCGGATTTCATCGCGGAACTTGGTCTGGATCTGATAGAAGTTGAGCGGCAGCTGCTTGTAGCTGTTGATCTCCTGGCGCGCGAAGTCGGCCGCGGCCTCTTCGGCGGTGGGGCTGTAGCAGAACTCCTGCTGCTTGCGGTCGCTGATCTTGAGCAGCTGCCCGCCGAACTTTTCCCAACGCCCGGTGGCGTCCCATAGCTCGCGCGGCTGAATGGTGGGGAACAGCACTTCCACGGCGCCGGCGCGGTTCATTTCCTCGCGCACGATCGCCTCGACCTTGCGCAGCACGCGCAGGCCCAGCGGCGACCAGGTGTACAGCCCGGAGGCCAGCTTGCGGATCATGCCCGCGCGCAGCATCAGACGGTGGCTGACCAGCTCGGCGTCGGCCGGGGTTTCCTTGGTGGTGTGCAGGTGGAACTGGGAAAGACGCATCGGGCTTCGCTTGGGCGGAAAGCCGATAGTTTGCCAGTGTCGCGCCCTGCCGGTCATCGGCCAGTGGCTGCGCGGGGCTACGTAGCGACAGTTGCAGACGCTCGGTGCGCCCGATCAGGCGGCCGTGACGCCGGAGCGTCGGCCTGTGGTGCGAGCCGGCCATAGGGCTTGAGGAGGTGGCCGCGCCACCTTCGACATGCAGCGCGCCAACGGTGCGGCGCGTCGTCTCACGCTCAAACGCCTGATAGCCGCAGACGCTGCTCGGCCCGAATTCAGCTCGCCGGGCCGCCGGTCGCTGCCGGCTTGCAATAGGCCTTGGCGGCGGCTTCGGCCAGATTGCGCTGGGCGGCGCGGGCGTCCGGGTCCAGCACGGTGCCGGGCTTGCCGTCGGTGCCCGCGCCCATGGTCACCTCGCCCTTGCCGCTGAGCAGCTCCAGGTTGCGGCGTGCAGTGAGGCAGTCGGCCGACTCCGGGGCGGCGGTCTCCGACGCGGCGATGGCCGCGGTGCCGCTGCGCGCGTCGATCCGGCGTGATTCGTAGCGCTGGCCGGTCGGCGGCGGGGTTTCGGTGTAATGGGTCACGCCCTTGGCGTCCTTCCACTTATAGAGGTCGGTGGCGCCCGCGGTGGCGCTGAGCAGCAGCAACAGGGCGCAGAGCCCGGACGACAGGTGCATGTGGCTTCCCCTGGATGATTTCCGCCGCGATTGCAGCATCCACGGCCTGCGCTGGCAAGTCATCGAGCGCCCAGGGCGCTGAACCAGCAAGCGCGCTACCGCCGGACGGACCTCAGGCCCTACACTTGCCGGATGGATGAAATGAGACCGCCCCCGCGCTCGCGCACGATTTACCTGCTGCCGAACCTGTTCACCACCGCCGGGCTGTTTTCCGGTTTCTACGCCATCATCGCCGCCGCCAATGGTCAGTTTGTCCAGGCGGCCATGGCGGTGTTCGTGGCGGCGGTGATGGACGGGCTGGATGGCCGGGTCGCGCGCCTGACCAATACCAGCAGCGAATTCGGCGTGCAGTACGACTCGCTGGCCGATCTGGTCAGCTTCGGCATGGCCCCGGCGCTGGTGATGTACCACTGGTCGCTATCGGCGCTGAAGTACGACAGCAACGTGATGGGGCGGGTCGGCTGGTCGGCCGCCTTCCTGTATGCGGCCTGCGCGGCGTTGCGGCTGGCGCGCTTCAACACCCAGGTTGGCGTGGTCGACAAGCGCTGGTTCATCGGCCTGGCCAGCCCGGCGGCGGCCGGGCTGATGATGTCCTTCGTGTGGGCGTTCGCCGATGATAGTTTGGGGTTCGACGGCGAGCAGCTGCGCTACGTGGCGCTGGCGGTCACGGTGGTATCGGCACTGCTGATGGTCAGCCGGATCCGCTTCTGGAGCTTCAAGGGCGGCGCGCGCGGCCCGCGTGCCGACCGCGTGCCGTTTCTGGCCCTGGCGATTGCCACGGTGGTGATCGCGCTGTTGGTGATCGACCTGGCGCGGTCGCTGCTGGTGATCGGCGTGCTGTATGCCTTGTCCGGCCCGGCGATGTGGCTGTGGCGGCGCTGGCGGCGCGTGCCAGAGTTGCCATGAGCTTGCAGCCATGAGCTTGCAGCCATGAGCGAGTCTGCGCACGAGCCGGTGTGGTCGGACCTGCAGGTGTCGTGCCTGCAGGCAATGGGGCACACCGTGTATCTGGATCGTGACACCGCCGATGCGCTGCCTGCGCCGGTTGACGTCGTGGAGCAGGCGCCGGCGTCCGCTCCAGTGCGTGAGCCGCGTGTTGCGCACTCGGCTCCCCTTGCTGCACCGCAGGCACGTCGCACTGCGCCTACCGCGCCGGCCGAGGCGCGTGCGCCCGGCGCAGCTACGCCGCAGCGGCGCAATCGCGTTGGTCTGCCCGACCGTTTGCAGATGGCATTGCTGCGCGCATCCGGCTGCGACCCGGGCAACCCGGCGACGCAAGCCTTGATGGCTTCCTGGCCGCTGGCCGAGTTGCGTGGCAACCCGGCTGCCAAGCGCGCGTTGTGGCCGCAGCTACGCGCACTGCGTCGCCGTCAGGACCCGGCGTGAGTGCGATGAACGCCCCGCTGCCGACGTCACTGCGTGCCATGCGCGAAAGCGATCTGGACGTAGTGATGGAGATCGAGCTGCGCGCCTATCCGTTTCCGTGGACGCGCAGCATCTTTCGCGATTGCCTGCAGGCCGGCTATCCGGGCTGGGTGATGGAGCAGGGTGGCCAGGTCATCGGCTACGGCATCATCAGCATCGCCGCCGACGAAGCACATGTCCTCAACGTCTGCATCGCGCCGGAAGCGCAATCGCAAGGACATGGGCGTGTGTTATTGCGCGCGCTGATCAAGGGCGCCTGCGACCGCGGCGCGCGGCGCGCATTTCTGGAAGTGCGCCCGTCCAATCCCTCGGCGATCGCGCTCTATCACTCCGAAGGCTTCAACGAGATCGGACGTCGTCCGCGCTACTACCCTTCTCACACCGGACGCGAAGACGCGTTGGTGATGGCGATTGAGTTGTTCTTCGAAGGGTTCTCCTAAGCACTGCGGCAGCCGCGCCTTCGCGGGTTGCCCATCATCGAATCGATGATTACAGGCACCGACATCGCGCATGGCGTGTGGGTAAGCCCATGGCTGTGCGCATGAAACGTGTGCGCTTGCCCGAGGGTATTTACAACCCTGCAGCCAGTCGCGTCACTGTGGCATCCGCAGGGGGTGTTGCAGGCGGATGCGGCGCACAGTGGCCTGTTCCGTTGAGTGCATGCAGCACGGCAGCGACGTCGGGTAGCGCGATGTTTGCGATCACGCTGTCTTGCGCATGGCGCGCATCAAGCGGTGCACGTGCGCCGATGCGTTTCACCTGGTCGGCTGCATCGCAGACGTTCTACATGTGTTTGTCGGCTGTACTGCATAGAGCGATTTCGATGCCTGTCTTGGCGTGATGCAGAGGGTTCGCACTGAATGCTTCAAGCATGCGGACAACGTGTATGCGCTTGCCATCTGTAAGTTGCAGTCGATGTTTTCCCAAGCAAAAGCGCGCACATGTGATCGCAGCAACAGGCTGCGTTGAATGCATGTCCAGCCGCGATGCGACACACATCATGCTGCGCTGCAGTGTCCCTGGCGCTGTCTCTGCGTGTCTTGATTACAACGTTTTGTCTTCTCTTTGGTGTCTCGCAACCGTTTGCGTGACTGCGCGTGCACATCGATGCATTGCCTAGATACAAGCGATTGCGATGCTCCTAGTATCCGTGTCGCGGAACTGAATATTACAGAGATGAAAAGTACGTTCCGCAGTCGCTAGACGAGGGGTGTGCCGCCGCGCGGCGCATCGAACACATTCGAGGGAGACATCAAATGAAGCCGAAATTTTCGACGGCGGCAGCCGCGTCGCTGTTTGTCGGGTCGTTGCTGCTCACTGGCGTTGCAAACGCCGATCCTGCGCTGGAAGTGGCAACCACTGGGTGGGCGACACAGAACGGCGGCACCAAGGGCGGCTCCAAAGCCGCTGCTGCCAACATCTACACGGTCAAGAACGCCGCCGAGTTGAAGAGCGCGTTGAAGGCGAGCGTGGGTAGCAACGGGCGCATCATCAAGGTCAGCGGCATCATCGATGTCAGCGAAGGCAAGCCCTACACCAAGACCTCGGACATGAAAACGCGCGCGCGTCTGGATATCCCGACCAAGACCACCTTGATCGGCATCACCAGCAACGCCGAAATCCGCGAAGGCTATTTCTACGTCAAGGCCAACGACGTCATCATCCGCAACCTCACCATCGAAAATCCATGGGACCCGGAGCCGGTCTGGGATCCGGATGATGGCAGTGCCGGCAACTGGAATTCCGAATACGACGGGCTGACCGTGGAAGGCGCCACCAACGTATGGGTGGACCACGTGACCTTTACCGATGGTCGTCGCACCGACGATCAGAACGGCACCGCCAATGGTCGCCCCAAGCAACATCACGACGGCGCGATGGACGTCAAGAAAGGCGCCAACTTCGTGACCATCTCGTATTCGGCATTCAAGTCGCACGAAAAAAACGATCTGATCGGCTCCAGCGACAGCGCCTCCAGCACCGATAGCGGCAAGCTCAAGGTGACCATCCACAACACCTTGTTCGAGAACATTTCCGCACGTGCACCGCGTGTGCGTTTCGGCCAGGTGCATCTCTACAACAACTACCACGTCGGCAGCACCAGCAATAAGGTCTACCCGTTCTCGCACGCGCATGGCGTGGGCAAGGAATCGAAGATCTTTTCCGAGCGCAATGTGTTCGATATCAGTGGCGTAAGCAGCTGCGACAAGATCGCCGCCGACTACGGTGGCAGCGTGT